>DATDBI010000327.1:0-12930 GCA_036524915.1 Lysobacter sp. | reverse complement strand
GTGTCGGAATGTGGGCGATATCACTCTTTTAACGTTTCCTTTGCGCGGTTTTGACGCCTACACTGCGCCGAACTTCGTCGTGGGGAGAGTTGAGATGCGCAAGATGTCGATGGTGGTTTCGTTGCTGCTCGTGTCAGGTGTCGCCGCGGCGCACACCGGAATGGGCGCTCAGGGTGCCGTTGTGAAGTCCGACGTGGGGCATTCGGCCGTGCGCATGGACCAGGGCGTGATGGTCGCCGCAGGCAAGAAGACCAAGACCGCCGAAGCCGCACCCGCGGCAGAAGCACCCAAGGCCGAGGCGACTGCCGAAGCCGCGCCGGGTGAGTACAAGCCCAAGACCGAATTCGACAACACGCCGTATCGCTTCAACATGCACCAGAACGGCAAGAAGATGACTGCCGAAGAGTTCGATGCCTGGATGAAGGCGCGTGGCATCCGTGTCGCCAAGGGTGCACCGGGCGCGCAGCCTGCCGCTGCAGCGGGTGGTGCCCAGGTCGCGAGCGACGCGAAGGGCAAGTAAGCACACTCGTCCTCGTCGGGTGGAATGCAGAAAGGCCGGTCATTGACCGGCCTTTCTGCTTTTGCGACATCGTGCGTGAAGATCAGCCCTTCACCACACCCAGTTCGCGTCCGATCTTCACGAAGGCCGTGATGGCCTGGTCCAGGTGCTCGCGCGTGTGCGCGGCCGACATCTGCGTGCGGATGCGCGCCTGGCCCTGTGGCACCACCGGGAAGAAGAAGCCGATCGCATAGATGCCTTCTTCGAGCAGCCGCGATGCGAACTTCTGCGCCAGCGGCGCGTCGTACAGCATCACCGGGCAGATCGGGTGCACGCCGGGCTTGATGTCGAAGCCGGCCTGGTTCATCTGTTCGCGGAAATACGCGGTGTTGGCCGCCAGCTGGTCACGCAGCTCGCCGGCCGAGGACAGCATCTCGAAGGCCTTGATGCCGGCCGCGACGACATGCGGTGGCAGCGAGTTGGAAAACAGGTACGGACGCGAGCGCTGGCGCAGCATCTCGATGACTTCACGACGCGCGGTGGTGAAGCCGCCGAGCGCGCCGCCCATGGCCTTGCCGAGCGTGCCGGTGAAGATGTCGATCTTGTCCATCACGCCCTTCACTTCGGCCGAGCCGCGGCCGCTGCCGCCGAGGAAGCCGGTGGCGTGGCATTCGTCGATGTGGACGAGGGCGTTGTACTTCTTCGCCAGTGCGGTGATTTCGTCGAGCGGAGCGATGAAGCCGTCCATCGAGAAGACGCCGTCGCTGGTGATCAGCTTGGTCTTGCAGCCGGCGGCATCGGCGGCCTGCAGCTGCTTCTCCAGGTCGGCCATGTCGCAGTTGGCGTAGCGGAAGCGCTTGGCCTTGCACAGGCGCACGCCGTCGATGATCGAGGCATGGTTGAGGGCGTCGGAGATGATCGCGTCGTCTTCGCCGAGCAGCGGTTCGAACAGGCCGCCGTTGGCGTCGAAGCAGGCGGCATACAGGATGGTGTCTTCGGTGCCGAAGAAGTCGGCGATGGTCTGCTCGAGTTGCTTGTGCAGGTCCTGGGTGCCGCAGATGAAGCGCACGGAGGCCATGCCGAAGCCGTGGGTATCGAGCGCGGCCTTGGCGGCAGCAATGACGTCGGGATGGTCGGCCAGGCCGAGGTAGTTGTTGGCGCAGAAGTTCAGCACCGTGCGGCCATCCTCGAGCGTGATCTGCGCCGACTGCGGGGAGGTGATCACGCGCTCGGCCTTGAACAGGCCCTGGGCGCGGATGGTGTCGAGTTCTTCCGCGTAGCGGGCGGTCAGGGCGGGGGAGTTGGGCATGGCGGTCTTCCGTCGGTGGCAGGGCGCTGCGGCAAGCGGGCATTTTAGCGGGTGCTTGGGGTGCATGGCTGCGCATCAGGGCACCGACTGCGGGAGGGCGTCGTCCGCCGGGTTGGGGATTGCTCCGCCCCGCAGGCGGACGTCCTGTCCGATGCGGGGCGCGGGCCCTCCATGGCCCGCTGCGGAGCAATCCCCAACCCGGCGGACAACGCTCGGCATTTCGTTGCAACGTCTCCGGAGCGCAGGGGTACCATCGGTCGCCATGAGCTCGGGCGTCCCCCTTCGCACGACACTGCCGCTGTGGCCTCTGCCATTTCTCGCGGCGCTGCTGCCGTTCGTGGTGAGCCATCTGGCGTGGTGGCTGTCGATTCGCGACGGATTGATTCCCTCGTGCAATCCGTACTGGGAAGGCTGCGTTTCGATCAGCCGTGCCGCACGGCACGGTCTGGGCAACCATCTTTTTCGCATGGTGATGCTGCCGTGCGCGACGATCCAGGCGCTGTGCTGGCTGGCTGCGGCGATGTGGCTGCGGCAGCGGGAGTACGGTCGAGCGCGGGTGTTGCCATGGCTGGGGCTGTCGGCGGGTGTGTTTCTGGGCACCTATGCCACGTTCCTGGGCACTGAGGGTGCGGTGTACCAGGTGCTGCGGCGCTATGGGGTGTTTCTGTACTTCGGCTGCAGCTACATCGCCTTGTTGCTGGTTCTGCATGCGTTGACGCGAGTGCAGCCGCGGCCGCGCGCCTGCGTGCCGCTGCTGGTGGTTGCGTGGGGGTTTCTCGCCATTGGCGTGACCGCGGTGGCGCTGGCCTATGCGCTGGCCGGTTCGCCGTCGGGCGATCGATGGGACAACGTGCTCGAGTGGCACGTCGGTTTGTGGCTGACCGCGATGTTCGCGGTGCTGGCGTGGTGCTGGTGGCGCGACGGGTTGCGCGTGGCCCTGCTCGATTGACGGGCGCGTCGGGGCGCCCGCCAATCGTTGCCGATCAGTTCCAGCTCAGCACGACCTTGCCGGCTTTGCCCGATTCCATCAGGTCGAAACCCTGCTGGAAATCGTCGATCGGCAGCTGGTGCGTCAGCACCTTGCCGAGCGGGAAACCACTGAGGACGAGCTGCGTCATCTTGTACCAGGTCTCGTACATCTTGCGGCCGTACATGCCGTGGATGGTGAGGCCCTTGAAGATGATCTTGTCCCAGTCGCAGCCGGCGCCCTTGGGCATGATGCCGAGCATGGCGATCTTGCCGCCGTGGTACATGCAGTCGAGCATGTCGTTGAAGGCGCGCGGGTTGCCGCTCATCTCCAGGCCGACGTCGAAGCCTTCCATGTGCAGGTCGGCCATCACGTCCTTGAGCGAGGTCTTGGCGACGTTGACCACGCGCGTGGCGCCCATGTCGGCGGCGAGCTTGAGGCGGAAGTCGTTGACGTCGGTGACCACGACATTGCGCGCGCCGATGTGCTTGCAGATGCCCGCGGCGATGATGCCGATCGGGCCGGCGCCGGTGATCAGCACGTCCTCGCCGACCACGTCGAACTCGAGCGCGCAGTGCGCGGCGTTGCCGTAGGGGTCGAAGAAGGCGGCCAGTTCGCTCGGGATCTGGTCCGGGATCGGCCACAGGTTGCTGGCCGGCATCACGATGTATTCGGCGAAGGCACCGCTGCGGTTGACGCCGATGCCGACGGTGTTCGGGCACAGGTGCTGGCGGCCGGCGCGGCAGTTGCGGCAATGGCCGCAGACGATGTGGCCTTCGGCAGACACGCGCTGGCCGATCCTGTAGCCGGTGACGCCCGGGCCGACTTCGGCAATGCGGCCGACGAACTCGTGGCCGATCACCAGGCCCGGCTTGATCGTGCGCTGGCTCCACTCGTCCCACAGGTAGATGTGCAGGTCGGTGCCGCAGATCGCGGTCTTCTCGAGCTTGATCAGGACCTCGTTCGGGCCAGGCGCCGGGACCGGCACCTCTTCCATCCAGATGCCCTTGCCAGCTTCGCGCTTGACCAGCGCTTTCATCATTTGCGTCATTTGGGAACGTCCGCGGATTGGCGGTAAAGAGGCGGGAATTATACGCCGCCGACCCGCCCGGGCCGGGGGGCGGGTTTGCCCGGGCCGGCGGTATTGGCCTATCGTCGCCGGCTTCCCGAAGCTGCCGACTCCCGTCATGCCGACCATGCGCCACCGTCTGTCCGCCCTGTCTGTCTCGCTGCTGCTGGCTGTGGGGGCGGGCGCCGCCCATGCCGACGAGGGCATGTGGATGCCGTCGCAGCTGCCCGACATCGCCCGCCAGCTCAAGGCGGCCGGCTTCAAGGGCAAGCCGGGCGACCTGGCCGAACTGGCGAAACCGCCGATGAATGCGGTGGTCAAGGTCGGTGGCGCCAGCGGCGCGTTCGTGTCGAAGGACGGCCTGGTGCTGACCAACCATCACGTCGCCTTTGGCGTGATCCAGTACAACTCCAAGCCCGAACGCGACCTGATCCGCGACGGCTACGTTGCCAGCGACCGCAGCGGTGAGCTGCCTGCCAATCCCGATTACCGCGTGCTGGTCACGACCGGTTTCGACCGCGTCACCGACCGCATCCTCGCCGGTGCACGCGGCAAGCGCGGGCGCGCCTATTACGACGCGATCGATGCCTCCAGCAAGGTCGCCGTGTCCGAGTGCGAAAGCGAGCCGGGCTATCGCTGCAGCATCGCCAACATGTACTACGGCACCGACTTCTATCTGGTGCGCCAGCTCGAGTTGCGCGACGTGCGCCTGGTCTATGCGCCGCCCAACGACATCGGCAATTACGGCGGTGAAGTCGACAACTTCGTCTGGCCGCGCCATGCCGGCGACTTCACGTTGCTGCGCGCTTACGTCGGCAAGGACGGCAAGCCGGCGGACTATTCCGCCGACAACGTGCCGTACGTGCCGCCGGCGCACCTGCAGATTTCGACGCGCAACGTGAAGGATGGCGACTTCGCCATGCTCGCCGGCTATCCGGGCGTCACGTTCCGTCATCGCATGGCGTCGGAGTTCGCCAACCAGATCGACTGGCAGCTGCCGGCGCGTGTGGCGCTGTACCAGCGGATGATCGACGTGATCGAGGCCGGTGGCAGCAGGGACGAGGCCGCGCGCGTGAGCTACGCCTCGCAGGTTCGCGGTTTGAAGAACACGCTCAAGCGTGCACAGGGTGAGCTCGATGGCCTGCGTCGCAGCGATGCGGCCAGGGTCCGGCGCGAGAACGAAGCGGCCATGTATGGCTGGCTCGACAAGCAGCCCGATGCCGCCGCGACCCGCACCGACATCGCCGCCGCGCAGACGGTGATCGACCAGGGCGTGGCGACCCGCGAGCGTGACCAGTTGCTCGGCGTAATCCAGTCGCAGACGCAACTGCTGCGCTCGGCGATCACGCTGCAGCGCTGGGCCGCGGAGCGCCCGAAGCCCGACGCGCAGCGTGAAACCGGCTACCAGCAGCGCGACGAAGTGCTGATCACAGGCCAGCTCAAGCAGGTGCAGAGGCGTTACGCGCCGGCGATCGAAAAGGCGCTGTTGACCGACCTGCTGAAGCAGTACCAGGCGTTGCCCGCAGCGCAGCACGTGGCCGAATTCGATGCCGTCTTCGGCACCACGCCTTCGCAGCTGAAGACCCGTCTCGACGCGCTGTACGCGGGCACGCGCCTGGGCGACGAGGCGCAGCGACTGGCGGCGATGAAGTCCGACCGCGCCGCGCTGGCGAAGTCGAACGACACGCTGCTCAAGGCGGCGGCGACGCTGCTGCCGGCGATCCAGCGCCTGGAAGACGAGAACAAGACCAGCGCCGGCGAGCTGTTGCGCCTGCGCCCGGCGTACATGCGCGCGCTGATCGCCTTCCGTAAATCGCAGGGACGCGCGGTCTATCCGGACGCGAACTCGACGCTGCGCGTGAGCTACGGTCGCATCAGTGCGATGGACCCGCGCGACGGCGTGCATTACCTGCCGCTGACCACGGTCCAGGGCATTGTCGAGAAGCACACCGGCCAGGAGCCTTTCAACGCACCGCTGCCGCTGCGTGATGCCATCGCCAAGGGCGATTTCGGCAGCACGGCCGAGCCGAGCCTGGGCATGCAGACCGTCGATGTGATGACCAACCTCGACACCACCGGTGGCAATTCCGGCTCGCCCGTGCTCGATGCCAAAGGCGACCTGATCGCACTGAACTTCGACAGCAACTGGGAAGCGGTGAGTGCGAGCTGGATGTTCGACCCGCGCTACAAGCGCGCGATCCACGTCGACATGCGCTACCTGCGCTGGCTGCTGGCCAAGGTGTATCCGGCACCGCATCTGCTGCGGGAAATGAACCTGCCGGCGGAGTAATCAGAGAACCCTCATGCGGCAAAGCTGAATGGCAGGTGCCATTGCTGCGATGGTCGTCGTGGTGCGAGGCGGGCTAGACTCGCCCGTTGATCTTCCTGCTCGGAGCGGATGCATGCGTCATGCGGTGTTGGCAGTTGCGGTACTGGGTGCGATGGCTGGAACCACCGGCGTCGCCCGGGCAGGAGAGGGCATGTGGGTGCCGCAGCAGCTGCCGGAGATTGCCGGCCCGCTGAAGAAGGCCGGCCTCAAGCTCAATCCGAAGCAGCTGGCCAATCTCACCGGTGACCCGATGGCCGCGGTGGTGTCGCTGGGCGGATGCACCGCCAGCTTCGTCTCGCCGCAGGGCCTGGTGGTGACCAACCACCATTGCGCCTACGGCGCGATACAGCTCAACTCCACCCCCGAGAAGAACCTCATCAAGGACGGCTTCAACGCCGCCACGCCGGGCGAGGAAGTCTCCGCTGGTCCCAATGCGCGCATCTACGCGCTCGACAGCATCCAGGACGTGACGCGTCAGGTGCAAGATGCGATTGCCGCCGCGCCCGATGCGCTGGGCCGCACCACCGCCCTGGAGACCATCGAGAAGCAGCTGGTGGCCTCGTGCGAACGCGAGCCGGGGTTCCGCTGCCGTCTCTACAGTTTCTCCGGCGGCAACAGCTACCGCCTGTTCCGCAATCTCGAGATCCGCGACGTGCGCCTGGCGTACGCGCCTCCGGCCGGCGTCGGCAACTTTGGTGGCGAGGTCGACAACTGGACGTGGCCGCGCCACACCGGTGATTTCGCGTTCTACCGCGCATACGTGGGCAAGGACGGCAAGCCGGCCGCGTACTCGCCCGACAACGTTCCCTATCAGCCAAAGACGTGGCTGAAGTTCGCCGACAAGCCGCTTGGCGCAGGCGACTTCGTCATGGTGGCCGGTTATCCGGGCCGCACTGCGCGCTACGCGCTGGCCGAGGAGTTCGAGGAAACCGCAAGCTGGACCTATCCGACCATCGGCGGTCACTACAAGGACATGGTGGCGCTGGTGCAGGCCGAGGGGCGCAAGAACCCCGATGTCGCGGTGAAGTACGCCAGCACCGTCAAGGGCTGGCAGAACACGATGAAGAATTACGACGGCCAGCTCGAAGGATTCAGGCGCATCGACGCCGCCAATCGCAAGCAGGCCGAGGAAACCGCGGTGCTCGACTGGCTGCGCCAACAGGGCGGCAAGGGCGAGCCCGCGCTCGCCGCGCACGCCAGGCTGATGGCGCTCGACGATGCCGCGCGGGTGAATCGCGAACGCGATCTCGTGTTCGGGCAGCTGCGCAGCACCGGCGTGCTCGGTGCCGCAACGCAGCTGTACCGGTTGTCGCTCGAGCGCGCCAAGCCCGATCCGCAGCGCGAGCAGGGCTACCAGCAGCGCGACCTGGCGACATTTGAAGGTGGCATGCGACAGATGGAGCGCCGCTATGTCCCGGCCATGGATCGCCAGCTGCAGGCCTACTGGCTGCGCGAGTACACCAAGCTGCCGGCGTCGCAGCGCATTGCCGCGATCGAGAAGTGGCTCGGCGGCAGCGACGACAAGGCGATCAATCGCGCCCTCGACAAGCTCGCCAAAACCAACCTGGGCATCACCGAGCAGCGCCTGCGGCTGATGACCGCCAGCAGCGCCGAGCTGGAGAAGAGCAAGGACCCGGCGATGCAGTTTGCCGTGGCGATCATGCCGACGGTGCTGCAGCTGGAGAACGAAGGCAAGGCGCGCGCCGGTGACGCATTGCTGGCGCGTCCGTTGTACCTGCAGGCGGTGGCCGACTATCGCAAGAGCAAGGCCCAGTTCGTCTACCCGGACGCCAACTCGTCGCTGCGCATCACCTTCGGCAGCGTCACCGGCTACACCAAGCTCGATGGCAGCAAGCAGGTGCCGTTCACGCGTCTGGAAGAAGTGGCGGCCAAGGCCACCGGGCAGGACCCGTTCAACGCGCCCCAGGCGCTGCTCGATGCGGTCGCGGCGAAGAACTACGGCGGCCTGGCCGACAAGAAGCTCGGCACGGTGCCGGTGAACTTCCTGTCGGACCTGGACATCACGGGTGGCAATTCCGGCTCGCCCGTCCTCGACGCACAGGGCAAGCTGGTGGGCCTCGCGTTCGACGGCAACTGGGAGTCGGTCAGCAGCAACTGGGTGTTCGATCCGGCGATGACCCGGATGATCTCGGTCGATCAGCGCTACATGCGCTGGATCATGCAGGAGGTCTACCCGGCGCCGCAGTTGCTGCAGGAACTGGGACTTCCGGAAAAGAAGTAATCCGAACTGGCCCGGGTGATCCAAGCGCACCCGGGACCCTCACTGATTCACTCCTGCTGCGGCAACTCGTAGTCGAGCGTGTAGAAGTGTTTGCCGTCGGTGATGTCGATGGTCATGCGCCCGGTCAGTCCCTTCAGTTCACCCGTGCCCGAATCGGGCACGACGGCGACCGACAACGTCGGCGCACCGCGGTCGAGGGTGCCATTGTGCTGGGTGAGGAAAGCGCCCGTGCGGCCATCGAGCGCGCCGGCGATGCGTTCGACCGCGACGTACGCCGCAGAGCCCTCGACCTCGGTGCCCACTGCCAGCATGTGCACCACCGCGGTTGCATCGAGCGCACCGTGGAAGCGCTTGTCGAAACGGAAATGCCCGGCGACGACGCCGTCGCCCAGGTCGCAGCCGCCTTCCGGCGTGCGCTTGACCTCGAACTCGCCTTTCACCTGCTGCACCATGGTGGTACTCCTCGATCGAATCCTGCGAATCCTCGCTCACGCGCGCAGCGGTTGCCAGTGCAACGGTTGTGCCGCCGCCGGCATTTGCCTACGCTGCGGTGCTGTCGCCTCTTCCTGAACCCCACAGACAAAACGCATGCGCATCCTCTTAGCCCGTCACGGCGAGACGCCGTGGAATGCCGAAGGCCGCTACCAGGGCCAGGAAGACATCCCGCTGTCGCCCGTGGGCATCGGTCAGGCGCGCGCGCTTGGCGAGCGCCTGCGCGAGCTGCCGATTACCCGTGCCGTGGCCTCGCCGTTGACGCGCGCGCGCCAGACCGCCGAGTTCGCCCTGGGCGAGCGCGACCTGCCGCTGACCCTCGATCCGGGCCTGATGGAAATCGCCCATGGCACCTGGGAAGGCCTGCTCGCCAGCGAAATCCGCGAGCGCGACGGCGCGCGGCTGCAAGCCTGGCGCGACGCACCGCATGAGGTGCTGATGCCCCAAGGCGAGTCGCTGCAGCATGTGTTCGACCGTGCCTGGCCGGCCTTCGCGCGGGCCACCGATGGCCTCGGCGACGACGACACGCTGCTGGTGGTCGCCCACGATGCGGTCAACCGCGTGCTGCTGTGCCATGTGCTGGGCATCCCGCTGGCGCGGCTGTGGAGCTTCCGCCAGGCACCGACGACGATCAACCTGCTCGAAGGGGCCGACGTGGATCATCTGGAGGTGGTCCGCCTCAACGACTGCAGCCACCACACCCTGCTGTTCGGCGAAGCGGTGCACCGGGCGCTGTAACCGGCGTTGCCGGAGCGGGCCCGCTCGCCATCAGGGGTATCCCCGCCATCGGCGCACGCACAAGCGATAATGCGCGCCATGACCCGCACGCTTTCCGACTGGCTCGACCATATCGAGCGCATCCACCCCAAGACCATCGACATGGGCCTGGAGCGCATCGCCGAGGTGTCCCGGCGCCTGCGCCTGAAGCGCCCGGCGAAAAAGGTCATCACCGTCGGCGGCACCAATGGCAAGGGCTCGACGGTCGCCTTCATCGAGGCGATCGCGCGCGCGGCCGGACGCAAGGTCGGGGCGTACACGTCCCCGCACCTGCTGGCCTACAACGAACGCATCCGCATCGACGGCGCCGACGCGGCTGACGCCGACCTGATCGCCGCGTTCGAGGCGATCGAGGCGGCACGGGGCGAAGTGGAGCTGACCTATTTCGAGTACGGCACGCTGGCGGCGCTGTGGCTGTTCGAGCGCGCCGGGCTGGACCTGGCGATCCTCGAAGTCGGCTTGGGCGGGCGCCTGGACGCGACCAACCTGGTCGACGCCGACGTGGCGATCATCACCACCGTCGATCTCGACCACCAGGATTATCTGGGCGACGAACGCGAGGCGATCGGCGCGGAGAAAGTCGGGATCGCGCGCATGGGCAAGGCGCTCGTGCTGGGCGACGATGACCCGCCGTCGAGCGTGCTGGGTCATGCCTACCGCATCGGCGCATCGACCTGGCGCATCAGCAACGATTTCTTCTTCGAGATGTTGCCGGCATCGCTCGCCGGCGACGACCAGCCGCAGGCGCCCCGCTGGCGCTGGCGCGAGGTGGGCTACCGCCAGGACCTGCCGATGCCGCGGCTGGCCGCGCCGGTGCAATTGCGCAACGCCGCCGTCGCCATCGCCGCGCTGCGCGCACTGGGCAAGCCGGTGTCGCGTGCGGCGATCGCGCAGGGCGTGGCCAGCGCCGAGGTCAGTGGGCGGCTGCAGCGCTTCGAGCGGGAAGGCGTGGAGGTGGTGGTCGATGTCGGCCACAACCCGCAGGCCGCGCGTGCGCTGGCCGCCTGGCTGGGCGCCAATCCGCCGGCCGGCACCGTCCATGCCGTCTATGCCGCCCTGTCCGACAAGGATGTACTTGGCGTGGTCGAGGCCATTGCGCCGCAGGTGGTGCACTGGCATCTGGCCGGCCTGCCGGGCCCGCGCGGCAGCACGGTCGAGGCGCTGGCGACGCGCCTGCAGGGTACGGCGGCAGTGGCCGGAAGCCGGCACGATCAGGTCGAGGATGCGCTGCGGCAGGCGCACGCCGATGCACGCCCGGGCGACCGCGTGCTGGTGTTCGGTTCGTTCCACACGGCGGCGGCGGCACTGGAGTGGCTGGGTCGCGACTGAACGGTGCGACGCGGCAGGTTTTCGCCGAGGCGCGGTCGCGGCGGGCGGCGAGGGTATAATTCGCGCGGCAATCCGCCTGCGGTGTGCGAGACCCGATGGAACCTGCCCTGAAACAGCGACTGATCGGCGCGACGGTACTGGTCGCGCTGGCGGTGATCTTCCTGCCAATGCTGATCAAGGGCCCGGCGCCCGAAAGCGGAGCCTCCGACGTACCCCTCAAGCTTCCCGACGCCCCGCAGGGCGAATTCGAGACGCGCGAGCTGCCACTGGTCACGCCAGGCCAGGCGCCGCAGGGTGGCGCGGTCGGAATGAATGCCGGGGACGCCGACAGGCTGCCGACGGTCGATACCACGACCACCCCGACTGCCGCGCCGTCAGCCGATGACGCCAACCCCACCTTTGCCGGAACCGCTGGCGGCAATTACGCCGTGAGCTTTGGCAGCTATGCGTCCCAGGCCGACGCCGATCGCGTGGTCAAGGCGCTCGCGTCCGCGCAGCTGCCGGGCTACCAGGAAGCCGCGCCGGCGAGCGGTCGCACGCTTTATCGCGTCCGCATCGGCCCGTATGCCACCCAGGCCGAGGCCGAGGCCGCGCGCCTGCAGTCAGCCCGCGTGCGCAGCGACGTTGACGCCAAGGTCGTGACGCTCGATGCCGACACTGCCGCGCCGGAAGCGGCCGCGCAGACCGCGGCCGTGGCACCCGCACCGGCGGTCTCGGCGCCCGTTCCGCTGGCGGATTCGACGCCGGCTGCGCGCCCCGCGCAGCTGCCGCCGGAGCCGGCCAAGCGCGCGGTCGAGTCGCCCGCCAAGCCGGCGGTCGAACCCGCCAAACCCGTCACCAGGCCGACGCCTGCGACCGTTGCCGCTGCCAGCCCGGCTGCCGCGCCGGCTCGCCCGGCCGCTGCCGACACCGGCTTCGCCGTCCAGCTCGGCGCCTTCGGCAGTGCGGAAGAGGCCGGAAAGCTGCGCGATCGCGCCCGCGCGGCCGGTTTCAGCGCCTTCGTCGAGCAGGTTCGCACCGACAAGGGCGTGCTGAACCGGGTCCGGGTCGGGCCGGTCGCCAGCCGCGCCGATGCCGACCAGCTCAAGGGCCAGGTCGCGGCGAAGCTGGGCGTCAGCGGCATTGTCCGACCGCATCCCTGACCCCATCTAGGCCAGGCAGAACGTGAGCGCAGCACATGAGCCCGATTGACTGGGTGCTGCTGGCGGTAGTGGCGGCGTCGGCCCTGTTCGGGCTGATGCGCGGCTTCGTCGGCGTGCTGGCCTCGTTGGCAGCGTGGGTGCTGGCCGGGTGGGCGGCATTCCGCTTCGGTGCGCAGGTCGCACTGGTACTGGCCGGCGATGGCGACGCCGGCCCCGGCGAACTCCTTGCCGGTTACGCGTTGAGTTTCATCGGCGTGATGATCGTGGTCGGCCTGGTGGGCTGGCTGGTACGCAAGCTGGTGCAGTCGGTCGGCCTGTCGGGGTTGGACCGGTTGCTGGGTCTGGCGCTGGGTGTGGCGCGTGGCGCGTTCGTCGCCTGCGCGCTGGTCCTGCTGCTGGGCCTGACGGCCATGCCCCGCGAGGCGCAATGGCAGCAATCGCAGGTGGTGCCGGTGTTCGTGCCGGGCGCACGGTGGCTGCGGACGTGGTTGCCCGACTGGGTGGCAGCGCAGGTTGACCTGGAGGGTCGACAAGGAGATCTACCGGCGCCGCAATCGCCGGCACATGAAAACGACCAGGCGCTTCCGGCGCCGGTCAGCGAGGCCTGACGGCCGCGCACGCAACAACCCTCTTTACTCAGCAGGACTCATCACCATGTGCGGCATTCTCGGTATCGTCGGCCACAACGACGTCGCGGCGCAGCTCTACGACGGCCTGACGGTGCTGCAGCATCGCGGCCAGGACGCCGCCGGCATCGCCACCGCCAACGGCAGCA
>DATDBI010000326.1:0-10081 GCA_036524915.1 Lysobacter sp. | reverse complement strand
CTCGGTGCACAGGTTCGACAGGTGCACCACGTTGCCTTCGCGCAGGGTCTGGTTGCAGGCGCGGTTGGACTTGTCCTTGAAGTTCATCCAGCCGTTGCCGGTCTGCGCCAGCGTCCGCACCATGCGGCTGTACAGCTCGCGCGCCTTGACCTGGCGCGACGCCAGGCCTGCCACTTCGGCGGCGTGGTAGGCGCGCTCGAAGGCCTCGCCCCACAGGTCGGTCAGCTGCGGCACCCGTGACGGATCGAACAGCGACCAGTCGGCGTCGGCCTCGACACGACGCATGAACTCGTCCGGGATCCAGTTGGCGAGATTGAGGTTGTGCGTGCGCCGTGCCTCGTCGCCGGTGTTGTCTCGCAGCTCGAGGAACTCTTCGACGTCGGCATGCCAAGGCTCCAGGTACACGCAGGCCGCGCCCTTGCGCTTGCCGCCCTGGTTCACGGCCGCGACCGAGGCATCGAGCGTCTTCAGCCACGGCACGATGCCGTTGCTCAGGCCATTGGTCGAACGGATCAGCGAGCCGCGCGAGCGGATGCGGGTGTAGCTCAGTCCGATGCCGCCGCTGAACTTGCTCAGCTTGGCCACGTCCATGTAGCGCTTGTAGATGCTCTCCAGCGAGTCTTCCGGCGAGTCGAGCAGGAAGCAGCTCGACAGCTGCTCGTGCGTGGTGCCGGAGTTGAACAGCGTCGGCGAGCTGGGGATGTAATCCAGCTGCGCCATGCGCCGGTACAGCGCCAGCGCGTCGCTGACATCCTCGCTGAGTGCGCAGGCGATGCGCAGGAAGAACTGCTGCGGCGTCTCGATCACCGTGCGCGCGGTCGGGTGGCGCAGCAGGTAGCGGTCGTACAGCGTGCGCAGGCCGAAGTAGTCGAAGCGCTGGTTGAGGATCGGATCGATCGCGTCGTTGAGCTTGCGCGCGTTGGCCTGGACGAACGTCAGCAGGCGGTCGTTGATCAGGCCCAGATCAAAACCGCGCTGCACCGACTGCGAGAACGCGTGGATCTCGATGCCGGCGACTTCCTTCTCGATCACGCCGGCAAGCAGCCGCGCGGCAAGGCGGCCGTACTCGGGTTCCTCGGCGGTCAGCAACGCGGCGGTGCGGATCGACAGTTCGTCCAGCTCGCGCGTGGTGGCGCCGTCGTAGAGGCCGGAGATGGTGCGCGTGGCCACGCGCATCGGATCGACCGCGAACAGGCCGTCGCAGTTGCGCGTCACCGCGCGCACGATCTTGTTGAGGTCAACCGGGTCGCGGCGGCCGTTGCGCTTGGTCACCGTCATGGTGAGGTTGGCGGCCGGCGGGGTCAGGGTGAAGCCGGCGGACTCGGCGGGGGTGGTAGGAGCCAGCTTGCTGGCGATAGCCGCATCGTCATGGCTCGGATCGCCAGCAAGCTGGCTCCTACGGTCCAGGGTCTGGGTAGTGGTGGTCATGCTGATTGCTCCGGTGCGTGGGCGCACGGCTGGCTGACCTTCCCTCGAAGGGCAGCGTGGCGCGGTTCCGGAGATTGCGGTTGCGGCGTCGCTCAGGCCGAGACGGTCCTGGGGTGGCGAACGCGTTCCTGACAAGAAGCGGGCGCCACCGTGCGACACCGACCGTCTTCCCTCCGAAGACTCGCTGGCCGGTCACCGCGCGGTGTGCAACGCGCGGTTGTCGGCAGGTCTTCGGGCTCTGGACGCGAGGCTGTGCCTCACCTACTGACCGTCGCTTCCCAGGCCCATGCCCAGTGCCATGACGGCGTTCGTTTCCACTACCGCTGCGGGGCAGCGCCGGAGTTGGCCGCTCGTTTCGAGCGTGGCCGCACCGGACTTCCCTTTTAAGCCGACCGCGAGGTCGGCACCGACGGGCACAACATAGTGGGGTGGTGCGGGTTGGTCAACACATAATGTTGTGCGAGCGGCTGGAGCGCCCCTGGCTGAACCGGGCACGCGCGCTTGCGGTAAGGTGTGCCCAGATCCACAACAGGGGGCCCACGGATGGCTGGCGGGATTGGAATTGTCGTGCTGCTGGTGCTGTCGGTACCGGTGTTGTTGATCGTCGCGCTGGCCATGATCGGGGGGCTGAAGACGCGCGTCGCCGTCCTCGAGGCGCAGGTGACGCAGCTGCGCGCGCAACACGTGGCTCGGGAGCAGGCCGCTCAAGCGCAGGCCGCTCGGGAGCAGGCGGTCGTCCGGGAACAGGACGACGGACCGACGCTCCAGGAATGGATGCGCGGCCAGGCGCCGTCGGCCGCCGCACCGTCGGCTGCGCCGACTCCCGCCGGACGTCCCGTCGCACCACCGACAGAGCCGTCCGTGCAACCGCCGCGGTCGCAGAAATCGCCGCAACAACCGCCGCAGCCGCCAGCGCAACCGTTGCCCGCGCCCGCGCGGGAACGCGCGCCGCAGTACACGCGCGTGTCGCGCGAGCCGCCGCGCCCTGACGTCATCGACCTGGCCACGCGTGCGGTACGCAGGTGGTTCACCGAAGGCAACGTGCCGGTCAAGGTCGGCGTGCTGGTGTTCTTCGCAGGCATCGCCGCGTTGCTCAACTACGCGTCCGACCAGGGCTGGATGCGCATGCCGGTCGAATTGCGCTTGGCCGGCATTGCCGCCGCGGCGCTGGCCGCGCTGGTCTTCGGCTGGCGCCAGCGCGAGGCCAAGCGCAGTTTCGCGTTGAGCCTGCAGGGCGGCGCAATCGGCGTGCTGCTGCTGGTGATCTTCTCGGCCTTCCGGTTCTACCAGATGCTCCCGGCTGGGGTCGCATTCGCCCTGAGCGTGGTGCTGGTGGCTGGCGCGGGCGTACTGGCGGTACGCCAGAACGCGATCGCGCTGGCGGTGCTCGGGATCCTGGCCGGATTCCTTGCGCCCATCCTGCTGTCGACAGGCAGCGGCAACCACGTCGCGCTGTTTGGCTACTACGCGGTGCTGAACATGGCCATCTTCGCCATCGCCTGGTGGCGGCCGTGGCGGGTGCTGAACCTGATGGGGTTCGTTTTCACCTTCGGCATCGCAACGATCTGGGGCGTGCTGAGCTACAAGCCCGAGCATTTCGCCACCACCGAACCTTTCCTGTTGCTGTTCTTCTTCTGCTATCTGCTGGTGCCCATCGCGTACGCGCAGCAACGGCCGGAGGCAAAGCGCGACCGGATCGACGGCTGCCTGGTGTTCGGCACGCCGCTGGTGGCGTTCTCGTTGCAGGCAGGCCTGCTTGAAGGCGAGCGAATGGCACTGGCTTCGTGCGCGCTGGTGCTGGCGGTGGTGTACGCGGCGCTGGCCTGGTGGCTGCGCCGCCGCGAGCGCTTCGCCACGCTGGCCATGTCGCACGCACTGCTCGCCGTGGGATTTGCCACGCTGGCGGTGCCGCTGGCGTTGTCGGCCCAGGCCACCGCGTGTGTGTTCGCCCTCGAGGGTGCCGCGCTGGTCTGGTTGGGCTCGCATCAGCAGCGCCGGTTGCCGCAGGTGGCCGGGCTGCTGCTGCAGTTGCTGGCGGCTGGCGCCTTCGCGATAGGGCTTGTCGACAACCCCACCGCAGCGACGCCGGTCTTGAACGCGGCGTGCATGGGGGCGTTGCTGATTGCAATCGCAGGCTTCGCCAGCGCGTGGAGTTACCGACGCGTTTCCGCCGACCCGCCGGCGCTGGTCTACTACCTGTGGGGCCTGGGCTGGTGGTGCGGCAATGGGCTGCACGAGATCAACCGCTTCGTCACGACGCAGGAATGGCCCGACGCCGTGCTGATGTTCGCAGCGGTGACCGGCTTGATCGTGGCCGAGGTGCACCGGCGAGCCCCCGCGCGCGCGCTCGCCTGGACCGTGGTCGCGACGATGGCCGCGGCCCTGCCGCTGGCACTCGCGCAGGACGCATCGCACGCCCAGCCCTTTGCGGGCCTGGGCGGCGTGGCGTGGTTGCTGTTCGCACTCGCCGGCTGGCGCAGCCTGCGTTGCCTGCGCGACGACGCAGGCGGCGAACTCGCGCTTGCCCATTCGTTGTGGCTGTGGTCGTGGGCACTCGCTGCGGGTCTGTCCCTGTATCAGCTGGCCGGTCAGGCCGGCATGGGTGACGGCTGGCAGATCGCCGCGCTGGGCTTGCCATGCGGGTGCATTGCGGCATTGGTGCAGTGGCGTCCGCAGTGGATCGCGACACCGCTGGCGGCACGCTTCGAGCAATGGCGCGCGCCGTTGCAGCGTGTCTTCATGCTCGCGCTGTCGCTTGGCGCGGCAGTGGCGCTGACCCTACCGGGCAGCAGCACGCCGCTGCCGTGGCTGCCAGTGCTCAATCCGCTGGACCTGGCGCAACTGGCCGTGGTCGGCCTCGTTGCAGCGTGGCTGGCTTCGCCACTGGTGTCGGACGCGTTGCGTGAACGGCGCATCCCGGTGCTCGCCGCGGCCGGGTTCGCGTTGATCACGGTGATCACCCTTCGCACCGTCCACCATGCCGGCGGCGTTGCCTGGGGTGGATCGATGTTCTCCACCAGCCTGGTGCAGACCAGCCTGACCATCGTGTGGAGCGTGCTCGGCGTGTTCGGATGGATCCTGGGCTCACGCCGTGGGCAGCGCGATCTGTGGCGCGCCGGTGCGGTGTTGATGGCGGTGGTGCTGGTCAAGCTGATCCTGGTCGATCGCGCCCACCTGGGAACGATGTTCGGGATCGCCTCGTTCATCGCCTATGGCCTGCTGTGCACGCTGGTCGGTTATTTCGCTCCGGCGCCGCCCCGCGCATTGCGCACGGAGTTCGACATCAGCCCATGAAGCTACTCGCCCTGGTCGCCTGCCTGTTGTTCACCGCGCCCGCGGTCGCGAACGAGGACTTTGCGCAGCAGTGGCCACTCAAGCTGAGCCGTGACGATGGCGGCGCCTATCGCGTGACGCTGGATGCGTCGGTGTATCACCGGTTGCACTCCGCGGACCTGCGCGACTTCGAGGTGCGCAATGGCAATGGCATCGTTGTGCCATCGGCGTTGTTCGCGCCGGAGCAGCCGCTCGTGCAGGCGCCGGGCCGCATCGTGTTGCCGTGGTTCACACTGCCGGCCACGCCTGTCGGTGGCCCGGCCGGAGGCTGGGAGCTGGTCGGCGGGATCGATGGCGACGGCCGGCTGCGCACCGTCGAGGCACGCGTCAGCGGTGCAGGCACGGCGACGTTGCCGCGCAATGTGCTGCTGGTCGACGCCAGCCAGGTCCACGACGCGATCACCGCGCTGGAGCTCCAGTGGCAGCCGACGGCGGCCCTCGACCTGGGGTATCACGTCGAAGGCAGTGACGACCTGGATCAATGGCAGGCGCTTCCCACGCGCGGACGGCTGATCGACCTGCAGCGCCAGGATCGCCGCCTGCTGCATCAGCGCATCGAATTGACGGCAACCGCAGGCCGCCCCATGCGCTATCTGCGGCTCACTCCAGACCGCGGCGACCAGCCCATCGCGATTACCACGGTCACGGCGGAACTGGCCCGGTCCGCTGCTGCGCCGGGGCCACAGTGGCAGCCGTTGCACGGCCGGCGTGTCGACCATGAGCAGTCCGGTCGCGACGCCTTCGAGTTCGCCATCGAAGGGCGCTTTCCGGTGCAACAGGTCGATGTCGCCCTGCCTGGCAATCACGCCGTCGAATGGCGCCTGGAAAGCCGCGATGCCAATGATGCCGACTGGCGCCTGCGGGCCGGCCCGTGGATGGCCTGGCAAGTCGATTCGGCTGGAGGCGCCAATCGTTCCGCGGCGCGCGCCCTGGACCAGGTCGTGCGCGACCGCTACTGGCGCCTGAGCGCGAGTGCGCCCGTCAACGGCGCACCGGTGCTGCGCCTGGGTTACCGGCCGGAAGTGGTCGTGTTCCTCGCGCAGGGGGCCGCGCCCTACGCGCTGGCCGCAGGGAGTGCCCGCGCACGCCGTGCCGATTCACCGCTGCCGCAGCTGGTCGATGCCATGCGCAGGCAACGTGGCAACGATTGGCAGCCCGCCCCGGCGTACCTGGGTGCGCCGCATGTACTCGCCGGCGATTCGGCACTGGCCGCCCGCCGCGACTGGACGTCGTGGCTGCTGTGGGCGGTGCTGGTGCTGGGCGCGGTGGTCGTCACCGCGTTCGCGCTGACGCTGCTGCGCCAGCCCAGGGCGACGGTCGGACCGGACGCGGCGCGCGACCCCGGAAGCGAGGGCGGGGCCTAAACGGGAGCGCCTGCAGGCGGGGGCGGCGGTTTCATTCCGGGGCGGGGGCCGCGACAATACGCGGCTACGCATTCACCCGGAGCGACCCCCATGTCCATCGTCCGCATGTCCGACCTCGATCTGCGCGGCAAGCGCGTGCTGATCCGCGAAGACCTCAACGTGCCCATCGACGGCGGCCGCATCACCTCCGAGCAGCGCATCACCGCCGCCGTGCCGACGATGAAGCTGGCGCTGGAGAAGGGCGCGGCCGTGATGGTCACCTCGCACCTGGGCCGGCCGAAGGAGGGCGTGTGGAGCGAGGCTGACTCGCTCGCACCGGTGGCCAGGCGCCTGTCGGAGCTGCTCGGCATCGACGTGCCGCTGGTCAAGGACTGGGTCGATGGCGTCGACGTCGCGCCGGGCCAGCTGGTGCTGCTCGAGAACTGCCGCATGAACGTCGGCGAAGGCAAGGACGACGAGGCGCTGTCGAAGAAGTACGCGGCGCTGTGCGACGTCTACGTCATGGACGCCTTCGGCACCGCGCACCGTGCCCAGGCCTCGACGCACGGTGCGATCCGCTTCGCCAAGGTCGCTGCCGGCGGCCCGCTGCTGATGGCCGAACTCGATGCGCTGGCCAAGGCGCTCGACAACCCGGCGCGGCCGCTGTTGGCGATCGTCGCCGGCTCCAAGGTCTCGACCAAGCTCGAGCTGCTGTCGTCGCTGGTCGGCAAGGTCGACCAGCTCATCGTCGGCGGCGGCATCGCCAACACGTTCATCGCCGCGATGGGGCACAACGTCGGCAAGTCGCTGGTCGAGAACGACCTGATCGGCACCGCGAAGCAGATCATGGCCGACGCCAGGGCACGTGGCGCCGACATTCCGGTTCCGACCGACGTCGTGGTCGCGCCGGCCTTCGCTGCCGACGCGCCGGCGACGGTCAAGGCGGTCGATGCCGTCGGTGCCGACGACATGATCCTCGACATCGGCCCGGACACGGCAGCGCGCTATGCCGAGCTGATCAAGGCGGCCGGCACCGTGGTGTGGAACGGCCCGGTCGGCGTGTTCGAGTTCGACGCCTTCGGCAAGGGCACCGAAACACTCGCGCGCGCGATCGCAGCGAGCAAGGCGTTCTCGATTGCCGGCGGTGGCGACACCCTGGCGGCAGTCGACAAGTACGGCATCGAACAGGACGTGTCCTACATCTCGACCGGCGGCGGTGCCTTCCTTGAGTTCCTCGAGGGCAAGGAGCTGCCGGCAGTGACGGCGCTCAAGGCGCGCGGCTGATCACGTGGCAACCCTGTTCTTCGACATGGACGGCACGCTGATCGACTCGGCGGTCGGCATCACCCGCTGCGTCGAGTACGCACTGGTCAAGATGGGATTGCCCGTGCCTGCGCACTCGGAGTTGCGGCGCTGGATCGGCCCTGCATTGCGCACCAGCTTCGGTCCGCTGCTTGACGACCCGCAGCACGTCGAGCAGGCCGTGCTGCATTACCGTGACCGCTTCGAAAGCCACGGCTGGGCCGAGCACGTGGTCTACGTCGGCATCGGCGAGACCATCGAGGCCCTGCACGCGGCCGGGCACCGCCTGGCAGTGGTCACGGCAAAGAACGAGCCGCACGCGCGCAAGATTGCCGCCCACCTGCCGTTCGGGCATCGCTTCGACGACGTGGTCGGGGCGACGCTGGATGGCAGCATCAGCCACAAGGACCAGCTGATCGGCGAGGCACTGCGACGCTTTGATGTCGCCCCCGAAGCGTGCTGGATGATCGGCGACCGGCGCATGGACATTGAAGGCGCGCGCCATCACGGCATGCGCAACGTCGGCGTGCTGTGGGGCTTTGGCGGTGAGGCCGAGCTGCGCGAAGCCGGGGCGCTGCACCTGGCCGGTGCGCCGGGCGAGCTGCAGGGACTGCTGGCGGCCTGAGCGCGGCTGCGCCGCGTCCCCCTCTCCCTGGCCGCGTTCGCGGCCGTCCCTCTCCCACAAGGGGAGAGGGAGAGATGGGAGGTTGATGTCCGCTGCTGCCCTCTCCCCTTGCGGGAGAGGGACAGGCGCGAAGCGCCAGGGAGAGGGGACGCTTCACCGCTGGTCTGCTTTTGGTGGGGTGATTCCAGACCACTTCCCCACATGCCCCACGGTATGGATGCCCCGCGTCCCGGATTGCATGCGTATTCAATCCGAATGAACGCATAGCTGTGCTAGCGTCGCTCGGATCAACGCAAACGCACCAGGCGAAGCCGCATTCGATGACGACCACACAGCGCCGCACCAAGATCCTCGCCACCCTCGGCCCGGCCACTGATCCGCCGGGCGTGCTCGATGCACTGCTCACCGCCGGCGTCGACGTAGTCCGGTTGAACTTCTCCCACGGCGATCCGTCCTCGCAGGTGGCGCGCGCCGAAGCCGTGCGCGAGGCCGCCAAGCGGGTCGGTGTCGAAGTCGGCATCCTCGCCGACCTGCCGGGCCCGAAGATCCGCATCGAGCGCTTTGCCGAGGGCAAGGTCCTGCTCAAGGCCGGTGACCGTTTCGACCTGGTTGCCAGCGCCAATCCTCCGCCGGGCAACCTGCGCGAAGTCGGCGTGAGCTACCTCGGCCTGCCCGACGACGTGCGTCCCGGCGACGTGCTGCTGCTCGACGATGGCCTGCTGCAGTTGCGCGTGGGCGCGATCGAAGGCGAGCGCATCATCACCACCGTCCTCAACGACGGCGCGCTGTCAGACCGCAAGGGCCTCAACAAGCAGGGCGGCGGACTCTCCCTGGGCGCGCTGACCGAGCGCGACAAGGAGCTGATCCTGGTCGCCGCCGAACTCGGTGCCGACTTCATCGCGGTGTCGTTCTGCCGCAACGCCGCAGACATGAATGAGGCGCGCCGAATCGCCCGCGCCGCCGGCTGCGATGCCGCGCTGGTGTCGAAGATCGAGCGTGCCGAGGCTATCGAGAACCTGTCCGAGATCGTCGACGCCAGCGACGTGGTGATGGTGGCCCGCGGCGACCTGGGCGTGGAGATCGGCGATGCCGAGCTGCCCGGCCTGCAGAAGAAGATCATCCGCGAGGCGCTCGAGCGCAACCGCGTGGTGATCACCGCCACGCAGATGCTGCAGTCGATGGTCGACAGCCCGATCCCGACCCGCGCCGAAGTGCTCGACGTTGCCAACGCCGTGATCGACGGCACCGACGCGGTGATGCTGTCGCAGGAATCCGCCGCCGGACGCTATCCGGTCAAGGCGGTTGAAGCGATGGCCCGCATCTGCCTGGGCGCCGAGCGCCAGTTCAACCGCGACACCGACTTCGAGGCCGCACCGCGCAACCTCGAACGCGCCGACCAGGCCATCGCGATGGCGACGATGTTCCTGTCCGAGCACATCGGCGTGCGTGCGATCGTGGCGATGACCGAATCCGGCGGCACCGCGCGCTTCCTGTCGCGCTTCCGATCGCAGGTGCCGATCTTCGCCATGTCGCGCCATGACGGCGCGCGCCGGCACATGACGATGATGCGCGATGTCGTCGCCTATGACTTCGACAGCCGCGGCCTGACTTCGCGCGATGCTGCCCGCAGCGCCATCAAGGAGCTGTTCAAGCAGGACAAGCTCAGCGTCGGCGACCGCGTCATATTCACCAGCGGCGACCACATGGAGCAGCACGGCGCGACCAACACGCTGCGCCTGCTGCAGGTGGGTGCCGACGGTACCGCCGAAGGACTGGGCGAGCTGTAGCGCCCGGGGCGGGAGCGGCCCGGCTGCTCCCTTGGCCCGGAACTGGTATTGAAATCCGGGGTATCTGACGCGCAAGTCATTGATTCCCGGTTGCTGGCCGCGGACGGCGAGGCCGGGCTGCCGCTATAATGCCGGGCTTCCCACCGCTCCCTGCAGGACGTCCAATGAGCATCGAACAGCTTGCCGAAACCGCCCAGGCCATGGTGGCCCCGGGCAAGGGCATCATCGCCATCGATGAGTCCACCAGCACCATTGCCAAGCGC
>DATDBI010000325.1:0-13939 GCA_036524915.1 Lysobacter sp. | reverse complement strand
CGAGACGCTGCGGTTGCCGTGCTTGGCGACCTTGGCCCCGGCCGCGGCGACGACGAACATGCTGGCGGTGGAGATGTTGAAGGTGTGCGCGCCGTCGCCGCCGGTGCCGACGATGTCGACCAGGCCGGTGCGGTCGGCGACCTCGACCGGTCGCGCGAACTCGCGCAGGACCGTAGCCGCGCCGGCGATCTCGCCCACCGTTTCCTTCTTGACGCGCAGGCCGGTCAGGATCGCCGCCGTCATGGTTGGAGACACTTCGCCGCGCATGATCATGCGCATCAGCTCGACCATCTCGTCGTGGAAGATCTCGCGATGCTCGATCGTGCGTTGCAGGGCTTCTTGCGGGGTGATGGGCATTGGGGGAGTGCCGGGAATCAGAAGTTGGGTCGAATGATCTGGCTGACGGTAACAGGCGCAGGCACGTGGCGCTCCCGCTCCATGTTCCCGGTCAACGCTCCAGGAAATTCCGGAGCAGCGCGTGCCCGTGCTCGGTGAGGATCGATTCGGGGTGGAACTGCACGCCCTCGACCGGGTGCTCGCGGTGGCGCAGGCCCATGATCTCGTCGAATTCCGCCGGCGCGGAGGCGTCGTCGGACGTCTCGCTCCAGGCGGTGATCTCGAGGCAATCGGGCAGCGTGTCGCGCGACACCACCAGCGAGTGGTAGCGGGTGGCTTCGTAGCCGTCGGGCAGGCCGGCAAAGACGCCCTTGCCCTCGTGGCGGATACGGGATGTCTTGCCATGCATGATGCGCTTGGCGCGGATGACGTCGCCGCCATAGGCCTGGCCCAGGCTCTGGTGGCCCAGGCAGACGCCGAAAATCGGGATGCGCGGGCCAAGCTGGCGGATCACGTCCACCGACACGCCGGCCTCGTTGGGCGTGCACGGGCCCGGCGACACCACGATCCGCTCCGGCTGCAGCGCCTCGATCTGGGCGACGCTGAGCTCGTCGTTGCGGACCACCTTCACTTCCGCCCCGAGCGTCTGCAGGTACTGCACGAGGTTGTAGGTGAAGCTGTCGTAGTTGTCGATCATCAGCAGCATGACGCGCTTTCCGCCCTTCATTCCAAGCGTTTTCGGGAAAGTAGCGTCGCGGCTTGCGCTTCGATACCCCTGTTCGGGCGCGGTGATGCCTGCACCCAGCCCTGAATGATAGCGGCAGTGGCGCCAGGAGGCTGTCTGCAGGGCGGCTAGAGCGCCGCCGCCCAGACCAGGTGCGCCACCTCGGGGCGGGCGATGTCGCTGTGGGCGCCCGAGGGCGGGCCGCCTTCGCGGATCACGGTGCTGCACTCGACGTTGTAGATCCGGCCGGGCTGGAAACCGTAGCTCGCGTCCTGGCCCCGTACCTGCAGGTCGACGATGTCGAGGCCGTCGCCGCGCAGGCCGAACGTGCCAATGCCGCCGTACTTGGGCAGTTCGCCCGGGGCGAAGGCGACCTGGCGGGCCACACCGGCCGCCGCCGGATACAGGCTGCCGACCGCCATGTCGCGGCTGGACTGGGTGGTGACGATGGGCCCGGCCACCGCGTGCTCGATGATCAGTTGCCGGAAATAGCCCTGCTTTCCGGCCGCCGCCGGGATGCTCGAACAGTACGACCACAGCGACAGCGCCCCCTGCACCAGCACCAGCGAATGCACCGGCCGGGGCAGGCGACGGCCGGCCGGGCCGCCGACGCTTGCCGAGGCGGCGATGCAGCCGAAGCTGTGGCCCATCAGGTGGATCCGTACATCGCGACCATCGCTGGCGTGCATCAGCGCGGTCAGGAAGGCGAAGCCGCCGTTCTCGCCGAATTCCCGCGCGCGGTCTTTCATCTTCCAGAACGACAGCTGCACCAGCGGCGAGAGCAGGACGTTGCGCAGGCCGCCGCCACCGAAGCTGGCCGCTTCGTCGAGGGCGTCGGCGTAGGCGGTATCGGCATCGAAACGCTCGCGGTCAGCGCCGGGATCGCCACCGACGCCCTCGGCGCCCATGCCCGATTCGCGGTCGAGCACGGCGTAGGCATCGCGCACGTCGTCGGGCAGCGTCGCCGGGGCGAACTGCGACTGCGCCGCTTCCAGGATCGTGCGCAGCGCGGCGCGCGCTGCTGGCGTGTCGGCGATCTGTTCGGCGCAGCGGTCGATCTGCGCTGCGATGTCATCGCCGCGACTGTCCTCGCCCGGCGCGAACGACGCGCCGTCCTCGAACGACTCGTCGCCGAACGGCAGGCTCGGCCAGTGCAGGCCGACCAGCAGCGGCTTGAAGCCCGGGCGGTTGTGTTCCGCCTGCTGGCGGTCGCCGGCCAGGGCGAGCATGGCCCCCATCCACGCGCCGTACTGCTTGCGCGCGGCCGGTATGTCGCCCTTCCATCCGTGGATGAAGAGGAAGACGTCGCTGGGCTGCTCGTCGCGCAGCGCCGTCAGCACGTGGTCGCTCATGCGGCCGTCGGCATCGTCGTCGCGCTCGCGGCCCTTGGCGTCGAACGTGACCAGGTAGTAAGGAGTCGTCGTGCCGGGAACGGTCTCGATCGTCATGTCCACCACTCCATTGCAATGCGGTCTAGGGAATGCGCGCAGCCGGGTCGCCTATGACCACGTAGCTGCGCGCGTCGTTGTTGGCCGTCCACAGGCCTGCCAGGCTGCGGTCGTCGGGGCGGGCGCCGAACCGGAGGTCCTCCAGTTCGCCATTGAGACTGACCGCCAGGTCGGCGTGCTTCATCGAGAACGCGTCCATGGCCGCACCGACGCGCGCACCTTTCATCAGGTCGCCCAGGCAGCTTTCGAAGGTGTGCGTCTGCGCGCCCAGCCCGGGCCAGGTGAACGAATACGTCCAGGCGCGTTCGACATGCCCCACCACCGCCAGCGCCCCGCCCTGCGGCCGTCCAAGCAGGCGCCGCGGCAGGCTCGCCAGGAACGGTGCAACGGCTATTTCGCCACGCACGCCATCGGCATGCGCGTAGTCGTCGAGCTGCGGCGTGCCGGCGCCATAGCAGGCGAAATGGAACGCGATGGTCGATGACAGCGATGCGTCGTCGGCGACGTCGTCCGCCGAGAAGTAATGCTCGCCGGGGATCGCCCCGCGGTGCACGCGCGGCCCCGGCCAGTCCTGGCACAGCAGCGCGCCCTGGTGCCGGACCTGCAGCGGATCGTCCTTGGGGAACCCCATGCCGTGGCTGGCCGTGACCAGCAGCGCCGGCGGATCGCCGCCGTTGATCTGCGCGGCCAGCGCGGCCTTGGTCGCTCCGGCGGCCATCAGCGTCTGCACCTGCCAGGGGCGCTGCCCCGTGGGAGCGGCCTGCAGCGTCGCCGCCAGCGGTGTCATCAGCAGATCGCAGCTCATCTGGGTGGCACGATCGTCCTCGTTGCGCACGGCGAAGAAGCAGGCGCGGCGCGCGGTGGGCTGGCGTTGTTCCGAGGCGATGACGCTCTGCGCGTAGTGGCCATACTCCTGCGCCGTGTCGAAGGCGATGCGGCCGACTGCGTAGTTCACGCCCAGCTCGTACTGGAAACGGAACGGAATCGACTCCGGACCACCGACGATCATCAGGTAGTACGGCACGCGGTTGACCTGCGCCTGCCCCAGTTCGGCGCCGTTGCGTCCCAGCCAGGTGCGGGCCTTCTCGCCGGGGCGGCAGGCGCCGGCCTGGCTGAACTGCTTGAACAGGTCCGCGCACTGCGCGCGGCGAAGGTCGAGCAGCGGCTGCAGCGCCTGGATCACCTCGGCCGGTGCGTCGTGCGCGAACACCACGCCCCAGCCGACCTGCGACAGGTCCTGCGGGTCGATGCCCATCGGCGCACCGAAGGTGAGCTCGGCCGCCTCGTGCCTGACCCGCAGGTCGCTGCTGACGATCGCGTCGACCGGCTCGCCACGCGCGATCCGCGCGATCTGCTCCAGGCTCAGCGCCGACAGGTACGAACCGGTGCTGCCGTTGATGCCGTTGAGCACCGGTGCGTCATCGTGGTCGATCACGGCATTCATGCGGCGGCTCCGTTGCTCATGGTGAATGCACCCGTGCAGGCTTCGACTGGCCAGGGGCGGGACGTGGTGCGTCGGCGCGACCGATCAGCGCCCGCGCGGCGGCGTTGACGCTGGCGGGCGAGTAGTCCCACGCCAGCAGTTCTTCGCCCGCTGTCACCAGGAACGATCCGTTCGCGTCCAGGGCAATGGCATTGATCGGCAGCCCCGAACGCGGCTTGATGTCGATCGTGGCGTTGGCAATCGAACCGCCGGTCCACTCGACGACATTGCCGTCGCGGTCGGCCGACACCATGACCGCGGCCTTGTCGGTGGCGGGCGAGGAGAACGCGAGCGCAGTGACGGCGCGCTCGTGGTGTGGCACCGGCTTGTCGACACGGGTCAGGGCGGGCACGTGCCATTCGGCCAGCCAGCCGTCCTCGCCGCCGGTCACCAGCACGGTGCCATCGGGATGGAAGGCCAGCGCCAGTACGTTCTTGCCGGCGTCGACCCAGCGCCCGTCCGTGGTGAAGGTCGGGTTGTCGCGCGCCTTCAGCCACAGTCGCACCAGGCCGGCCTGCGAACCGACGGCGAGGCGATCGGAGCGTGCGCCGAAGGCGAGGCTGGCGATGGGATCGACGTTCCTTGCCTGCGAGGGATCGACGACCGGTCGCGTCAGCACCTGCGTGGACTGCATCCGCCAGCTGTCACCACCACCACGCCGCCAAAGGCTCAGGTGGGCGCCGACGCTGGTCGCCAGGAACTGGTCATCGTCACTGACCGCCGGTGTCGCCGGGACGCAGTCGACATCGCCCTCGCCTTCGCCGGTGCCGCCGGACAACACCGCCCGCTGCGGTGCCGCGTTCGCGCGCAGTGCCCAGCGAAGCACCTTGCCGTCGCAGTCGGTGGTGATGAGATACCCGCCCCCACGCTCGAGCGCGAACGCGGCCACGCGCGTGGTGGTCAGGCTCCACTGCGGCACCTGCTCGAATCGATTGCCGACTTTCCGCCAGAAGTGGATGGCCTTGTCGTGTCCGGCCGCGGCGATGACCGACGACGCACGATCCATCGACACTTCGCGCCACGAAGACGGCTGCATCCCCGCGAACGGCAGTGCATGCGACAGCACCGAGCCGTTGCCGCGATCGAGGTCGACCAGCCAGATCGATCGCGTTCCGCCCACGGCAACCACGCTGTTGCTGTCGGGCTGCCAGGCCGCGCTGTACAGGCGCTCGCCCACTTGTCCGTAGCGCTTGGCAACGGCGCGACTGGCGATGTCCTCCAGGCCGGTGGCGTCCTCGGGCAGTTGCCAGCGGATCACGTAGCCGTCGAGCCCGACGCTGACGAACTCCAGCGACCTGGGTGCAAACGCGATGCCGCGCACCTGTGCGTCGAGTTGGCCGCGGCCGTGGAAGGCGACCGTCAGGCGCGTGCCGCTGCTGCCCGGATCGGCCGCGGTGAGGTCCCACACGTGGATGAAGCCTTCGGAATCGCCGGCCACGAAATAGCGCCCCGACGGATCGGCCGCGGCACTGAAGATGCCGACCTTGCGGGCCAGATGGTCGTGGATGCTGAACTCACGCCACAGCGGCGGCCGGCCGGTCTGGCCAGGCGCGATCGTAAAGATCCGGACGTTGCCTTCCAGGTCGGTCGACGCCAGCCGCTCTTCGCCGCCATGGCGGGACGGCGCCAGGAACAGGATCTTCTGGATCGGCGCGGCGGACCGGCCGAACGTGGTCAGCAATTTCGGTGCGGCCGGGTCGGCAACCTCCCACAGCTCGACCACCTTGTCCCAGCCCGCGACCGCCAGCATGCGACCGTCGGCACTGAATGCCGCGGTGGTCATCTGCCGCCGATCGCTGCGCGGTGAGCGGTCGAGCAGGCCGATCCGACGCAGTGCGCCGTCCTGCAGGCGCCACAGCACGACACGTCCGTCGATGTAAGTGGACGCCACCAGCTTCGTGGGTTCGTACAGCACCACCTGGTACGTCTCGGCGCCCTGGTCCGACGTCATGTAGGCGGGACCGGCGGTGGCCGGCTCCTGGACCGAGATGCGCCCGTCCCACGATCCGGCCAGCAGTTCGCGACCATCGGCGGTGAACACCAGCGACCAGACCACGTGCCCGTGCGGTGTCAGCCCGCGCATGAGGGCCGAAGGCACGCCGCCGAGTCGTTCGCGCATGGTGCGGGCTATCCGCGCCGACAGCTGCCTGCCGCCGTCGGGCACGCGCTCGGCCTGCTCCTGCAGCGACACCAGCTTGTCGAGCGCCTGCACCGCCGGGTAGTCGTCGGTGCCGCGAACCTGGCGGGAGATTTCCGAACGCTGCTCACGCGCCGCCAGTTCCGCCTTCTCCTCGCGCAGGTTGTAGATCCAGTAGCCCAGCAGCGCCAGCAGAAACGCCACCGCGGTGCCGCCGAGCGCCCAGTTGCGCCTGCGCTCACCACTGACACGGCTTTGCTCCTGCTCCGATGCCTGCAGGAATTCCTGTTCGGCGGTGTTGAGAAAGTCCGGGTGCTGCCGCGCGAAGTTGCGCGCCTCGACCAGTTCCGCGCCCGAGATCAGCCAGTTGCGGTCGCTGCGCGCGTCGGCCAGCTGCCAGCGCTTGGCGCGCACCTGGAACGGCTTGAGGTGGGCGTTCTCCCATGCCTCGTTGGCGGCGCGGATCGGGGCGAGCAGCCGATCGTGGGACAGCTCCACCCACTCGCGGTCGTTGCGCACGTCCGAGCGCAACAGATGGGCATCGATCAATTTGCCGACGGCGACGTCGATGTCGCCGATGGCGGTCGCATCACGCAAGGCCTGGGTGCGGACCCCGCCGGCGGTGATGAGCTGGCTGCCGATCCATTCGCGCAGGCGGCGCTCGGAGACGTGGGCCTCCTCGGCTGCGGTATCGACTTCGCGATCGAAGTACGCACGCAACGCCAGGTCGACCTCGCTGGCGTCGCGCGAGGAAAGGACGTCACCGGCCTCGATGCTGCGGTTCTCGCCCACGACGATGCGTTGCCACAGGTCCCGGCACACCACCTGCAACTGCACCGGCTCGACGAAGCGGCCCTGGCGGGGCGTCTCGACCCCGGCGGCATCGCGCACGACCACCGTGCACAGATCATCGACCAGGCGTTTTGCCGCGTCGGACGACATGCGATCGCCGGCGGGCGCGGAGATCGCTTCGCGCGCCGCGTCCAGCGCGAGTGCGTCCAGGCGGTAGCGATAGGCCAGCGCGGTCGGGATGAGGTCGAGATACGGCTCCAGTTCGGCGACGCGGTCCTCGCGCATCGCGAACAGCGCCCAGATCGGCACCTGCGTGCCATCGTCGGCGTCCAGCCCGGCGAGCAGACCGCCGAGCTCATCGAGGAACTCACGCTTGTCTTCCACGTCGAGCGGATTGACGGTGAGCAGTTCCTCGAACTGATCGATGATCAGCAGCCAGTAGCGCCGCGCATCGCCGCCCGGGGTCGGCCGGAGGCGTTGCTGGAAATAGCTCGCGAGCGAGTACCCGGCGAGCGCTTCATCGGCCAGTTGCTCGGCATGCGGCCAGTGACGTTCCAGCGCGCGCAGCATCGCCAACCGGTAGCGGTTGGTGGTCGCCGCCGCGCCCCAGTCGCTGCTGAAGTAGCCCAGGCGGATGATCGGCAGCGGCTGCAGCTCGTACAACTCGCGCAGCGCCGGCGCCAACGCCGCCTGGATCAGCGACGTCTTGCCCGCGCCCGACGGCGACAGCAGCAGCACAACGCGCTTGCTGACGATCAGGTCGACCAGCTCGTCGGTCTCGCGCTCGCGGCCGTACAGCTTCTGCCCGTCCGACAACGGCACCGGGCCCACGTAGGGGTTCTCGCCTCGTGCGTCCGTGTTCGCGCTCGTGCCGGTTGCGTCGGGTTTTTCGGCGCTCGTCGTCATGGCCTAGTCGGTCTCGTCGTCGAAGCGCTCGGTGAGCTTCACCATGAACTCTTCCGGTGAGCCCCAGAACAGGTTGATCCGCGCGTTCTCGCGGAAGTAGTTGCGCAGGTACTGGTAGGTCTTGGCCGGATCGGCCGATTGCGCCTCGTCCGGGCTCATCTGGATCGCCACCCGGGTGCGCATGCGCGACAGGTCGATGCCGGGCTGACGCACGATGCTGCTGAACAGCACGCGGAAATCCCAGGCGTCCATCTGGAAGCCCAGCAGCATCAGGCCCGAGCTGGCCAGCGCGCGGCTGACCTCCAGCGGGATGCTGCGGTTGCGCGCCTCGTTGCGTGTCACCGCCGTGAGGAAGTCGAAGTAGTCGTCTTCGGTCACCACCAGACTTTCGGGGTACTGGAAATTGCCGAAGACATGGAAGACCAGCGGCTCTTCCGGGCTGGGCTTGTACTTGGGCTCCGGCACCGGCCCCTGCGGCAGCGAGCGATCACCTGCGCTGCGCCACGTGCACAGCTGGATGTGGGGTTTTCGCCCGGCCTCGACCAGCGCGTCGTGGAGCATGTTGTCGCGGTTGGCGTTGACGTAGATCGCCACCGGCAGACGCGCCAGCAACTTGTGCACTTCGCTGGTGTTGGCGGCGCGCTCGGCGGCGCCGATGTGCGAGATCAACTCGTCCACCAGGCCTTCGCGCACTGGCCCCTCACGCAGGTCGGGCGGAATCCGGTCGGGAAACTCGCGCCGCAGGTAGCGCGCGAGGTAGCCGCGCATCTGCCGCAGCACGTAGGCCTGGCTGTGCTGGTACGCCAGGTACTGCGCCACCTGCGCCAGGTCATCGCGATTGCGTGGCGCCAGCGGAAATTCGTAGCGCTCGGCCCACTCGCGTGCCATCGCCCGGGTCGAGCCGAACACGCTCTCGACCAGGCCAGGCCCGAGCACGGGCACGCACCGCCCGTCCTTGAGGTCGCCGACCATGGCGTCCCAGCGATCGAACGACTCGGCATCGACATTGCGTGCCGGCCACAGCGCGCCACTGCGCGAATGCGTGTACAGCGCCGGCATCCACCAGTCGCGCTGGTCGGAGATGTCCGAGCGCGCGGCGGCGACGGCACGGTCGATCTGACCGTCCTCGGCCAGTTCGCGGAACAGCCGTGGAATGAAACGCGCGACCGACGCCAGGGTGACGTCGCCACGCATGGCCAGGACGTTCGGCACGCCGGCCTGCGCCAGTCGCGGCGCCAGTGCGCCCAGCCCTTCGCCATTGCGGCTGCCGGCGCTCTGGCACGACGCCAGGATCACCAGCCGCGGGCGCTCGTGTGAGGCGGCGATGCGCTCGACCAGCTGCTCGCCCTTGACCATCTCGCCCAGCCCGTCTTCGTCTTCGAGCAGCAGGCGCGGCTCGCCGTCGGCGGTCAGCGTGCCGTGGCACGCCAGGTAAACGACATCGGAGTAGCTCTCGCGCATGTCGGAAACGATGTTGTAGACGGTCGCCGGCTTGGTCAGGCGACGGATCGCGATGCGGCGCACGCCCGGCACCAGCTGTGAGCGGATGGCCTGCGCGGCAGCCTCGTACTCGGCGTCTGCGTCCAGCGCGGCCTGGTTCCATTTCGTCGACAGGTCACTCGGGTTGGCGACCACCACCAGCACCTGCACGCTGTCAGGGTCCTGCAGTGGATGCAGGCGCATGTCGCCGGTGCTGAGAAAGCGCGAAAACCAGATCGTCGGACTGGCCAGCAGGGCCTTGCCGGTCCCGGGCTCGTGCATCAGCTCCCAATGCACCGCATGCAGCTCCGGTGCGCTGGCCTGCACATGCAGGCGGATGCGCAGCCCGTCGCGTGCCGCCGATGCCAGGCGGGCACGCGCGAACGCCTCGAAGATCGGTTCCCCGGGGTTGCCGAACAGCATCGTCGCCAGTGCCGCGCCGTAGGCATCCGGATCGTGTGCCAGCTCGCGCAGTTTCGGCAGGTCGATCGAGACGCGGACCGGGTCGAGGATGTCGTTCTCGCGGTCCTGCTCGGTGTCGATGTACTTGCCGCCAACGAAGTAGACCCCGCGATCCAGCCACTGGATCCTCAGTTCGAGTTCGCTGAAAAGAACTGCCATCGTGCGCGCCTCGTCCGTGGCTCAGGGGTGGATCCAGAAGGCGTTCTCGGCAAACGTCTCCCGGTTCCACCATCCAGCTTGCGCGGTGCCGTAGCGGAAGTTCGCGATGCCGGCCTGGCTCTGCAGCGGCGAAGTCACGTCACCGGCGCTGTCGCGCCGCGCGACCTGCTCGTCGCGTTCGGGCACGACCATGACGATGTGCCCGGAGCGGCCATCGTCCCGGCGCCGGGCGACGATGAGCGCCAGCGCACCCTGGTTGGCGGCGAGCTGCAGCTTGGTCAGGGTGCCAGTACGGCGCCAGCCGAACATCCCGCCGAAGTCGCGCAGCCAACGGAACAGGTCGTTGGCGCGCATCTCGCGGAGGCTGTCGCCAATCAGCGGCTCGACAGTCGCTCCGCGTTGCAACGCCAGCAGCGCCGGCGTCGACCACCACACACGCGGCAGGTAGGCACCGGCGAGATGGCAGAAGTCGTGGCAGTAGATGTTGCAGAAGGTCAGTCCGTCACGCGGCAGGTAGCGCCGGTGCGTGGCCTTGTCGACACCCAGCCAGTCGATGATGGCGGCCAGTTCCGCCCGCAGCGTGTCCACGTCGGCGCCCCGGCGCCGCGGCTGCCCGTCCTCGTTGAGCGAGTGGGCCCCGGCCGGCCCGGTCCGTCGCGTGACCTGGTTGCGTCGGCGCGGCATGGTCGCTTCCGGGAGCATCGCACCCGCAGGCGCGGCCGCAGCGTCGGCAGCGGGAACTCCGGTCGCCGCCACCGCAGCGTCGCCGCCATCGCTGTCCGCGCGCAGGTAGCGCGTCGAGGCGAATCCGCGCAGCAAGGCGCCGGACAGGCTGGTCTCGACCGCCATGTAGCCATTGACCGCCACCCCCGTGATGCATCGCACGCGATGGCCATCAGGGAGCTCGCCGATGACATTGGCGCGCAGCGGCCGCGACTTGCGCGGCTGGCTGCGCAGGAACAGCGTCGACACGCGCGTATCGACACGCATGGCCCGACCGTTGGCCTCGACGGGGCTGGGCGGCGGCACGATCGCCTCGCCACGCCGCGGCGGGTCGATCAGCGGCGCTTCGCCCGCAACCGCGACCGTCTCCGACAGGCGCAGGAAATCCAGCACCGCTTCGCCGTAGAACTTGCCACCGGGTGGGCGGAAGCCCTGTCGCGTGCCACGCTCGGGGTCGTAACCGCCGGTGTTGTAGGCGATGGCGACGGCGACCTGCTCGAGGATGCTAAGCGCCGTGCGATCGCCCAGTCCGATCCTGCGTTGTTTGGACTTGAGTTCGCGCAGCGCGTGCGCGAGGGTCGAGCCGAACTGCGCGTATTGCTGCTGCAGGAAGTACGGCGCGTCCTCGCGGAAGAACTGCAGGTCGCGCTGGAACAGGCCGAATCCGCGGCAGAACTTATGCGACTGCCGTGCCGCGCCGCGATAGCCGGGGATGTGCTCGGACATGTCGACCAGCGCCTGGCGGGCGATCGCGAACATCTCCGCGCCGCCTTCCATCGCCACCAACTGCGCCCTGTCGCGCGGGAATGCCCTGCGACCACGGCCGTCGGGTCGCGCGTCGATGGTGTCGCCGACACACAGCCGCAGCACGTCGGCTTCGCCCAGGCCCTGGCGGCGCAGGGCCGGCCAGATCTCGCCGGTTTCCTGGCAGGCCAGGGCCACCATGAAATCAAGCGTGAAAGGCGTGCCCGCCACCGCGCTGTCGATGCGCGGGGCGAAGCGCGACTTGAACCATCGGATGTCTGCTCGATCGGGCACGACGGCAGTCCTTTGCTGGGGGATCGCAAAGCGGGCACGCGTCTTCGGCCGCGCTCCAGGGTGCGCCGGCCGGAATCACTTCCTATTCGGTCATTTCAACGCAGCCACTTCAGTCCAGCGGCCAGCGGGGAGCGCAGGCGCCGCTCGCGCTAGCCAGAAATGGCGCGCACCGGCGGCAACTGCACCTGTACGCGCAGTCCCGGCGCGTGATCGAGCAGCAGCACGCGGCCGCCGTGGCGATGCACGATGGCCCGCACCAGGCTCAGACCGAGGCCGCTGCCGGGGGAGCCCCGGTGGGCCTCGAGGCGCTGGAAGCGATCGAACACGCGCTCGCGCTCCGCTTCCGGGATGCCGGGGCCGCGATCAGCCAGCTGCAGTAGCGCGCCCTGCGGCGTCAGCTGCAACGACACGTCGACCTCGCTCCCGGCCGGCGCGTACTTGAGTGCGTTGTCGAGCAGGTTCACCAGCATCTGGAACAGCTGGTCGCGGTCACCGCGCACCTGCACGGGCTGCAGGCGCGCCTGCAGGCGGATGTCGCGTTCGGCGGCGCTGGGCGTGTACAGCTCGACCGCATCGGCCACCAGCTCGCTCAGCTCCAGCGGCGGCGCATCCCCGGCGGGGGCCTGCGCTTCGATGCGTGCCAGCCACAGCAGGGAAGCGAACGTGCGCAGCAGCTGATCGGTCTCGGCCACGGCTGCGTCCAGCGCCGCGTCGCGCCCGGGCTCTCCGGGTTGGCGGCGCAGGTCTTCGAGGCGGTTGCGCAGGCGCGTCAGTGGCGTGCGCAGGTCGTGGGCGATGTGATCGGTGGCATGACGCACGCCTCCGAGCAGATCCTCGATGCGGTCGAGCATGCCGTTGAAGCGACGGGCGAGGCGATCGAACGCGTCATCGCTGCCGTCCAGCGGCACGCGCAGTGCCAGTTCGCCGCCGCCGACGCGCTCGGCGGTGGAGTCCAGGCTGCGTAGCCGGCGGGAAACCCAGCGCGAGGTCAGCCAGCCGACCAGCGCGCCCAGCGTCGCGGCGACCAGCAGCGCCGCCAGGGCCGTGCGCAGCATCAGCGCCAGGAAGCGGTCCTGCGAATGCAGGCGCAGGCCGACCAGCAACGTGCTGCCGTCGGAAAGTGGCTGCAGGTGGGCGATCACGCGGCGGTGGCCGTCGGAGTCGCCAGCGTCGGCAGCATCGAACGTCATCCAGCGCGCGACCTTGGCATCGCGCGCGGGCATGCCGGGGGTCGCGGCGATGGCTATTCCGCGCCGGTCGAGCAACGCGTAGACCGCGTCGGGGTCTTCGGGGGTGGCGATGCGCGCATGCAGCTCGTCGGCCAGCGCAGCGCCGCCGCTGTCGCGGTAGACCTCGGCCAGGCCGGATGCGTCGGTGCGCACGAGCTCGCGTGCGTCCTGCAGCAACAGTGTCGAAACAGCGAAGTAGACGCCCGCGCCAAGCAGTACGAAGGCAAGCAGGAACGACGTCATCACCGCCAGCGCCAGTCGCGTGCTGGTGGAGCGCAGCCACCGCATCATTGGCCGAGCCGGTAGCCGGCGCCGCGCACGGTGTGCAGCAGCGGGTGCTCGAAGCCTTGGTCGATCTTCTGCCGCAACCGGCTGATATGCACGTCGATGACGTTGGTCTGCGGATCGAAGTGATAGTCCCAGACCGCTTCCAGCAGCATCGTCCGGGTGACGACGCGTCCGGCCTGGCGCATCAGGTATTCGAGCAGGCGGAACTCGCGCGGCTGCAGTTCGATGTGCTTGTCGCCGCGCTGGGCGCCGCGCCCGAGCAGGTCGAGCTCGAGGTCGCCCACGCGCAGCCGTGTCGGCTCGCGCTCCTGGCCATCGCGGCCGCGGCGGACGATGCTGTCCAGACGTGCGCTCAGCTCCGAGTACGCGAAGGGTTTGACCAGGTAATCATCGGCGCCGGCGCGCAGGCCTTCGACGCGGTGCTCGACTTCACCCAATGCAGTCAGCAGCAGCAGCGGCGTGGCATTGCCGGCGCCGCGCAGGGTTTGCAGCAGCACCAGCCCGTCGACCAGCGGCAGCATGCGATCGAGCACGACCGCATCGAACTTTTCGGTGGTGGCCAGGAACAGCCCCTGCCGGCCATCGGCCGCGTGATCGACCGCGTGCCCGTCCTCGCGCAACCCCTTGACGATGAAGGCGGCGGTGTGGGGATCGTCTTCGACCAGCAGGACTCGCATGCGCTCGCTCCGGCAATGCAAAAAAGGATACCCCGCCGAAGCGCCTCGACGGGGTATC
>DATDBI010000324.1:0-89765 GCA_036524915.1 Lysobacter sp. | reverse complement strand
CAACGATACCCCCACGTTGATCCGGCTTCAACGGGACGTTACGAAACCTTAGGCAACAAAAAACCCCGTGATTTGCGGGGCTCTTGTACATCGTTGCGATTTCTTGGGACCGCTTGAAAGCCGTCTATGGTGCCGGCAGTCAGAATCGAACTGACGACCTACCGCTTACAAGGCGGTTGCTCTACCAACTGAGCTATGCCGGCAAGGGTCGCATTCTAGCCTGCCGCGGCGGTCGGCGCGGCGTTTACTGGAGCCGTGCGCAGTCGATCGGACGCGGGGCCACTTGCACCGCGGCCTGTGCGCGGGCGGTGTCGAACACGAGGGCGGGCACCACGTCGAGCCAATAGCTGGCGCGGCCGTCGCCCAGCGGCTCGGCGCGCGCGGGGAAGCCTGCTGCCACCAGCGACTGGGCGCGGCGGCTGGCCGAATCCTCGCTGCGGTAGCGGCCGAGCGCGATCGAGTTGGCCTCGCCGCCCTCGCGGACAATGAAGTAGTCGCCAAAACCGGCGGCGCTGATGCGCTGCGCGGTCGCCTGCGCGTCGGCCAGGCTGGGCGCGGCGGGCAGCAGCACACGCCAGCCGCGGCTGGTGCCGGTACGCGTTTCGCGCGGGATGACCCGGGTCGACACGGCCATCAGGACTTCGTGTGCGTTCTTCGCTGCGGCGGCATCACTGAAGGGGCCAAAGCTGTAGCACTGCCGGGGCATGGCGATGGCGACCTTAGGCGCGACGACTTCCGCAGCAGCAGACGCCTTGGGCAGCTCGGCCGGTGCCGGTGCAGGTGGCGCGGGCGCAGCGGGCTTTGCGGCAACCGGGGCCGGCGCAACCGCGGCGGCGGGCTTGGCCGAAGCTTGCCTTTCATTGGCCAGCCTCAGGGGCGCGACACCCAGTGGCTGCTCGATCGCAGGCGGGCCCGGCGGTGGCGCGCGCAGCGTCCACCAGGCGGCGACGCCGAGATTGAGCACGATCAACAGGACGACCAGGGCGCGTATGAGCATGGGTCGATTCTAAGCGTGCCCGGCGGCGGTTTCGGCGCCAGCCCACTGCGCCAGCCCTTCGAGCACGAGCGTTGCGACCTGGGTCGCGTTCGGCAGGTGGGCGGCCAGTGCTTCGGCGCCGCCGCCGTGGATGATCAGCTGTGGCGCCCTGCCAAGGCGGTGCCGCGCCGCGTCGAGGCTGCGCTCGATCAATGCCAGGGCGGCGCCGTCGCAGCCGGAAGCCAGCGCGTCTTCGGTGTCGATGGCGAAGTCGATGTAATCGCCACCCGACGCCGGCAGCTGCGGCGCGCGTTCGTGCAGCGCTTCGCGCATCAACGTCGGCGAGGGTGCGATGCGTCCGCCGAGATGGCGTCCGTCGGCGTCGATCAGGTCAATGGTGAGCGCGGTGCCGACACCGCAGACCAGCGCCGCATCGGCGATGCGCGCATGCGCCGCAAGCAGCGCCAGGAACCGGTCGACGCCGAGCTTGCGCGGGTCGGCATAGGCGATGCGGACCGCACCGAAGCTCACCTGCGTGCGAGCAAGCGAAATGCGCCTGCAGCGCGCGGCAAGCGCGTCGATGACGGCCACGCGCAGCGCCGGATGGGCGACGCTGGCGAGGTAGGCGACTTCGATTCGCTCGGGGAGCAATTCCGCAAGCGCCGCGGCAACGTCATCCTCGCGATGCGGCAACGCGACCGCATCACCGGCGCGGCCGTCGGCGCGCAGCGGCGCGCACTTCAGCCGGGTATTGCCCAGGTCGAACAACCACGCACTCATGCCCCGTCCCCTTGTCCTGCGCCGCGGCGCACGCTCACTTCACCGGCATGGAAGTGCCGTTCTTCGCCGCTGTCCAGCCGCACCCGCAGCGCACCATCATCGGCCAGGCCGAGCGCCGTGCCATGCACGGTCGCGCTGGCGCCATGCATGCTCACGCCCTGCCCTGCCAGCGCATCCAATGCGGCATAGCGGCCGGTGAACGCCGCCAGTCCGGTGGCATCGAACTCCTCCAGCGCCGGCAGCAAGCGCGACAGCACGGCCGCGGCCACGGCATTGCGATCGGCCGGCGCCGACTGCACCGCGAGCGTGGCGAGATCGCACCACGGCTGGTCGATCTGCGCGGCGATGGCCGCGGGCATCCGCACATTGATGCCCAGCCCGATCACCGCGCGCACCGGCCCGGCGTGTTCGCCTCCCCCTTCGACCAGGATCCCGCCGAGCTTGCGCAACGCCCCGTCGGTGCCGGCCACCACCAGGTCGTTCGGCCATTTCAGGCGCACGCCGGCAAAGCCGGATGCCTGCAGGGCTTCGGCGGCGGCAATGCCCGCCACCAGGCTCAGCCCACCCAGCCGCGCCAGGCCACCGCCGAACTGGCGTGCCAATGACAGATACAGGTGCGCGGCCAGGGGAGAGGCCCATTCGCGACCGCGGCGACCGCGTCCACCGCTCTGGCGCTCGGCCAGCAGCACGAGGGCACCGCGGTCCGGCGTTGGCCGGCGCAGCAGTTCGGAATTGGTCGAATCGATCGACCAGGCGGTTTCGAGCCCGGCCAGCGTGGACGCGGCGCCGTCGGACAGCCCGGCTCGGATCGCGGCCACGTCCAGCAGGTCGAGCGGCTGCGCCAGCCGATACCCGCGGCCGGCCTGCGCCTCGATGGCGACGCCGGCCTCGCGCAGGGCTTCGATGCGCTTCCACACGGCCGCCCGGGTCTGGCCGCTGGCCTGCGCCAGGGCATCGCCCGATGCCGGCCCGGCCATCAGCCGTTGCAACAATGCACGGTCATCCACAGGCGCGTCCCGGGCGTCCGCGGCGATCGGGCAGCAACAGGCTCTGGAGCGGCCGCAGCATCGGCGGCGGGCGGTGGGCACGCGTCATGGCGCGAATTATGCGCGAGGGCGGGAGTCGGGCGGCAGGGCGTCCGCCGCCTGAATCGGTGCCATCGGCCCTTGGCCGGAGTGCGCCAGGCGGCCCGTAAGCCCGAATGCCGGTGGTCGAAGGGGCCACGGCCGGGCGGCCACGCCGGGGGGGATGGCCGCTGCCACCCCTTCGGCGCCGGCGGATGCCGGAGTCAATCCGGGGCCGAATCGGCAGGACGACGCCCGGATGCGCCAGGTGGTTGCAACCATCCGCCCCGGACCTGCATCGATAAGAGAAGATACACACGCAGCATCACGCCGGGCCGCGCCCGGTGGAAGGACCAGAGGCTGTACCCGTACCAGCGGTGAGCACAGGGAGAGTTGCTGCAATGCACCACGGCACCGGCCGCCCAACGGCCAGATCGACCCAGCGTTTTCGCGTTATATTCCAGAATTGCCTGGGGCCTTCGGCTTCAGGCCCGTCCGAGGATTCCCTCATGTTCCGGATCTGCCTGTGCCTGCTGATCGTAGTCGCCAGTTCGACTTCGGCGGCGCGCGAGATCAAGCTCAGCTCCGCCAACAGCGGCAGCTGCCCGGAATCGATCGCGCTTGAGCGCGAGGCGGCAAAGCCTGAAGCGCGCGCCACCCCTGCACCGGTCCGCGCCACCAAGGCCAAGCCGGCCATGCACAGCGATGCTGCCAGCAGCAACGGCCGCATGCAGTCGCCTCGCTGGCACAGCTTCCTGCCGGGCATGTTCCGCTAAGCCAACGGCGACGGCTGCGCACCCGTAGCAGTCGCCCTTGCTGAGCCCCTCTGGCCGAGTTTGTCTTGCTGAACCTGTTCCGGCGCTTTTGGCGCGCCCCTGACGACATTCCCGACGCGACCTGGCTGGAAACGCGCGCACGCGTTCCCTGGCTGTCCCGCCTTGAACCCGAACGCGATGCGCGCCTGCGTGGACTCGCGGCGCGCTTCCTCAATGAGAAGTCCATCAGCCCGATCGGTGAGCTGGTGCTGGACCCGGTCCAGCGCTGCATGCTCGCGGCGTTGTGCTGCCTGCCGCTGATCGAGTTCGGCGCCGAAGGACTGCGCGGCTGGTCGCAGCTGATCGTCTACCCCGATGCGTTCCGTGTGAACCGCAGTCACATCGATGCCGCCGGTGTGCTGCACGAATGGGAAGACGACCTGATCGGCGAAGCGTGGGAAGCCGGCCCGGTGATCCTGTCGTGGGCCGACGTGGCTGCCGATTGCGAAGACCCGAGCGCGGGCTTCTGCGTGGCCGCGCACGAGATGGCGCACAAGATCGACGTGCTCGATGGATTGCTCGACGGCACGCCGCCGTTGCCGCGACCCTGGCAACGCGAATGGGCGCGCGATTTCCAGGCCGCGTACGACGCGCTCGCCGCGCGCGTGGATGCCGGCGAGGAAACCGCGATCGACGGTTATGCCGCCGAAGCGCCGGAAGAGTTCTTTGCCGTCGCCACCGAGTACCACTTCAGTGACCCGGGCTTGCTGGAAGCAGAAATGCCGCAAGTGGCCGAGCACCTGCGCCGCTTCTACGGCCCCTCGCCCTTCGCGTAGGAGCGAGCTTGCTCGCGAACCGCGTGTCAGGTTGCGTTGCGCAGGTCGCGAGCAAGCTCGCTCCTACGGTCACAGGCCCGGTGGCAGCACCACTTCGAAGTGGGCACCGCCCAGCTCCTGCGACCGGCTGACGTCCAACGTGCCGCGGTAGCTGCGAACCACGTCGAGCACGGTGGCCAGGCCGATGCCATGGCCCTGCACGCGCTCATCGCCGCGCACGCCACGCTGCAGCACCACGTCGATCTTGTCCTCCGGCACGCCGGGGCCGTCATCATCCACGGCGAGCAGCAGGCCCGGGCGGCGATTCGGAGCGAGCTCGCCACGCCTGGCGGTCAGCAGCACGCGCGAGCGCGCCCACTTGAAGGCGTTCTCGATCAGGTTGCCGAGTACTTCCTGCAGGTCGCCGGGCTCGCCATAAAACTTCACGCCTTCCTCGATCTCGAACTCGCACAGCACGCCCTTGGCGGCGTAGATCTTCTCCAGGCTGCGCACGATCTGGTCGGCGTAGGGTTCGATTTCCAGCGGCGCGGCGAACAGCATGTGGCCCGATCGGGCCGCGCGTGCCAGCTGGTACGACACCAGGTCGCTCATGCGCCGCACCTGGATGTCGACCTCCTCACGCAGCTCTTCGGCCGGAATGCCGTCACCTGCGCGCGCACGCAACACCGCCAGCGGTGTCTTCAGGCTGTGGGCGAGGTCGGCCAACGTGTTGCGCTGTCGATCGAGGTTCTCGCGCTCGCTCTCGATGAAGGCGTTGATGCTTTCGGTCAGCGGTTCGAGCTCGCGCGGGTGGCGACCGCTCATGCGCGACGCGACGCCGCGCTGCACCTTCTTGAGTTCGTCGATCACGCGCCGCAGCGGGCGCAGGCTCCAGCGCAGCACCACGGCCTGCAGCAGCATCAGGATGAAGCCGGCGCCGCCGAGGTAACGCCACAGCGCCTGGCGGAACACGCTGACCTGGCGGCTGAGCGCGGTGGTGTCTTCGAGGATGTAGATGGTGTACGGGAACTCCGACTTGGCGTCGTCGCCGCCGGCGCTCCAGATCAGGCCGCGGCCATAGCGGTAGGCCTCGCCAGGCTGGCCGTTGATCTCGGTGATCGGCAGCGGGCCTTCGAAGTGCTCCTGGTTGGCCTGCAGCATGTGCCCCGCCGGGAGCGAGGGGCCCTGCGCGGATGCCGAGTCCCAGTGGCCGTTGGGCAGGATCACTTCGGCATACAGGCCGCTACCGGGCCGGTCCAGGCGTGGATCGACCGTTTCGTAGGGCGGAATGAACTCCCCGTTGCGCGCGAACTCGCCGCCGGCGACATAGGCCAGCGCCAGACTGCGCAAGCGCTGGCGCATGTTGCTTTCGGCGGTTTCGAGGAAGGCGCGGTCGAGGGCGTAGCCGGCCAGCGCCAGGAACGCGATCAGGCCGAGGCTGGCACCCAGCAGCTGACGGGCCTGCAATGAGCGCGGCTGCCCCCAGCTCATGGCTGCGGACCGTTATGCGCGGCGGGTACTGGAATGGGCATGCAGCACAAGGGTACTAATGCCCCCGCGCGAAGGCGATCACTCGCCGTCGCGCGGCGCGCCCCTGCCATCAGACCGGTGCCGACGGATGCGTGCGCGGAAAAGGTCAGTCCCCGCTGCGCGCGATGGCGAAGCGGTAACCGCGACCACGAACGGTCTCGATCGGCTTGAGCGCGCCGTCGGGATCGAGCTTCTTGCGCAGGCGGCCAATGAAGACCTCCAGCACGTTGGAGTCGCGATCGAAGTCCTGCTGGTAGATGTGCTCGGTGAGGTCGGCCTTCGAGACCAGTTCGCCGGCATGCATCATCAGGTACTCGAGCACCTTGTACTCGTAGCTGGTCAGGTCGACGTTGCTGCCGGCCACGCTGACCGTCTGCGCCGCCAGGTCGAGCACCACCGGACCGCACTCCAGGGTCGGCTTGCTCCAGCCGGCGGCACGACGCACCAGGGCGTTGAGGCGCGCCAGCAGTTCCTCGATGTGGAAGGGCTTGACCAGGTAATCGTCGGCGCCCTGCTTCAGGCCCTCGACCTTGTCCTGCCAGCTCGAACGCGCCGTCAGGATCAGCACCGGGAACTTCTTGCCCTCATCGCGCAGCGCCTTGATCAGCTCCATGCCGGACATCTTGGGCAGGCCGAGGTCGATGATGCCAAGGTCGAACGGAACCTCGCGGCCCATGTAGAGGCCCTCTTCGCCATCCTGGGCGGCATCGACCGCGAAGCCTTCCCGCTTCAGGCGGGCAGCCAGGGTTTCGCGCAGAGGAGCTTCGTCTTCGACCAGCAGAATTCGCATGTGGACTCCAATGTGTGTCGTACTGTCTCGGCCGCATCCCGAAGTACAGGCTGGGCGGGCTGGCCAGAGCGTGGCGGGTCAGTCGTCGTCGCGGCGTGTAGGTTCTTCACGCTCGCGACTGCGGTCGCGGCTCTGCGGGTCGTCCATGTAGATCCGGACACGCCCGCTGGAGTCGACCACCTTGACGCGATTCACATCGCGACCATCGTACGGCACCCGCTCGGCGCTCAGCACCTGGCCACCGGTCCGGCGTTCGACCCGGCGCACCGAGTCGGACAATTCGCGGCGGTCGGAGCTGCGCTCGTGGCCACGGTCCTGGCCACCGCGGTCCTGGCCGCCGCCCCGATCCTGGCCTTTGCCGCCACCCTGGCCTCGATCCTGCGCCAATGCGTCACCACCTGCCACCACCAGGGCGACAAGCATCAGCAGGGCGAAGGGTCGGCGGATCAACGTCATCATGCTTGCGAGGCAGCTCTTGCTGGACAGAATCTAGGGGAGGCACAACGGGCCAATATCGCACGATCGTGCGACGACAGTGCATTCTCGGAACGATGCGGTGAATCCGGTCTGAACTTTTCCACAAGCCCATGGCCGGGGTTCAGGCCCACCGCCGTTTCCGGCCTCAAAGGTCTCGCCTGGAAGGTCTTGCCTAGAAAATCTCGCCGATGCAGCAGCGAAGGGAACCGCCACCTGCCTCGATGGCATCCAGGCCGACGCTGCGGACTGCAAACCCCGCCCCCGCCAATGCCTCCCGATGGCCGGTGGTCAGCGCCCGAGCCGCCTGCGCGCTCATCCAGACCGTGTCGTCGGACAGGGCGATGGCATTGCCGGCGAAGGCGGCATGCTCGGCCGGCGAAAGCAGCAGCGCGTGGGGCGCGTAGAGATCGCTGATCGCATCGACCACCGCCGGATCGGCGAAGCCACCGGGGCACACCAGCGCCGTGCGGCCAGCCAGGATCGCGAGCACCACGTTGGTGTGGTACTCGCCCGGTGCGAGGTCGAACAACAAGGTCGCGCGCAGCCCGAGGGCTTCGTGCATGAGGTGGGCACCGGCTTCGTCGCAGCGTTCGGACAGGCCGCAGAAGCCCAGGCCGCGGGCGCGATCGATCACCAGGGCACCGGTGAGCTCGCATGGATGCGGCTGGGTCGACAGGTCGATCTCGGCGTAGTCGAGCACACCGCCGAAGAACGCCCGGATGTCGGCGCGGGTGGCTTCGCGCTGGCGCACCGGATGGCGCATTCGCCCCACCACGTAGCGGCCGGCCGCGGTGGCGAAGACGTTGTTGGGAAACAGCGCGTCGGGCGTTTCCGGGTCGCCGGCGAAACACACCGTCGGCAACACCTGCGACACCGCGCGGTGGAGTTCGCGGTGCTCGGCGCTGGCACCCGCGGCGTCGAAGCCGGTGGCCTGGGCCATGTAGCGGTTGTCGGCGGCGGACTGCTCGGCGAGGCGGAAGCCGTCGGGCGCCACCAGGAAGGCAGCGCGTGCGGTCGCCGGGCCGAAGTCGGCCGGCGTTGCGCGTGCGGTTGCGAGGAAGGCGGCGATGTCGCGGGTGATCATGAGCGCGATGATGCCTGTGTAGGAGCGAGCTTGCTCGCGACCGCTTACCGACCTTACCGCGCAGGTCGCGAGCAAGCTCGCTCCTACGAAAGGCGCTATGCGTCTGCTGTGGCGAACGATTCCGTCAACGCCAGCGCCTGCTCGATCAGCGACCAGTCCGCGCCCGTTTTGTGCGCGCCCTCACTCAGCACCTGGCGGAACGCACGCCCCCCGCGCTCAGCGGCGAACAGCCCGAGCAGATGGCGGGTGATGTGCTTGAGGTAGACGCCGCGCGACAGCTGGTCTTCGATGTACGGCCGCATCGACCGCAGCAGGTCGCCACGGCTGCGCACCTCGCCGCCAAACCATGCGACATCGAGCTGATGCAGCAGGTAGGGGTCGTGATACGCGGCACGACCGAGCATCGCGCCATCGGTGTGCTCCAGGTGCGCGGTGGCTTCGGCCTGGCTGGCGATGCCACCGTTGACCACGATCTGCAGCTGCGGCCGCTGGCGCTTGAGCTGGTACGCCCAGTCGTAGCGCAGCGGCGGCACCTCGCGGTTCTCCTTCGGCGACAGCCCCTTCAACCAGGCGTTGCGCGCATGGATGACGAACATGCGGCAACCGGCAGCGGCGACGGTGTCGATGAAGGCGAGGAAGTGATCCCAGTCGTGGTCGTCATCGACGCCCAGCCGGCATTTCACCGTTACCGGCACGTCGCAGCTTTCCACCATCGCCGCGACGCTGTCGGCGACCAGGCGCGGCTCCCGCATCAGGCAGGCGCCGAAGCGACCGGCCTGGACACGATCGGACGGGCAGCCGCAATTGAGGTTGACCTCGTCGAAACCCCACTCCGCGCCGATCTTGGCCGCCTGCGCCAGTAGTTCCGGCTCGCTGCCGCCCAGTTGCAGCGCGACCGGGTGCTCGATGGGATCCATTGCCAGCAGGCGCGGGCGATCGCCGTGGATGACCGCATTGGCGTGCACCATCTCGGTGTACAGCCGGGCATGCGGCGCCAGCAGGCGGTGGAACACCCGGCAGTGGTTGTCGGTCCAGTCCATCATCGGGGCGACGGAGAGGCGCAGCTGCAACGGCGAAATGGCGGGGGTGAGGCTCATTGCCGGGCATTGTACGGCGGGGCGGCTGAGCCGTGACTCGACCGGGCTTCGCACCGCCGGCATTCCGGCTCTTCCTACGAAGCCATCGTCGTCGCAAAGAAGGCGTACAGGTTATGGAATGCATGCGTGAGCATGGACAACGTAATCGCTTCGCGCCAGCGCGTCCTGAGGGCAAATGGGGCAGCGAACAGGGCGAAAGGAAGTGTGACTGCCAATGACCACCCCCACCATGCCGGAGCGTGGGCAGCTATCGACACGAACGCGCCCACTAATGTCGCGTGACGTCGCGACAGCCACTGTCCGGAGAATGCGATGACGGCCGCCATGATCAGGGTCTCACCGACAGGAGACAACGCCACTGCACCGAAGAGGTCAAGGGCATGGTTTCCGGTCTGCGTGCGGAAGCCGACTGGAGGGAAGATGCCGAGCAGATCGAAAAGCCACCCTGTAGCAACCACAGTGGCGAAAGAAACCAGGCCTACGATCGGCGTACACCAGATCGAAGAAAGCGAAAAGCGCACCAATCCGATCATCTGTTTGCAAACGGGAGATGGGCGCGCCGGACCGGCACGCCCAGGAACCCATGCCCAAGTCATCGAACCATGAGGTAGAACTGCAGATACTCGCCGAAGTTGAATTGCCGTGTGCTGTAGGGCGCCGGATCACTCGCATGGCATTGGGGCATGCCACCACCGGCCACTGCATCGATCTCTCGTTGCGTCAGTTCCTGCATCTTCGCTACTCCTCTCTCTGATCGACAGCGGGATGTGCTGTCGCGAGTAACGCTAGGAGATAGCGTGCCCAGTCACAATAAGACTCGTCGGAAAATGATGCGTGGCCACAAGCACGCCACGTCAGCACTTGCGAGATCAGCGCGCGTCCGGCTCCCAAACCATGTACACATCCGCGCGGGCGTAATGCGAGCCCGGCCGCGGTGCCGGGTAGTGGCGGAAGCCGACGCTCTCATACAGGGCCAGGGCCGGACCAAGTTTCTTGCTCGATTCCAGGAACAGCTCACGCCCGCCGCGTGCCCGGAAGGCATCGATTGCGCCCTGCATCAGCAGCCGTCCCACACCGGCACCACGCAACTCGGGCGCTACCGCCATCTTGGTCAGTTCGTACACGCCTTCGGATTCGCACTTGAGCGCGACCGTGCCGACGGCGCGATCGTCCGCGTCGACTGCGAACAGGACGTGGCCGCCGTCGGCGAGGATATGGGTTTCGGGATCGCCGAGTACTTCACGGTCGATCGGCTCGACGGTGAACCAGCGTTCGAGCCATTCGATGTTGAGTCGGGCGAAGTCGTCGCGCCAGCGCGGGTCGAAGTCGACGATGCGGATCGGGGAAGGGTCGCTCATGCCGCAATGATAGTGCGGCGGTGCGACGGCGTGTCTCTCACGCCGTCGCGTCAGGCTCAGCCTTTGCCGTTGCCGTTGCCGTTGCCGTTGCCCTTGCTCTTGCCGTTGTCCTTCCCGCTGTCCTTGGGCTTCCCGCTCTGCGAACCCTGGCCGGTGCCCTGGCCATTGCTCTTGCCGGCACTGTTGCCCTGCCCCTGGCTGGCAGACTTGGACTTCCCGTTGCTCGCTGACGCCTGCGCCGGCTTGCCCTTGCTCGACTTGCCTTGCGCGCCCTTGCCGCGGCCCGGGAAGTCACGCTCGAGATCGGTGTCGATGGTGATCGTGCGACCCCAACGGTCGTAGCTGGGCACGAAACCCTTCTTCAAACGGTGGAACTCGGCCGAACCCGGCTTGATGCCCAGGCTCTGGGCCACGTTGCCCCAGCCCTGTCCGTGGTCGCGCTCCCACGTATCGACGACGTAACGGCAGGGGCGACCGATGATCGATGCGATCGAACAGGCCAGATAGACGTCGCCCGGCGCCCAGTGGCGATCGACCAGCAGGTCGGTCACCAGGTCACGCGGGGCGCCGTAGTAGCGCACCATCTCGTCTACGAACGGGTCGCGGTAGCGGCCACCGTAACGGTTCATGTCACCCGCCCAGGTGTCCACCCAGGTGTCGCCGCTGCGCGGGTTCCAGCCAAAGGTGTAGTCCTGCGCCGAAGCCGCTCCGGCGCCTGACAGGCCTACCAGGGCCACGAACAGCCCGGCGAATCGGGACTTCCAGGGGGAATTCATGAGCGTTGCTCCACTGCGGATGGCGTGAATGCTGGGGGCGCGGCGGTGAACCGGTTCTGAAACCGCGCCATGAACCCGGAAGCCGTTGGCCCCCCATTTATACGGGGTAGCGGGGGTCGGCGTGAGGGCCGGTCACCGGAGCGAAGTCCCGATACCGAAACGACAACGGCACCGAAGGGGTGCCGTTGTCGAAGTGCTGGCGTCGCCCGCGCGACGATCAGTCGTTGTCGTGGTGACGATCGCGACGGTCGTCGCGATAGCGGTCGTCGTCGTAGCGGACGTAGCGATTGCCGTCGTAGCGGTTGTTGTAGCGGTCGCGATCGGAGTAGTAGTGGACGCGATCACCGCGATGGTCGTAGCGGCCATCGTAGTAATGCGTCGTGCACTTGCCGTGCTTGTTGCACTTGCCGTTGTTGTAGTTGCGGTTGTTGTAGTAGCCGTACGCGTTGCCGTAGGGCGGGCCGGCACGGTAGACGCGACGGTAGTACCTCGGGCGTCCGTAGTCGTGGACGACGATCAGTCGGTCGCGGTAGCCGCGGTCGTAGCGGGAGTAGGGATAGCCGCCGTGATAGATCACGTCAGCGACATCCACGATCACCCGTGCCCAATCGTCGCCATCGCCTGCGTGTGCAGGCGTCGGCGCCATCGCGACCGTACCCAGGCCGGCGGCCAACACCACGGTTGCCAACCAGCGGGACAGGACGGTTGCCATCTTGATTCTCCTTTTTGCCCACCCCCCGGCGGGCACGACATCAAGATGATGTGAGCTGGGTGAACCGGTTTTTAACGAAACCGGCTCCGGCCAGCGACACTTAACTGGCGTTGGGGTTGGGGGCGTCGGCCAGCTGGCGGACCATTGCCGGCAGTTGCGAGGCATGGTCGATACGGCGCAGGCGCGGGGCGTCTTCGGCAACGTCGGCTTCGTTCTCGTGCACCCAGTTGGTGTGGTACGGCACATGAATGCCCCACCCGCCCAGTTCCAGCACCGGTGCGATGTCGGAACGCAGCGAATTGCCGACCATGACGAAGCGCTCGGCCGGCAGGTCGAATTCCTCGAGCAGGCGGGCGTAGGTTGCGGTGTCCTTTTCGCTGACGATCTCGATACGACGGAACAGCTCGGCGAAACCGCACTGCTTCACCTTGGCTTCCTGGTGGAACAAGTCGCCCTTGGTGATCAGCACCACGTCGAAATCGGCGGCGATGGCTTCGACCGCTTCGCGGATGCCGGGCAGCAGTTCAACCGGGTGGCGCAGCAGGTCCTTGCCGAGGGTGACGATGCGATGCAGGTCCTGGGCGCTGATCCGCGAGCCGGTGATGTCGACGGCGGCCTCGATCATCGACAGCACCATGCCTTTCACGCCGTAGCCGAACAGGGCGATGTTGCCCTTCTCGACCTCGTACAGGCGATCGAGCACGCGCGCGTCGTGCAGGTCGACGTAGGCGCCGATGATGCGTTCGAAATCGAGCTGGGCCTGGTCGAAGTAGTCCTGGCTGCGCCAGAGGGTGTCGTCGGCGTCGAAGCCGATCAGCTGGATGTCACTCATGCGCACATTATGGGGGACTGACGGCAGCGGAAAAAACAAGGGCGGCCGAAGCCGCCCTTGTCGAGTGGTGGAGCTACGAGCGTTTAGCCGCCGCTGCCGGCCTTGCCCGGTGCCGTCTGCACCTTCGCGACATAGGCCTTGTATTCGTCGGTGGTCAGCGCGCCGTCGGCGTTGGCGTCAGCCTTGTCGAAGACCTGGCCCAGCGCCGGTACGGTCGAGGCTTCGGTCTTGCTCAGCGCGCCATCCTTGTTGGAATCGACGTCAGACCAACTCTTCTTCTGCGGTGCTGCGGTCGGCGCAGCAGCCGCGGCTGGCTCGGCCTGGGCCGCGGCGGCGGCGTCGGATTCCTGTGCCGGTGCCGGCGATGCTGACTGGGCAAAGGCGAGCGGTGCGGACAGCGCGGCCATCAGGGCGACGGCGGCGAGGAGCGGCTTGCGGGAATGGATGGTCATGCGTGTCTCCGGAAATGGGCGGCGGTGAAGCCTGTTGTCTGCGCGGGAGGGCTACGTTGCCCCTGACGTGCCGCACGACCCCACCTTGCCGGCGCGCGTATGAACGTTTGCGCGGCTGGATTCGTTAAACCTACGTTCGCTTAACCACGCCGCCCGCGAATGTCGGTAGCGGCGCGGCGTTTCAGTGACCGCGTTTGCGAATGAATGTGACGCAGTCCGGAGTTTGCGCACCCGGCATCGGCACCGCTCAGCTGAACACAACACAACCTTCACCCAAGCGGACGTCAACGCGACGGAATCGATCAAGCAGCCCGGCACTCAGGGCAATACCCGTGCGGACGTGGATCCCGGTTCAGGCTTCGTCTTCGCCGCGGACATCCGCCTGCGGCACGCCGTCTTCGTCGAACTCGATCACGACGGTGATCGGACGACAGCACACCTGGCAATCCTCGATGTAGTTCTGCGCGCCCGCGGAGTCGTCGATCACCAGGGTGATGGTTTCGCCGCAATAGGGGCATTGCACGTCGACAGTGGGAAGCATGGCTTCCTCCTCGATGATCCCTCGCTGGTCAGGGCCAACGCCCTGCCAGGCTCAGGGGGTTGGCAACGGCTGATCGGGGGCCGGCACCAGCTCGATGTCGACCGGCTCGCCGGGGTTATGACTGCGGATGCGGAACTGGGAGTCGTCGATGGCGAGGATGTCGGTCGGATAGCTGATGCCTTCCTCGACCATCACCAGCGCGCCCTTCTCATACGACCAGCGGCCATGCATCGGCGTGCCATTGGGTGAGTCGATGACCAGCGTGCCGTCGGCCAGAAATGCGTAGGTCGTCCCGGGCTCCACGTTGCTCGACTGCTTGACCTTCCAGACCTTGCCAACAAATGCCGCCGGCAGTTCCGCGCTGGCCGTTGTCGCGGGCGAAAGCGACGCATCTTCTGAAGGCAGCTGGGCATCGGTCGATCGTGCTGGCTGCGCGGAGGTGTCGGCGGTGACCTGCGGTGTCGCGGGCTCCGGCTGCGCAGGCGGCGTCGGCGCCTGTGCCTTGCACGCGGCAAGGGTCAGCGCGATCGCAACCAACAGTGCAGCCCTCGCTGGCGAAGTCCTGGCTGGCGATGTCATGGTTCCACCTCGTATTGAATGCAGATGGGGGCACCTTAGCACCGCCGTGCGCATGCCGATGTCGGCACCGATGCCGCACATTGCTGCCGCCGTCGCAGGCCTGCGCGTCGCTCATCACGCGCCTCTAACCCGGCCGCGGCAAAGCTGGCACGCACATGCGAGTGATGGGCGTCCGCCCGGACGCAGGCCTGACTCGAGCGCTTCCATCGCAGCCCGGGAGGGAGATCATGAAGATCCGCCATGTATTCAGCACACCCGACCTGGGCACTGCGCAATCGGTGATGAACGCCGCGAGCGGCGCCGGTGTCGGCCAGGACGACATCCTGCTGGTCGCGCGTTCCGACATCGAGCTGGAAGAGATTCCCAACGAGCACAAGGAAGCCGACACCGACCTTATTCCGGCCGCCCTGCGCGGTGCCGGTTACGGCGGTGCGGCGGGCCTGCTCGCGGGCTTGGCAGCGGTGGTGCTGACCCCGATTGGATTGACGCTTGCGGGCGCGGCGGCAGCGACGGTCGCGGGCGCAGCGGTGGGCTGCTGGGCATCGGCACTGGTGGGGTCGTCGATCCCGGATCCGATCCGGCGCAAGTTCGATGCCGAGATCCAGGCCGGACGGATCCTGGTCGTGCTCGACGGCAACAAGGAATTCCTCGACGCGCTGGAGCCGACGCTGGTGGCATCCGGCGCGACGCCGTTGCCGTACGAAGCCACCAAGGCGATGGCCTGACGCTCAAGCGCTGACAGCAGTGCTCAAGGCATCGACGCGGTCGCGGGCGGCGCCGACACAGGCTTCAATCCCAATGCCGTGCGGTAGCGCGCGTGCAGCACCTGCACCTTGGCGACGTACGCCTGTGTTTCGGCATACGGCGGCACGCCGCCATAGCGCGCCACCGCACCGATGCCTGCGTTGTACGCCGCGGCGACGAGGGTGAGATCGTCGTGATACCGGCGCATCAGCGAGCGCAGGTGGCGGGCACCGGCATCGATCGACTGGCCCGACGAGAACGGATCGACCACGCCGTATTCGCGACTGGTGGCCGGCATCAGCTGCATCACGCCCTGCGCGCCTTTCGACGACACCGCATTGGCGTCGAATCCGCTTTCGGCATGCGCGATCGCGCGCAACCACGCCTCGTCGACGCCGGTAGCGCGTGCAGCGGCGCGGAACTGTTTCGGATAACGGTCGATCTGCGCCGGCCCGACCTGGCCGAGGCCGACATGGGCCGGTTCGCCCGGCGGCGCGGGCACGGTGAATGCCAGCACCTTCACCGAACCGGGCAGCTTGCGCGTCCCATAGACGGTCTTGCCGTCCTGCTCGCGCTGATAGAGCGTGCCGCTGACTGCACCGCCGCCGCCCCACAGGTTCGGCAGGGCCACGGCGTTGTCGTCGATCTCGCGCGCCGTGCAGCGTGAACCGGGTTCCAGCGCCGTGGACAGGCTGACCGTGCCGTCGCGAATGCAGCGGTAGACCTTGCGCGCCTGCGCGGGCGCGACCACTGACAGCGCCAGCACTGCCAGCAGGACGACCTCGACGGGACGGGACCGGCTCATCCGGCGGATTCTAGGCAGGCCGCCTATAGGGGAGATGAAGCCCGGTCCGGATGCCTCATCCGCCCGGCGCCTGGGCTGCCGCCATCGCGCCCAGCTGCTGCAGCGCTGCATCGGCGCGCGAATCCAGCGGATGTCCGAAGTTCAGGCGCAGGCAGTGGCCGAAGCCACGGCTCGCGGAAAACATGGGCCCGGGCGCGATGCTGATGCCGCTGCGCACGGCTTGTCGCTGCAGGGCCAGTGCATCGCAGCCGTCGGGCAGTTCGATCCAGGCGAAGTAGCCACCGGATGGACGCGTCACCCGCGTGCCCGCCGGAAACCAGCGCGCGACCGCGGCGCTGTACTGCTCCTGCTGCACCGCCAGCGTGGCGCGCAAGCGACGCAAGTGACGGTCGTAGCCACCGCGCTGGAGGTAGCGCGCGATGGCCAGCTGCGCCGGCACATTGGTGTTGAGCGTGGTGGTGAGCTTGTTGCGCGCGATCGCCTGGCGGAACCGGCCTGCCGCGACCCAGCCGATCCGGTAACCGGGTGCGAGGCACTTGGAAAACGACGAGCAATGCATCACCAGTCCGTCGCGGTCGAATGCCTTCGCCGGCAGCAGGCGCTTGGGACCGAAGTGCAACTCGGCGTAGACGTCGTCCTCGATCAGCGGGATACCGTGTTGGGCGAGCAACGCGACAAGATCACGCTTGCCCGACTCCGGCACGGTCGCGCCGAGCGGGTTGTGGAAGGTCGGCATCAGCCAGCACGCGCGCGGCGCATGGCGGCGGATCGCCGATTCCAGCGCGACCAGGTCGATGCCGTCACGCGGGTGCGTGGGCACTTCGATCGCGTGCAGGCCATTGCGCTCGAGCGTCTGCAGTACCGCGTAGAAACACGGTGACTCCACCAGCACGGCATCACCCGGGCGGGCTATCACCGAAAGACTGAGGTTCAACGCCTCCATCGCACCGTTGGTGATGACGATCTCGTCGGCGGCAACGTCGATGCCGTCGATCAGGTACCGCTGGCTGATCTGCCGGCGAAGTTCGCCCAGCCCCGGCGTGAGGTCGTCGACCGTGCTCCATGGATCGAGATCGACCGCGGTGGCGGCGATGGCACGGCCGAGTCTGGGTAGCGGGAAAAGCAGCGGGCTCGGGAACGCCGAACCGAACGGCACGACGTCGCGGTCCATGGCCGATTGCAGCACCTCGAAGACCAGCTCGCTGACATCGACACTGCGCGAATCTCCGTCGGGGCGGGACGCGGTCTCCGGTTCCGGCGGCAACAGCGGCGGGTGTTGGGCGACGTAGTAGCCCGAGCGCGCCCGCGATTCGACCAGGCCCCTGGCTTCGAGGAGGTAATAGGCCTGGAACACGGTGGCCGGGCTGAGCTTGCGGGCGGCGCAGGTCTGCCGGACCGACGGCAGGCGTTCGCCCGGGCGGAAGACGCCGGCCTGGATCGAGTGGGCGATGTCGTCGGCCAGGGCCTGGTAGCGCTTCATGGGGGCGGGTCTGTCCAGGTGCGGGCCATCTGATACGGTTTTTTTCACCATTTCTGATTCTATGCCGACTGATACCCACGGCCTAGACTGCGCGCATTCCCCATCACGAGCCCGCCGCCATGTCCGCGGACGTGCAGCTGCACCTCGCCCTGATCCTGTTCGCCCCCTGGTTCGCCATCCTGTCGGTCCTCTACTGGATGTACCCGCGGCAGCCGCGCGGACCGGCCCGGGCCCTCGCCGATTCGGCCGCGCTTGCCCTGGCCTCGGCCGCCGCCTTCGCCGGCATGTACTGGGGCATGCGCCACGCCGACCCGGGCTTCGGTCCGATGTGGAAGCAGGTGCTGGCGACCTCGCTCGCCTACGGCCTCTACCTGGGCGTGATGACCCTGACCCTGCTGCTGCGCCGGGCCTGGTTTGCGCGCCTGCGCGGCCGGCGCCTGCCGGCCTCCCCCCACGAGTCCAACCCATGAAAACCCTGCTGGTCGTCGCCTTCCTCGGCCTGATCGTCTACAACCTCGGCGCCGCCCTCTATTACATGCTCGTCGATCGCGGCCAGAGCAAACGGGCGGTCAACGCCCTGACCTGGCGGATCGGCCTGTCCATCGCCCTGATCGGCCTGGTGGCCGCCGGCATCGCCAGTGGCGTCATCCAGCCGCACGGCGTCGGGGCGTGAAACGACCGTGATGAAACTCGCCTTCACGTCGGGCGATCTAGGCTCGATCCGCTTGGTGCCGGCGCTCGTTTGCCCGCCGCCCGCCACTTGATCCAGGTCAAACGCGCACGGACAGCGCGTTCCTAGAATGCCGGCGATCCGCCATCGCGGAGGGGAAGCAAATGCAAGCACCGATCACGGAAACGTATAACGACAAGATCGTGCGCCAGTTCACCGCGGTCACGGTGCTCTGGGGCATCGTCGGCATGGCGGTTGGCGTACTGATCGCCGCCCAGCTGTACTGGCCGGCGCTGAACTTCGACACGCCCTGGCTGAGTTACGGCCGCCTGCGGCCGCTGCACACCAATGCGGTGATCTTCGCCTTCGGCGGATCGGCGCTGTTCGCCACCAGCTACTACATCGTGCAGCGCACCTGCCATGTGCGGCTGTTCTCCGACAAGCTTGCCGCCTTCACCTTCTGGGGCTGGCAGGCGGTGATCGTGGCCGCGGCCATCACCCTGCCGATGGGCCTGACCCAGGGCAAGGAATACGCCGAACTGGAATGGCCGATCGACCTGCTGATCACCGCGGTCTGGGTGGCCTATGGCGTGGTCTTCTTCGGCACGATCGTCAAGCGCCGGGTTCGCCACATCTACGTCGCCAACTGGTTCTTCGGCGCCTACATCATCACCATCGCCCTGCTCCACATCGTCAACAACCTGGCGATCCCGGTCGGGCTGGGCAAGTCGTATTCCATCTACTCAGGCGCGGTCGATGCGATGGCGCAATGGTGGTACGGGCACAACGCTGTCGGCTTCTTCCTGACCGCTGCGTTCCTGGGAATGATGTATTACTTCGTGCCCAAGCAGGCCGGGCGTCCGGTGTATTCGTACCGTTTGTCGATCGTGCACTTCTGGGCGCTGATCGCGATCTACATGTGGGCCGGCCCGCACCACCTGCAGTACACCGCCCTGCCGGACTGGGCGCAGTCGCTGGGCATGGTGTTCTCTCTGGTGCTGCTGGCACCGAGCTGGGGCGGTGCGATCAACGGCATCATGACCCTGTCGGGTGCATGGGACAAACTGCGCACCGATCCGATCCTGAAGTTCCTGATCGTGGCCATCTCGTTCTACATGATCGCCACCTTCGAGGGGCCGATGATGTCGATCAAGACGGTCAACTCGCTCTCGCATTACACGGACTGGACCGTTGGCCATGTCCACGCCGGCGCGCTGGGCTGGGTGGCGATGATCACCATCGGCTCGATCTACTCGCTGCTTCCGCGCCTGCTCGGGCAGAAGGAGATGTTCTCGGTCAAGGCCATCGACCTGCACTTCTGGCTGCACACCGTGGGTGTGCTGTTGTACATCGCCTCGATGTGGATTGCCGGCGTGATGCAGGGCCTGATGTGGCGGGCCACCAACCCGGACGGCACGCTTACCTACAGCTTCGTCGAAGCGCTCAACGCGACCTATCCCTATTACCTCGGCCGGCTGGCCGGAGGCCTCGTGGTCCTGGCAGGCATGTTGCTCATGGCCTGGAACGTGATCCGCACCTGGCAACAGGCGCCCGAGATCGCCCCGATCCCGGTGCTGCCGCCCGACACCGCCAGCGCCCACGCCTGAGGTCGACATGAGCCATTCCCACGAGAAAGTTGAGACCAATATCGGCCTGATGGCGGTGTTGATCGCGGTCGCCGTGTCGTTCGGCGGCCTGGCCGAGATCGTGCCGCTGATGTACCAGGCCGAGGCGGTGAAACCGCTCCCCGGCGTGAAGCCCTACCCTGCACTGCAGCTGGCCGGGCGCGATGTCTATGTCCGCGAGGGCTGCTACAACTGCCACTCGCAGATGATTCGCACGCTGCGCTTCGAGACCGAGCGCTACGGCCATTACTCGCTCGCGGGCGAGTCGGTCTACGACCATCCGTTCCAGTGGGGCAGCAAGCGCACCGGCCCGGACCTGGCCCGCGTCGGCGGACGCTACTCCGACGACTGGCACCGCGTGCACCTGATCAACCCGCGCGACGTGGTGCCCGAGTCGAACATGCCCAGCTTCCCGTGGCTGGCGGAGAACAAGGTGGACGGCGCCGAAGTGGAACGCAGGATGCGCGCACTCAAGCGCATCGGCGACCCGTACACACCCGAGGATCTCGCCGGCGCTGCCGCCGCGGTCAAGGGCAAGACCGAACTCGACGCCGTGGTCGCCTACCTGCAGGCGCTGGGCAAGCACGCACCGAGGGGTGGCTGAGATGACCTCTGGAATCATTACCGCGGTGCTGCTGGTGTTGTTCATCGGCGGCTGGATCTGGGCCTGGAGTCCGAGGCGCAAGCAGGAATTCGACGCGGCCGCGCAACTCCCGCTCGATGAGCACGATGCGGTCGCCAACAAGGAGAACAGGTCATGACCGCCGCATGGTCGTGGTACGTGATCGCCATCGTCGCCATCAACATCCTGGGCTGCGTGTGGCTGTTGTGGTGGACCGGCAAGCGCAAGCCCGGCGATCCGGGGCCGACCGAAACCAGCCACTACTGGGACGGCGACATCACCGAATACAACAAGCCGATGCCGCGGTGGTGGATCAACCTGTTCTACATCACCATCGTGTTCGCGATCGGCTATCTCATCTACTACCCGGGCCTGGGCGCCTTTGCCGGCACCAGCAAGTGGACCTCGGCCAAGGAACAGGCGGCCGACAAGGCCCGCGACGACCGCAAGCTGGAGCAGACATTTGCTCCGTATGCGGGCAAGTCCATCGATGTGGTCGCGCGCGACCCCAAGGCGGTGGCGCTGGGACGCTCGATCTTCAACAACACCTGCGCCACCTGCCACGGCTCATCGGCCCGCGGCGCGATCGGCTACCCGAACCTCAGCGACGACATCTGGCACTGGGGCGGCTCGCCCGACCGCGTGCTGCAGACGGTGCTCGACGGCCGCGAAGGCGTGATGCCGGAATGGGGGAAGGTGCTCACCGGCATGGGCGGCGACAACGCGGTCGACTACGTCATCGCCTACGTGCGCACGCTGTCGGACCCGGACAGCATGCAGAACAACTACATGGCCGCGCAGGGCAAGAGCCTCTACAACGGCGTGTGCGTGGCCTGCCACGGTGTCGACGGCAAGGGCAACCAGGAACTCGGTGCGCCTGACCTGACCGACGACTACTGGATGTACGGCAACAGCACGCAGAGCATGCGCGAGACGATCAACAACGGCCGCCACGGCACCATGCCGGCGCATCGCCAGATTCTCGGCGAAACCCGCGCTCGCCTCGTCGCCGCCTACGTCTGGTCGCTGTCGCATTCCGGCAAGCCCACCACCACCGCCACGCGCTGACGACATGCCCGACTACACCGTCCCGCGTTTCGATCATCCGCCCCGACCGCTCGCGCAGCGGCTCGGGGCGATCCTGTGGCCGAGCTTCTTCTCGGCCGCGGTGATGACGATGGTGTTCTTCGCCTTCGTCGATCCGCTGGCACTGCGCGACATGACATTCCCCGAGCTGCCACTGACCCGCACGCTCGGCTACAGCATCGCCTTCTTCATGTTCTGGCTGGCCACCGCCGCCTCCAGCGCGTTCACCTGGATCCTGCTGCGACCCGCCAGCCGCTTCAACCGGCCGTTGCCGCCGGAATGAGTCCGTCGAGTAATCCGCCAGAGCAGTCCGCATGACCAGGAAAATCCCACTCGACCTGCTGGATGACGGCAGCGCGCTTTACGTAAGCGAACGCAAGATCTACCCGCGCGACGTCGACGGCCGTTTCCAGACCTGGCGCAAGATCGCGGTGGTGGTGCTGCTGGGAATGTTCTACGTGTTCCCGTGGCTGCGCTGGGATGGCCGCCAGGCGGTGCTGTTCGACCTGCCGGCGCGCAAGTTCTATGTGTTCGGGTTGAACTTCTGGCCGCAGGACTTCGTGTTCCTGGCGATGCTGCTGGTCATTGCCGGCTTCGCCCTGTTCTTCTTCACCGCCCTCGCCGGTCGCCTGTGGTGCGGCTATGCCTGCCCGCAGACGGTGTGGACCGAAGTGTTCCTGTGGATGGAGCAATGGACCGAGGGCGACCGCAACGCGCGGATGAAGCTCGATGCCGGCCCGTGGAATCGCAACAAGGTCCTGCGCAAGGGCAGCAAGCACCTGCTGTGGCTGGTGTTCGCGCTGTGGACCGGTTTCACCTTCGTCGGCTTCTTCACCCCGATCACCGACCTGGCCGCGCGCACGCCGCTGGTGGGCGCCGCCCCTGGCTGGGGCAACTGGGAGCTGTTCTGGGTGCTGTTCTATGCGCTGGCCACCTGGGGCAATGCCGGCTTCCTGCGCGAGCAGGTGTGCAAGTACATGTGCCCGTATGCGCGCTTCCAGAGCGCGATGTTCGACCGCAACACGCTGATCATCGCTTACGACCCGATGCGCGGTGAGCCGCGCGGCCCGCGCAAGCGCGGCATGGCAAGCGTGCTGGAGCGCGCGCGCGGCCTGCTCGACCCCGCTGCGGCTTACGACTATGTGTTCCGGGCCGCCCATCATTCCCATCATGCCGTGGCGGCGGCGGGGACCACCGCCGTCACCGACGTCGGCCTTGCCGCCGCGCCGCTGCCGAAGTTCGCGCCGGAAGAACTGGGCGACTGCATCGACTGCACGATCTGCGTGCAGGTCTGCCCGACCGGCATCGACATCCGCAATGGCCTGCAGTACGAGTGCATCGCCTGCGGCGCCTGCATCGACGCCTGCGACGAGGTCATGGACAAGATGGGCTACCCGAAGGGGCTCATCCGCTACGCCACGCAGAATGCGATCGACGGCAAGCCCACGCGCGTGCTGCGTCCGCGGGTGTTCGTTTATGGCCTGCTGCTGCTCGCGCTGTGCGTGGGCTGGGCATGGGGCGTGGGCAATCGCAGCCCGCTGATCGCCGAAGTGCTGCGCGACCGCAATGCGCTCTATCGCGAGATCGGCGACGGCCGCATCGAGAACGGCTACACCCTCAAGCTGGTCAACAAGGACGTCAAGGCGCAGCAGTTCCGCCTGACCCTGCAGGCGCCGGCAGGCATCACCCTGGCAGGCGGCGATCAGGTGATCGACGCGCCGGCCGAGCAGGTGCTCAACTTGCCGCTGACCCTGTCGTCGCCGAAGGATGTGCGCGGCAAGCAGGAGATCACCTTCAAGGTACAGCGCGCTGATGGCGCGGCGCAGGCCGACGTTCCCTCCACCTTCTTCGGGCCGATGTGATGACACGCAGCGATGTCGAGCCGGGCGGTCCGCTGCGCATGCCGATCATGTGGCTGGTGCTCGGCCTGCCGATCGCATCGGTGGCGGCAGGCATCGCCCTGCTGGTGGTCGCGGTGCGCAGCGGCAGCAACGATGCGGTGATCGACACCGTCCACCGGACCGCGCAGATCCAGGTCAGCGAGCTCGGACCGGATGCCCGTGCCCGCGAGTTGAAGCTGTCGGCGGTACTGCGGGTCGACAAGGATATGATCGAACTGCTGCCGGTCGGCGGCGGATTCGCCGATGGCAGCGTGCGCCGCGACGAGCCGCTCACGCTGATCCTGTCGCACCCGAGCGAGGCGGCAAAGGACAAGACCGTCACGCTTGCCCCGAGCGAACTTGGCTGGCGCGCCAGCCTCGAGCCATCGTCCGTGCATGACTGGCTGCTGCAGCTGTCCCCGGCCGACCAGGCCTGGCGCCTGCGTGGGCGGCTGGTGGCCGGACAGCGCGCCGCGCACCTTGGGCCGGCACTGGCGGACGAGTGATCGCACGCAGCGTGTTCGATGCAGGGCGATGATTGGGGGATGATGTACGCATGAGCGTCACCCGGACCGCACTGGCCTCGCGCAACCATGCTGCCGATGACCGCGCAGGCGTCGTCGCCGGCGTGTGTCATCACTGTGGCGAGGCGCTGACTGCCCAGTGCAGCGTAACCAGTGGCGCCGACCTCTTCTGCTGCAACGGATGCGCCGCGGCGTCGAGCTGGATCCAGCAGGCCGCACTCGAGGACTACTACCGCCTGCGCACCGTACCTGCGGGCCGGGTGGATGCCGATGCCGCCGACTTCGCCGGCTGGGACCGCGACGTGGTGCTGGCCGAGCACAGCCGCAGCGTGCCGGGCGGGCTCGAGATCACCGTACTCACCGACGCGATGCGTTGCGCCGCGTGTGCGTGGCTGGTCGACCGCGCGTTGAGGCGAGTGCCCGGTGTGCTCGATGCCGGCGCCAACGCCGTGACCGGACGCATCGTGGTCAGCTGGGATCCGCAGAAGGTCGCGCTGTCGACGCTGATGTCGCGCCTCAATGCCCTGGGTTACCGGCCGTGGCTCGCGACCGGCGAGGCGCGCGAGCAGGCGCATCGCCAGGAACGCCGACGCTGGCTGATCCGGCTGGGCGTGGCCGGGCTGGGCGCGGTGCAGGCGATGATGTTCGCCGAGGCGCTGTATCTCGACACCGCCGGGCAGATGCCGCTGGCTACGCGCGACTTCTTCCGCTGGATCACCTTCCTGGTGGCGACACCGGTGGTGTTCTTCTCGGGCTGGCCATTCCTGGAGGGCATGTGGCGCGAGCTGCGTGGACACCGCCTGGGCATGGACACGCTGATTGCGTCATCGACGCTGCTGGCCTACTTCGCCAGCCTGATGGAGACCGTCCGCGGCGGCGCCCATGTCTGGTACGACGCGGCGGTGATGTTCGTGCTGCTGTTGCTGGTGGCACGCATGTTCGAGCAGCGCGCGCGGGGCCTGGCAAGCGCGCAGGTGGATGCGTTGGCGCGCGCGCGCCCGGCGCTGGCCACGCGCGAACGTGGCGACGGTACGCGCGAGCAGGTTGCACTGGTCGAGTTGGCGATCGGCGACGTCGTGCGGGTTGCATCGGGCGAGTCGGTACCGGCCGACGGTGTCCTGCTCGACCACGCCTCCGCATTCGACGAGGCGCTCATCACCGGCGAGTCGGCACCGGTGCAACGCCAGCCCGGCGCGACCGCGTTGGCCGGCAGCATCTGCCGCGAGCAGCCGGCGCGCATCCGCGTGTCGCGGATTGGCAACGACACGCGGTTGTCGCAACTGACCCGACTGGTCGAACAGGCACAGGGCGAACGACCGGCATTGGCCCGCGTTGCCGATCGCATTGCCAGCGGCTTCGTGCTGGTGCTCGTGCCATGCGCACTGGCGGTGTACGCCTGGTGGCACCAGCACGACCCTGCGCGGGCGCTCGAAGTGACGCTGGCACTGCTGGTGGTGAGCTGCCCATGCGCACTCTCGCTGGCGATTCCGACGGCATTGACGGCCGCGCACGGCGCGCTGGCACGGATGGGCGTGCTCGGCCTGCGCGGCGATGCACTGTCGACGCTGGCGCGGGTCAACCGCGTCGTATTCGACAAGACCGGCACGCTCAGCAATGGCCGCCCGCAACTGGACACGGTCGGCATCTTCAACGGCACCGATCCCGATGACGCCCTCGCGATAGCCGCGGCCCTGGAACGCGACAGCGGCCACCCGCTGGCCCATGCCTTCGCCGATATCGACAGCAGCCATCGCGCGGAGCAGCTGCGCAGCGTCCCCGGCCACGGCATCGAAGGCAGGATCGATGGTCGCAGCTGGCGCCTGGGTCGCGCGGAGTTCGCCGCCAATGGCGAGGACGACGGCGCGCTCTGGCTTGGCCATGACGGCATTGCCGTTGCCCGCTTCACCGTCAGCGAAGCCCGGCGCGAGGACGCGCATGGAGCGGTGACCGCATTGCAGGAGCAGGGACTGATCGTCGAACTGTGCAGCGGCGACGCGCATGCCACGGTGCGGCGATTTGCCGCCGGGATTGGCATCGAGGCGGTGCGCTCACGGCAGACGCCCGAGCAGAAGCTCGCGCACGTGCGCGAACTGCAGGCCAATGGCGACATCGTCGCCATGGTGGGAGATGGTCTCAACGATGCACCCGTGCTTGCCGGTGCGGATGTCTCGATTGCGATGTCCGAAGGCGCGGCGCTGGCACAACGTGTTGCCGACTTCGTCGTCACCAGCCCTTCGCTGCTGCGCATACCCCAGGCGATAACACTGGCACGGCGTACACGTACGATCGTCCGCCAGAACCTGGCGTGGGCGCTTGGCTACAACCTGCTGGCCCTGCCGCTGGCCGCGACGGGGCACGTCACGCCGTGGATCGCGGCCGTCGGCATGGCACTGTCGTCGCTGCTGGTCACATTGAATGCATTGCGGCTTGGACGGCGCCTACCTGAGACGACGCTGATCACGGCCACTGCGCGGACGGCGCGGCCATGACCATCCTGCTTCTGCTGGTGCCGATAAGCCTGGTCCTGCTGGGCGTCGCGATCTGGGCGTTCGTGTGGGCGGTTCGGCGTGGGCAGTTCGACGATCTCGACACGCCGGCGATCGACATCCTGCGCGAGGACCCGACTCCAGCTCCGCCGGCAGCGGACGTTCCACAGCAGCGGGAAGGCGCGGATGCCGATTGACTGGCTCACCCTCGGCGCAGCCCTGCTCAGCGGCCTGCTAGGCGGCGTGCACTGCGCCGCGATGTGCGGCGGTATCGCCACCGGTTTCTCGGCAACCTCGACCGGCCACCCGGGACGGATCGCGCTGGAAGCCAACCTCGGCCGCGTGGCTGGCTACGTGATTGCGGGCGCGATCGCCGGCGGACTGGGCCACGGCATCGTCATCGTCGCGCGGATCGAAGGCCTGGCGGTGGGCCTGCGCATGCTGGTCGGCCTGGTGCTTGTGATTGTCGCATTGCGCCTGTTCGATCGACACGGCCGCCTGGCGTTCCTGTCCCGACCGGGCAACCGGCTGTGGCAGGTGTTGCGTCCACTGCAGCAGCGCTTGCTGCCTGCGGACACGCGCGCGCGCCGGCTGGGTCTGGCGCTGCTGTGGGGCTGGCTTCCGTGTGGGCTGAGCACGACGTTGCTGGTCGCGGCGTGGCTGCAGGCAAGTGCCCTCAACGGTGCACTGACCATGGCCGCGTTCGGACTGGGCACGTTGCCCGTGATGCTGCCGCTGACCGTGAGCGGCGCGCGCCTGGGGCGCTGGCTGCAGACGCGCTGGCGCAATGCCGCCGCCGCGCTGGTGCTGGCCGCCGGCGTGCTGACACTGGCGGCGCCATGGCTGATGCAGGTGCCGGCGATGCATGCGCTGCTGGCGGCACTGGGCTGCGGCAGCCTGCCTGCCTGAGCACGACTTGGGATGTTGTGGCGCGTTATGAAGCGGTCTTCTGCCGCTTCGTCTCGCCGCTGTCGATGCCGTGCGCCAGGTGTTCCAGCGCCGCGCCGTCCAGGATCTCCACGCGCCGGCCATGCACGTCGATCACCCCGTCCTCCTGCAAGCGGGTGAAGCCGCGACTGACCGTTTCCAGTGCGAGGCCCAGGTAGCGGGCGATGTCCTCGCGGCTCATCGGCAGACGGAAGGCCTGCGATGACTGGCCGATCTGGCGGAAGCGTTCGCCCAGACCATGCAGGAACAGTGCGATGCGCTCGTTGGCCTGGCGCCGCACCAGCATTTCCAGATGATCGTGGTCGCGATTGAGGCTGTGGCCAATCACGCGCAGCAGCTGCAGCTGCAAGGACGGCAGCTGCGCGGCGACGGCACTGAGCTGATCCAGGGGCACGTCGCATACATTGGCGCTGTCCAGGGCGACCGCTTCGCAGCGGTGCGCCCCCTCGCCCAGCGCATCGAGGCCGATGAGTTCGCCGGCCAGATGGAAGCCGATGACCTGCTCTTCGCCGTCCTCGCTGATGCTGACCGTCTTGAACGCGCCGTCGCGGGCGACAAATACCGACGCCAGTGGATCACCAATGCGGAACAGCCGTTCACCACGGGCAAGCGTTCGGCGACGCCTGACGATTTCGTCCAGGCGAACCAGTTCGTTCGCGTCGATGCCGGCGGGGAGGCACAACTGCTGCAGCGAGCATTGCGCGCAGCTGCGGCGCAGCCTGGCGAGGTCGAGGTCAACAGCGTCGTTCATCGTGGGCCATTGTCGCATGGCCCGCTGCGCGGCCGCGAACGCGTTGCATTCCGCCCTTAAGCGAAAGGCGGCCGAAGCCGCCTTTCGCGCCACACTCGACCCGCGCGCCGCCCTCTTCGGGACGGGCAGGGTCACTATGCCAGCGCCATCATGAACGTCCGCGACACTCGGCAACCATCGGCATCGCGTCGCTCGATCAGCGAGTGGGGGTGTCGTACTGCGGCGAGATGCGTCGGCCTTCCATCGCCTTCTGGGCCTTTTCCCGCGCTTCGCGTTGCTGCGCGGCCGTCATGCAGACGCGCTCGACGCGGTTGGTGCCGGACTTCCTGGTGCGCTCACAGACCATGCGTTCATCGGCCACCTGACGGGCCACCGAGTCGAGCCATGCGATCTCGCCGGACGCCGTGGCGCGCTCTTCGGCGCTCAGGTCTTCGTAGCGGCGACCGTCGATGATCTTGAACAGCGCGTCCTGTCGTTGCAGCAGTTCGTGACGCTTGTCGGCGGACAGATCGCTGAACCCGGCGGCGCCGGCCGACACGTCGCGGCGGATACGGTCCTGCTTTTCCATCACAGCCACGGTGTCGAACGGCTTTTCGTCCGCGGCCTTTGCCGCGGGAATGGCGAAACTGCAGCTCGCCAGGACGATCGCCAACACCAGATTCCTTGAAAACATGCGTACGGCTCCTTAGCTTCGACTTGGTATGAAGATGGGGGATCGATCGCAGGGGAGTTGGCGCCGTTGCGCGGCCATGGCTGGCCCGCATCCGGCAATCGTCACAGCCCCCTGATCATGCCCGCGACGGCAACCAGACGCACATCACGTTTACGGTCGCGGTATTGCCGATCCTATGGCGAGCTGCGCGATTTCACGGTGGCCAATGACCTTTTCGCCAGATTCGGAAAAGTCCGCGCGGCGGCAGGCTGCCGTCGGCGCATGTGTTCCAGACACGGGACAGTGAATCCCCGGACTCCGGCCTTGGGCTGCGCGGGTGCAGACCCACTTATCTCCTGCAGCGATGGCTGCCCAGGCATTCCGCCGGGGCCTGTCGCACAGACGCCACCGCTCCCTCCCCCGATTGGCCGCGGTGACCGTTGCAGGAGTTGAACCGCAATGAGCAAGAACAAGATGCTTTCCCGCGCCCTCATCGCCGTCCTGGCAGGTGCCGCCGCATTCGGCGCGCAGGCCGCCGACAAGGGCTTTTACGCCGGTGCCGGCGTCGGCCAGTCCTATGTGGACGAAGGCAATTACGACGACGAGGACACCGCGTTCTCGCTGTTCGGCGGTTATCAGTTCAACCGCTATTTCGGCCTCGAGGCCGGTTATGCCGACTTCGGCAAGCTCGAACCGCGCGGCAACGGCGCCGAACTGGAAGCCAGCTCGGTGTACCTGACCGCGGTCGGCACGGTGCCGATCACCGACAAGTTCTCCGCCTACGCCAAGGCCGGTTTCCAGCGCTGGGACCTCGACACCGCAATCCCGAGCGTCGTCGGCAACTCGGACGACAGCGGCACTGATCCCACCTATGGCGTCGGCGTGCAGTACGCCTTCACCGACCACGTCGCCCTGCGCGGCGAGTACAGCCGCTTCGAGATCGAAGACACCGACCTCGACCTGGCGCAGATCCAGGTGCGTTACGACTTCTGAGCCGTAGCGATTGGCACATGACGAAGCCGCCGGTGCAAGCCGGCGGCTTTTTCTTTGCCTCCGGTTGGCAACCGCAGCGCACCATCAGGCACTCTGCGCAGCAGCGCCCCCGCACAGGCAACGCCCTTGGACCAGCAGGCAACGGCACGCCCCACCACGACGCTTCGCGCGGTCAGCCGATGGCAGATCGTGGGCCTGTCGATCAACGACGTCATTGGCAGCGGCATCTATCTGCTGCCGGCCGCCGCGGCAGCGCTGCTGGGACCGGCCAGCCTCTGGGCCGTGCTGCTGGCGGGCTTCGCCGTCAGCCTGCTGGTGCTGTGCTACGCGCAGGCGGCCAGCTACTTCGACGGCCCCGGTGGCGGGTATCTGTACGCCCGCGAAGCGTTCGGGCCGTTCATCGGTTTCGAAGTCGGCTGGATGCTGCTGCTCACCCGCCTGGCCACCGCGGCGGCGTTGAGCAATGGCCTGGCGGAAGCGGTCACGCATTACTGGCCCGCGGCCGCATCGGGCCTGCCGCGGATCGCGATCGTCGTCGGTTCGCTCGGCCTGCTGGTGCTGATCAACGTCATCGGCGTGCGCGCCGCAGCACGCACCGGCGTCATCCTGGCGATTGGCAAGCTGCTGCCGCTGCTGCTGTTCGTCGCGATCGGCGCCTTCCACGTCGATGCCGCACTGGCCTCGCCGGCCAATGCGCCGATCTCGTCGAAGACCCTGGCCGAGGCGGCGCTGCTGCTCCTGTTCGCGTATGCCGGCTTTGAGAACCTGCCGGCGGCCGCGGGCGAGTACCGCAACCCGCGGCGCGATGTGCCGTTCGCATTGCTGACGATGATTGCCACGGTTACGCTGGTCTATGTGAGCGTGCAGTGGGTCGCGCTGGGCACGCTGCCCGGCCTTGCGCAGTCGTCGACGCCGCTGGCGCAGGCAGCCGCGGGCTTCAGCGGCGAAACACTGGCATTGCTGATGACTATCGGCGCCAGCATTTCGATCCTCGGCACCTCCAGCAATACGGTGATGATGGCGCCGCGTTACCTGCTGGCGCTGGCCAGCGATGGCTATGGGCCGCGGTCATTGGCAGCGATCCACCCACGCCTGCACACGCCCGCGCGGGCGGTGGTGGTGATCGGCGTGATCTCGCTGGCGTTGGCGTTGTCGGGATCGTTCGTGCAGCTGGCGCTGCTGTCGGTGGTGTCGCGGCTGTGCACCTACATCGGCACGGCGTGTTCGGTGCTGGTGCTTAGCCGTCGCCACGGCCACCACGAGGGTGCGCTGCAGCTCCCGGGTGGGCCGCTGATCCCGCTGGCGGCGATCGTGCTCAGCCTGGGCCTGCTCGCCAGTGCCAGCATGTCCAACCTGCTGGCCGCGGCAGTCGCGCTGCTGGCTGGCGCGGTCGTGTACAAGTTCCGCCGCGACCCGGTGGCTGCATAGCCCGGTCAAGACCGGGGGGAAATAACAAAGAAATCCGCGAGTTCGCCGCGCTTACCCGGGCAGCGGGGTCGGCATGTCCATCAACTGCAGTTGCAGGTCGTGCAGGATCTCCGCGTCGCCTGGCAGCCACTGCTGTTCCTCGTTGCCGCGATAGTGGCGGTGGAAGGCGCGCAGGGCCGCCGTCGGGTCGCGCAGGTCGTAGCCAACCAGGCGCAAGGCCGCCCACGCATCGAACCCCGCGGGCGCAGCGGCAAGCGGCGTGCGCGGCCACAGGCCATAACCGGCGTCGGCCAGGCGCTGCCACGGGAACAGCGCGCTCGGATCGCGCTTGCGCGTCGGCGCGATGTCGCCGTGACCGATGACGAGATGGCGCGGGATGTCGAGACGGTCAGTGATATCGCCAAGCAGACGCAACAGCGTGTCGATCTGTACGTTGCTGAACGGTGCCACGCCGTCGTTGTCCAGCTCGATCCCGATCGAGCCCGAGTTGAGGTCGGTCACGCCGCCCCAGCGCGATGCACCGGCATGCCAGGCGCGTTCGCCCTCGGCAACCAGCTGATAGAGGTGGCCGTCCTTGCCGATGAGGTAATGGGCGCTGACGCGTCCGGTCGAGTTGCGCGTCTGCAAGGTCAGCAGCGCCGCCTCGGCCGAGTCCATCTCGGTCTGGTGGATGATGATCATCTGCGCGCTGCGCTGGTTGTAATTGGGCGATGGCCGCCAATCGCCCGGCGGGTTGCGCGCGACAGGCGGCGCGCTCGCGCAGCCGGCGAGCAGCAGCGCGATGGCCAGGGTGGTGACTGCAGCTGCCTTCATCCGGATCTTCCTTTCAGCTCACTTGAGTTCGACGGCATGTTGATCTGCATCGGGCTCGAGGAAACGCAACAGCGCCTGCGCCTCGGCTTCGATCTCCTCGCGCGTGCCGGCATCGAATCGCTCGAACTGCCGGACATGGATACTCGCCCTGCCCTTGTCGCAGGCATGTGACCAGCCGGCGCCGACGAAACCGTCGATCAGCACCGCGCGCAGGCGCCGGCCATTGGCGGTCTGGGTGAAATGCGGGTTGTGCTCGGCGCGGATGATGCGGCTACGGTCGTCGTGCGACAGGAACACATTGTCGTACTCGGGAAGGAAGCGTACCGGTGCCGGCGTCTCGGCCCGCGGCCGTGGCGCGTCGGCGAGGTCGAGAAGTTCGCGGCCGTCGTCGTCGCGGAACACGCGCAGTTGCGGTCGCAGCGATTCGAGCACGGGCTTGATCCCGCGCAGCGCCGACCAGCTGCGCAGGTCTGCCGAGCTGGCCGGGCCGATCGCGGCGATGCCGTGCAGCAGCAGTGCGGCGGTGTCCGCAGCGGCGAGCGGCTGTTGCAACCATTGCTCGGCCGGCACGAAGCGCGGTGGGCGCCGATAGCCCCAGCGGTCCTCGCTCGGGGCGATGGCGAGCGCCACGCGCGTGCGCACCCAATGGCCAAGCCCTGCCTGCTGGGCGTCGGGAAAATGGGGCAGCAGTGCCGCGCCAAGTTCCTGCGCACTCATTGGCCGCTGGGCCATCAGTTCGCGTGCAAGCTTTTCGACGCGCGCCGGATCGAAGCCGCCACTGATCGCGCGCCAGTGCGCAGTCTCCAGTTCGCGATCGATAACTGGCTGCAACAGCGGCCGGAATGCCAGGAAGTCGTCGCTGGCGACGGTGTGGATGGTGGAGCGCAAGTAGCTCCCGCGCACGATCTGGCGCCGTTGCGCGGCGGCATGCAATTGCTCGCTGCGAAAGCCACTCAGCCGCGACCACAGCGCGACATGGGGGTCCTTGGGCTCCTGCGACTGCAGGCCGCCGACGCGGTGGATCAGCTCGGCGATGCCCAGGCGCTGGCGCCGGAGCAGCCCCTGCCTTGCCAGCAGGGCACGGTTGAGTGCGCGGTTGCTCAGTGTGCGTGTCGCCATCAGGTCGGTTCCATTGCCGCAGGCGTTGGCAGGCCGCCGCATTGTTTCATACGTGATGTTCACGGCTTCACGCCTGGAAGTGGACACGGCCTGATCGTGAATTCCAGTCGCTATTCTTGCGCGCTGGAGTCACAGGGGAAGGAAATGGATGTCCTGGTATCCGTGCTGGATGGCGCGGTCGAACGCAGGTGGGTGGCCGTACTGTTGCTGATCGGGGCGGTGGGCTTCGTCGTCCTGCACTGGCGCCGCGGCGCGTGGCTTGAGGCAGTGACCGTGGTGGCGCTGCTGTCCAGTGCCTATCTGTGTTTCGTGCACCGGCAGGCGGTCGCGCTGCGCGCGCGGCACGGCGTCTCGGGTGCCGGCCCGGTCACGGGTTCCGGTCAACTCCCGGACATTCGCGATGCGGAGGTGCATTCCCACGCGGCCTGCGTGAAGGCCGGATGCACCGGCGGGCGCCCGGTGGGCGGGTTTCCCCGGCAGACAGATACGGCTCGATGAAACGCTCGATGACCTGCACCGAGCCCGCATCGCCACCGCCGCGGCGGCGATGCGGCTGCGGTGGGCTGATTCAACCGATCCAGCGCCGTGCCGCGGCCTTGCGCGAATACGACAGCAGGAAAAGCGCGATCACGACGATCAGCGCCGGCATGGCCAAACCGGTTGGACCCAGCAGGCCCCAGGCCGGAGTCACCGCGAAGGTACCGGCAACCTGCACGACGAGCGCGATCAGCGACACCAGGAACATCGTCGCGGCCCAACGCTTCTTCATCAGCAGGCCAATCGCGCCGAGCACGCCGCCGAACACCGCCACGCCGTAAGCGGCGTTGATCCAGGACGGCGTTGCTTCGAGGATTTGACGCTGCTCCGGCGGCAATGCCGCCAGCTGCGCCGGCCCTCCGGTGAACTGCGTGTAGAACATGTAGACGCCGATGAGGTTCCATGCGAGCGCCAGCGTGGCAATGATCCAGTAGCTGGTAGGACGCGAAGACGCGACAACGGTGGTCATGTTTCCCTCTCCTTCCCCAGGGGCGGGTTGCCCGGCGGCAAGCCTACCCCGTTGACGCACTGCGGCATGACGCCGCGCCCGGTCAGGTCTTGCGGATCGGGTGGCCGCCGAACTCGTTGCGCATCGCCGCCAGCAGCTTGTCGGCGAAGGAATCGTCCTCGCGCGAGCGCAGGCGCTCGAGCAGGGACAGGGTGATCACCGGCGCCGACACGTCCAGGTCGATGGCCTCGGCCACCGTCCAGCGCCCTTCGCCGGAGTCGGCGACGTAGGGGGCGATGCCATCGAGTTGCGGGTTGCGACCGAGCGCGTTGGCGCTCAGGTCGAGCAGCCACGACCGCACCACGCTGCCATGGCGCCAGATCTGCGCCACCTGGCCCAGGTCGAGACCGAAGTCGGCCTTGCGCTGCATGATCGCGAAGCCCTCGGCATAGGCCTGCATCATTCCGTACTCGATGCCGTTGTGGACCATCTTGGCGAAGTGGCCCGCGCCGCTGGGACCGACCCGCCCCCAACCGCTGTCCGGCGTTGGCGCCAGCGCGCTGAAGACCGGGCGCAGCCGCTCCACCGCCGCCTCGTCGCCGCCGATCATCAGGCTGTAGCCCTCGGCCAGGCCCCAGACGCCGCCGCTGGTACCGCAGTCGACCCAGGCGATGCCGTGGTCCGACAGCCGCTTCGCGCGGCGCATCGAATCCTTGTAGTTGGAATTGCCGCCATCGACGATCACGTCGCCGGCGGCGAGTTGCGGCAGCAGTTCATCGATGCTGCGATCAACCGGGTCGCCGGCCGGCACCATCAGCCACAGCGCGCGCGGTGCCGGCAGCGCGGCAATCAGTTCGGCCTGGGACGCCGCCGCCTCGATGCCGCGCGCGGCGGCCTGTTCGCGCGCCGGCGCGCCAGGGTCGTAGCCGACGACACGATGGCCGTTGCGCACCAGCCGTTCGGCCATGTTGGCGCCCATCCGGCCCAATCCGATCATGCCAAGTTCCATGCAGCCTCCTCGCCTGTGGGGTCGCGCGGGCGACACACCAGCATCGCCCAGGCCGTCGTGAAGGGGAAGCACGGCCGGGCTGTCAGGGGTTCAGCGATGGCGCCTGGCGATGGGTTCAGCGATGGCGCGTTGCCAGCGGAGGATCAGCTGCCGGCGCAATGGCCGAAGCGGGCTTTCATCGCCGAGCCGCCGACCACCGAAGCGGCGCTGGGAACGTAGCCTTCCAGCGGCGCGTACGTGCCTTTGGCGTCCTCGAAGACATACAGCGAGAAGTCGTCGCCGATGAACTCGACCTTGTAGCCTTCCGGGACCGCCGAAGTCGGCGCGCCGCCAAAGCTGGTGTATGAGTCCATCCGCGCCGGCGTGCGCACGCTCTGGCCGTTTGCGCTGATCTGCAGGCCGTCGGCCGCTATGCGCACCTGCGCCGCGGCGGCATTGCCGCAATCGGGCGAATAGGTGCCGCCGTACAGCTTCAGCGACTCCGGGCGCAGGTCCTGCGCGGTCGCGGTGATCGGTACCGCCGCATTGGCGATCGCCAGGCCTGCCAGGACCAGGGTGAGCCACGTTCCCTCGTTGCGCATTGGTCTGCTCCGGTGCCTCGTGTCCGGAACAACGCGGCCAGCCGTGCGCGCAGGCCAGAGAAAGAAGCCGAACGCCTTATTGCAGGCGAGTCGGCCTTTCCATCCCGCCGGACTGGCGCGGCGGCGCATCGTCCTCGTCACGGCTCACGCGTTCGTTTTCGAGCGCGGCGAGGTATTCCTCGAGCGTCTGCTCGTGCACGGCGGCTTCACGCGCAGCCGCGGTCAGCAGCGGGGGCGACGCGTGCAGCTCAAGCTCGACGCCGGCGTCGGCCTGCACGGCCACCACATGGCGCAGCATGGCCAGCGCCATCGCGGCGCTGTCACTGCTGGCAGCTACCTGGCCTGCGAGCACCAGCAACCACTGGCCGTCGCGCCAGCCAACACCGCCGACGGCCTTGCCGTCGCTGTCGAGCAGCTGGGCGTGCGGCTGCAGCGCCCCCCCAAGGCGGCGGATCGGGCGCTTGGGTTCGTTCTTGCGGCGCACCGCACGCTTGACCTTGGAATTGCGGGACATGGAGTTCCTTGCTGCTGGTACGGCCAGGTGACCGATGGGCGTCGGCCTGGCGGCCTGTGGTGGCATTCTAGGCCCTTGGCAGCGACGGCCGCGACGTGAGCCGGCGCTGGGGCGATGGCCCATTGTGCCCTCACAGACCGTGTGATATCCGACTGCAAACCAACCGGCCAAACCACCATGTCGCGCATGATCCGGATTGCCCTGTCGCTGTGCATGGTGGTGCTGGCCGCCTGCTCCAGCCTGCCGGAACGGCCGGTCCTGCCCGACGCCTTCGCCCCGCCCCCGGCCAGCGAGGGCGAGCTGGCCCTGCGCACCGGCCCGGCCGAGAGCCGCCATCCAGGCCAGTCCGGATTCCGCCTGCTCAGCAACGGCACCGAAGCCTATGCGCTGCGGATGTACAGCGCCCAGGTGGCCACCCGCAGCCTCGATATCCAGACCTACATCTGGCACGCCGACCTCACCGGCAAAATGCTCGCCCAGCGCGCGCTGACCGCAGCCGATCGCGGCGTGCAGGTGCGTATCCTGGTTGACGACATGGATGCCCGCGCCAAGAACGCCGGCTTCGCCGCGCTCGACGCGCACGAGCGCATCGAGGTGCGCATCTTCAATCCGTTCGCCAGTCGCAGCGGCACCGTCAATCGCCTTGGCGAGATGGGCACCAGCTTCAGCCGACTCAACTACCGCATGCACAACAAGAGCTGGATTGCCGACAACCGCATCGCGGTGGTGGGCGGGCGCAACCTGGGCGACGAGTATTTCGGCGCCAGCGCGGAGAGCAACTTCGTCGACCTCGACCTGGCGCTGGTCGGTCCCGTCGTGCGCCAGGTCAGCGGCAGTTTCGACCGCTACTGGAACTCACCGAGCAACTACCCGATCGCGACCATCAGCCCCGGCACATCGACACCCGAAGCGCTGGCAGAGCTGCGCAGCCGCCTGCAGGGGACACCCGCCGAGCTCGCCGCCAGCCCCTACGCCACCGTGCTGCGCGAAGACCCGGACGTGCAGCGCCTGGTCAGCGGCGGTACCACCCTGCACTGGACCTCCGACTGGAAGTTCGTCAGCGACGACCCGCTCAAGATCCAGCTCAAGGACACCGACAGCGCCATGCAGCGCTCGGCGGTGCTGGCCACCCTGACACCGGCAATTCGCTCGGCGCAACGCGAGCTGCACCTGATCTCGCCCTACTTCGTGCCCGGCCCGGACGCCACGCGGTCGCTGGTCACCTCGTCCACCGCCGGCACCGACGTGCGCGTGCTGACCAACTCGCTGGCTGCCACCGACGTCGCCGCGGTGCATGGCGGCTACTCCCGCTATCGCGAGGCGCTGGTGGACGGCGGCGTGAAGGTCTGGGAACTCAAGCCCACCAGCGACGCCGAGTCGCGCTTTAGCCTGCGCGGTTCATCCGGGTCAAGCCTGCATACCAAGGCGCTGATCATCGACGACCGGGAGGTGTTTGTCGGCTCCTACAACCTCGATCCGCGCTCGACGTCGATCAACACCGAGCAGGGCCTGCTGGTGGCGCATCCGGAGTTGGCGCAGGAGCTCGAGCGCATCTTCGAACATGAACTCGAAGGCAGTCGCGCGTGGCGGGTCGAGCGTGTCGACGGCAAGCTGCAATGGAGCGACGGCACCCGGACATTCACCCGGGACCCCGAGGCCACGTCCTTCCGCCGCTTCCAGGCATGGTTGATGAAACTGCTGCCGGTGCAGTCGCAGCTTTAGTCGTCACAGCCCTTGTGGTCGCTGCTCCGCTCTGACGGATCCACCTGGTAGTGGGTCACCGTGGGCTCGTACTCAAGCAGGAACCGCTCGTCCTCGGGGTAGTACTTGGCCCGCGTCACGTCGCTGCCGGCGAACGCTTCGATCGCCGCCAGCGACTCCCAATGGGTCAGGATCAGGAAGTGACCGAGCCTGCCTTCGCGCCGGTGCATCAGGCTCACCGACAGGTTGCCCGGCGTGCCGCTGTAATCGGGCACGGCGCGCCGCCGCAGGAACTCCAGGTACTCATCAGCGTCTTCCGCCAGGGTGATGCCGTGCCACAGGCGCGCAATCATCGCGGTGTGCCCGGATCAGCGCGGCGGAGACATCAGGTCATTGAGCAGGACAGCCAGCGCACCGAGGCGGAACACGCCGCGGTCCCTGCTCTGGCGGCCTTCGGAGCGCCGGGCGTCTGTTGCATCGGTGGGCGCCTGCAGGTCATCGCCGTCCTGGGCCAGCGACATCGCCAGCTCGGGGTTCTGGATGTAGCCGTGCTGGAACAGCAAACCGGTGTAGATGTTCATGGCCAATTCCTTCTTGCCTTGAGTGGAAGGCAAGGTTAGACCCGGGAACATCGGCAAAAAAGCGACGGTTTGGCAAGCCTATGTTGAATTTTGCTCAAGGCTTGGCGTGCCGCCCGGCGGCCCCGTTGCGCGCACGCCTCCCGCCCCGGGCATGCAGGGGACCGGCGGCGAACAGCGGATTGCATCGGCGCGGGAAGACCCGTGCCGCGCCGGTCACTCTTCGAGCGTGAATCCGATCTTGATGGTCACCTGCCAGTGCTCGACCTTGCCGTCCTCGACATGGCCGCGTGTTTCCAGCACCTGGAACCATTTGATGTTGCGCACCGTGCCGGAGGCACGTTCGATCGCCTTGCGGATGGCGTCGTCGCAGCTGGTCTTCGACGAGCCAGTCAGCTCGAGGGACTTGTAGACGTGCTCGGTCATGGCCTGGGTCTCCGGGGGAAAGGACAACGCCAAACCCGTGCCGGCCTGCACCGCGGCACGGGAGCGGCCGATCATAGCGCTGCCCGCCCCTGCGCCGGGTGATGCCGTTACCGCAGCGCCGTCACAGCCATTCCAGCAGGAACCAGGCTTTGACCGAGGTGTGTGGCGTCAGCAGCATCGGCTCGAGATTGAACGAATCCGGTGGCCCGCTCTGCGGCTCGAAGCAGCTGGCATGTGCGGCCGCGTCGTACACCACCCAGTGCATGCAGTCGGAGCTCAGGCGCACGCGCTGGCCGTCGCGCTCGATCACGACCGGCAGGTCGTTGATGAAACAGTCGTCCCACGGACCGGGCGTCGGCGCCACAAGCGGCCGTGTCGCGATCCCGTCGGCGTCTCGCGGATACATCCTGCGCGGTTCGAACTGGACGCGGTCGGGCTTGCGGAACCACGGATGCCAGCCGATGGTCGCCGGCATCGCGCGCTCGCCCGCGGTTACCGACAGGCTCATCCTGAGCTGCCCGTCTTCCACCTCGATGCGCTGCCGCGCACTGCCGCCGAACGGCCAGTACTCGTCCTGCGGCAACATCAGCGACAGCTCGGCGAAGTCCGCGCCGTGCGACTGCAAACGCCAGGGCATCGCGAAACCGACACCATGGATCGCGTGTGCACCCAGATTCAGCGGCAGCTGGTACTGGCGATGCTCGGCGCCAAAACGGCCGCGCCGGATCCGCCCCGCCCAGGGCACCATCGGATAGCAACCCCAGGCGATCACGGCGCCGGTGTCGTCGCCATGACCGACCAGCTGCTCGTCTCCGCGGTGGCGGATCTGCGCGATGCGACCGCCCGCTTCCGGCGCGATGTCGACCTCCAGCGCGCCGCTGGCAATCGAGACCAGCGGCCCGGGCGCCAGCGGCGACATCGCGTCGTCGCGCCGATCACTCCCCATAGGGATGGAGCACCCTGATCGCGCCTTTGTCGTCGTAATGGAGCTCGGTGACCTTGATGGAACGCAGATGCGTCACGCCGCCCGACAGGATGGAGTCGTGATAGAACAGGTACGTGCGGCCCTGGAATTCGCAGATGGAGTGATGCGTGGTCCAGCCCACCACGGGTGTCAGGATCACGCCCTGGTACGTGAAAGGACCGTACGGGTTGTCGCCGACCGCGTAGCACAGCAAGTGCGTGTTGCCGGTCGAGTATGAAAAGTAATAACGGCCCTGGTGCTTGTGCATCCACGACGCCTCGAAGAAGCGGCGATCGTGGTCGGCCGCGCGCAACGGCTGGCCGGCGTCATCGAGAATCAGAACCTCGCGTGGCACCTCGGCGAACTGCGTCATGTCGCCAGACATGCGAGCGACACGCGCACCGAGCGCCGGCGCATCATCGGCTGGCTCTTCGTTTGCGGCACCGTAGGCGTTGTCGCGGTACTTCTGCAGCTGCCCGCCCCAGATGCCGCCGAAGTACATGTAGTGCGCACCATCGTCGTCGGCGAACACGGCCGGGTCGATGGAGTAGCTGCCCTGGATCGCTTCGGGCTCGGCCACGAACGGCCCTTCCGGACGATCGCCCACCGCCACGCCGATCTGGAAGATGCCGTCGGCGCGCTTGGCCGGGAAATACAGGTAGTACTGGCCGTCCTTGCTGGCGGCATCGGGGGCCCACATCTGCCGCTGCGCCCACGGCACGTCCTTCACGTGCAGGGCCACGCCGCAGTCCACGGCCTCGCCATCGCGCGAGTCCATGCGCAGTACGTGGTAATCCTCCATGCCGAAGTGACCGCCGTCGTCGTCGAACGGTAGGCCGGCGTCGATGTCGTGCGACGGGTAGATGTAGAGCTTGCCGTCGAAGACATGCGCCGACGGGTCGGCGGCGTAGATGTGCGTGACCAGCGGCTGGGAGATGGCCTTCGCGGCCAACGCCTGCAGGTCCTCGTTCGCGGTTTCGTCGGCCATGACGGTTGCCTGTGTGTGGGGATGGGGCGCTGTGGAGCGATGCTCAGGAAGCGGTGCCGGCCTGCAGCCTGCGAGTGCCCAGCTCCTGTTCGATGCGCGACTCCATCGTCTTGTTGATCTGATACAGGAACAACAGCACGACGCACAGCAGGAGCGGAATCGAGCAGTAGATGCTGACAGCCAGGCGGATACCGTCGATGGTCTGCGGCGACTGCACCGGCTCGCCGGCCTGGTAGCCATAGACGGCGAGCAGGCCCGCCACCAGCGCACCGCCGACGCTCAGGCCGATCTTCAGGCCGCACAGCATCGCCGAGAAGATGATCGCGGTGGCGCGGCGGTAGTTCCGCCATTCCGAATAGTCGGCGACGTCGGCGATCATCGCCCACAGCAGCGGGATGGTGATGCCGTAGAAGATGCCGTGCAGGATCAGCGAGGCGAACACCAGTGCGACCGCCGTCGGCGGATAAAAGAAGAACGCCAGCAGGAACAGGGTGGAGACGAACAGCGCGCCTCCGAACACGTCCCGCTTGCCGAAACGGTCGGCCAGGCGCTTGGAGAAACCGATGCCGATGATCATCGCGATGATGCCGGCGGCATTGAACATGCTGTAGGCGGACGTCGGCGCATCCTTGGGCCACTGGAACTCGGTCAGGCCGATGCCGGTGAGCGCCGCGTTGAGACCACCGATGAGACGGTTGAAACCGACGTCTTCCAGGAACTTCGCCAGCGCCGCCGGATCGAGGTAGTACTGGAAGTAGTAGATGTACGAGCCGCCCTTGAGCGCCAGCGTCACGAACACCAGGATGGTCAGTGCCAGCATCACCATCCACGGACGGTTGCGGGCCAGGTCGGCCAGGTCCTGGCGCACGCTGGACTTGTGTTCCGGCGCGGCCACGATGCGCTCGCGCGTGGTGAAGAACGTGATCAGGAAGAAGACCGTGCCAACCACGGCGAACAGCATCATGGTGTTGTGGAAACCGCGGACCTTGTCACCACCGCCCAGAATCAGAACCAGCGGCAACAGCAGCACCTGGATGACGAACTGGGCGAGCATCACCGCCACGAAGCGGTACGACGACAGGCTGTTGCGCTGCGCCATGCTGCCGGTGAGCACCCCGCTGAGCGCGGAGTACGGCAGGTTGTTGGCGGCGTAGATCATGACCAGCAGCGTATAGGTAACCAGTGCATAGGCGACCTTGCCCTGCTCGCCCAGGTCCGGCGTGCTGAAGGCCAGCATCGAGAACACACCGAACGGCACCGCGGTCCACAGGATCCACGGGCGGAACTTGCCCCAGCGCGTGCTGGTGCGATCGGCGGCGAAGCCGATGATCGGGGTGAACACGAACGCCCCGAGCATGCCGCCGATAAAGATGATCGTCGCGGCCGTGCCGGCCGGGATCCGGTAGACGTCGGTGTAGAAGAAGGCCAGGAAGGCGACAAGCGTCTGGAAAATCAGGTTGGCGGCCAGGTCGCCGAGGCTGTAGCCGACCTTTTCCCTGACGGAAAGAATTTCTGATGTGCCGTTCATGGACCACTGCTTGATGAGGGTGGAAAAGCGTCCTGCATCGCGTGCAGGCCCCGGTGTGGCGCGACCCCAGTATGGCGCGGCCCGCCCGGTGCTGGTGCACCTGGGCGGGCCACGCGGTGGCTACCCACCGGTTACTGCATCATCTTCAGAACGTGCCGCGAACACCCAGCAGCACGGTGTAACCCGGCTCGTAGTATTCGTAGGCGGCGTTGTCGTAGGCGAACGTGGTGCGCAGCGGCTCGCTGGTGATGTTGATGACATTGAGCGTGATCTGCGGCTCCGACCGGATGTTGGCCAGGGTGTAGCTGGCCGACAGGTCGAGCTGGCCGCGCGAATCGGTCAGCAGGCGTGCATTCGGGATGCCGTTCTGGTTGGCGCCGGAGGAGATGATGTCGTCGGTCCAGGTGTACGACAGGCGGACCTGGGCGACGTCGTTCTCCCAGTAGGCCGTGGCGTTCCACAGGTTCGGCGCCACGCCCACTGCCACGGCCGGGACGCCGGAGCCTTCCGAGCTCTGGTCCACCTTGGTGTAGTTGGCGGTGAAGCCCAGGCCTTCAACCAGACGGTCGAGCGGCTGCACCCAGATCGCTTCGTAACCGGCGATCTTCAGCGTGCCATCGGCGTTGACCTGCTGCTGCACCTGCACCGTGGCGGCGGTCGGGCCACCGCGCTGGTTGAGTGCGGCCTGCTGTGTCGGGTTCAGGTCCTCGTACGCGACCCCAAGATCGGCGAATGGGATGGTGCGCGTGCCCAGGACGGTAAAGCCCTCGATGTCCTTGCGGAAGTAGGTCAGACCGACGAAGCCCTCGGCGCCGGTGTACCACTCGCCACCGATGTCGAAGTTGGTCGACAGGTACGGCTGCAGGTCCGGATTGCCCTGCGTGGCCTGCTGCGCCGACGGATCGCTGAAGTTGGTGTTGGGCAGCATGTCGCTCGGGTTCGGGCGGGTCAGCGTGCGCGAACCGGACATGCGCAGGACAACACTGTCGCTGGCATCCCAGGCCAGGTTCATCGACGGCAGCATGTCGTCGTAGTTCGACTTCAGCGAGCGCCAGACACGCGTGGTGCCGGTCTGGACCGGGCCACTGGTGGTCTGGTCGGTGCTGACGTAGCGGACACCGGCGTTGATGCGCAGCGGACGGTTCCAGACATCGGCCTCGCCGTTGGCCTCGATGTACGCGCCGAGGTTCTGCTCATCGATCGCGCCAGTGGTTGCGGCCGTGTTGGCCGAACCCGATTCCGGCGCGTTGTCACGCAGTGCGTAGTAGTTGGTGTCGTTCTTGAAGCGGTCGAAATCGACGGTGACGAAACCGAACGGACCCGGACGCAGGTACGACGCCAGGCTCGGTTGCGGCACGCCCGCCAGCGGACCACCGACGCAGGCCGGTCGCGGGTTGGGCACGCTGCCATCGGGATTGAGGCCGCGGCAGGCCGCGTCTTCCCAGGCAGCACTGTTGTCGAAGCCCTGGATGCGGCGCTCGGCCTCGTCGTAGGCGATACCCACGCGGATGTTGCTCTTGTCCTCGCCGAACTGCAGGTCGGCGCGGCCACCGCGGGTTTCGACGACGCGCTTCTCGTTGTTGATGTTGACGCGGCCACCGGCCCAGGTCCAACCGGCGTTGGGATCGTTGAGATCCAGCGGCGTGGTCCAGGTCGGGATGTCGCCGCCGGAGTTGCTGTATTGGACCGTCGTGAACGGCGTGTTGACCAGCACCGTCGGCGATTCGCGGAACAGCCAGCTGCGGCTCATGTTGGCCTGGAAGTCGAGCTTCAGGTCATCGGAGAACCAGAACGTCCCGCCCGGATTGACGTTCCAGAACTTAACGTCCTCGATGTACGGGCGTGCTTCCAGGAAGAACTGGGCATTGGTGAACGTGCCGCTGGTAACGACGTTGTTGGCATCGACCTGCATGTTCAACGGGATGATGTTGCCGTTGCGACCGATCAGGTTGATGTCGATGCGTTCGTTGGTGCGGTGCGCCTCGGTGTACATCGTGTCGAGGTAGAAGTGCGCCTGGTCGTTCGGGCGCCATTCCAGCGAACCTACGAAGGCGTCGCGGTCGCGGTCGCCGGACATGTGCACCGGGCGGCCGAGGCGCGGGATCAGCGCTTCGCTGATCTGGTCGATCGACAGGCCCGGGTTGTTGGCTAGCAGGAAGTTGCGGTCGATCACCGTGCCGGGGGTGAGACCGGCTCCGGCAGTGGTGGGAACCGTGTCGGGGATGCGCCAGTTACCGCCGCCACCGGCATTGCACGCGGCCGGCTGGTTGGTCGCCGGAGTGCCAGCAGGCGGCGTCAGGCCGCACTGGGTGTAGGTCAGGCCGGGATTGGTCCAGCCGACGCTCTCGAAGCCTTCCACGCCGATCTTGCCCTGCACGGACGACAGGCCGACGAGTGCGCCGAAGGTGTTGTCTTCATTGGTCCAGCTGCCGATCAGCGAACCGCGCGGGCTGTATTTCTCGCTGGTCTCGTTGTAGTCGGCCTGGAGCTGGTAGGTCAGATGCGAGCCGGGGCGGTCGAACGGACGCACGCTGCGCATGTCCACCACGCCGGACACGCCGCCTTCGAGCTGGCTCGCCAGCGGCGTCTTGCTGACCGACAGCTGGTTGAAGAATTCGGTCGGAAAGAGGTTCAGATCGACTTCGCGGTTCTGGTTCTGCGCGTTGAGGCCGATCGAGGCCGTGGCGATCGAGGAACCGTTGAGCGTGGTCTTGGTGAAGCTGCTGCCGAGGCCGCGGATGGCGATGTTGAGACCTTCGCCGTTGACGTCGCGGGTGAGCTGCACGCCCGGGATGCGGTTGAGCGATTCGGCGATGTTGAGGTCCGGGAACTTGCCCATGTCCTCGGCGAACACCGTGTCGGTGACGTTGACCGCATCGCGCTTGGCCTGGGTCGAGTATTCCAGGCTCTTGCGAAAGCCCGTGGCGACCACGCGGTCGAGGTTGACCGCATCTTCGGAACTGACCGGAGCCTGTGCCGGTGCTGCTGCGGTGGTGTCTGCCTGCGCGACCTGGGTCGGCTGGGCCTGTTGCGTCTGTGCCTGCTGCTGAGCCTGCTCCTGAGCCTGTGCCAGCGCCGAACTGCTGGCCAAGCCGAGCAGGGCCATGCCCAAAGCGCGCGACAAGGCCGTTCTTGCGAAATGGATTTGCACCGTACTCCCCTCCCGTTTCTGGTGAATCTGCTGCGCGCGAATCTGTCGCGGCGCAACGATTGGCTGGATTTTTTTTCTGGCTACATCACTGCTGACGCGACAAATCCGTCTGATGCGATCGAGGCGGATGGTAGCGCTACCATTTTTGACCCGCACGCTGCATAGCAACATTGGCTGTTTCGGGCGCGATTCCCTGCTGTTGTCTGCCCTTGCGTCCGCGCAAGGTGCTGCCAGGCCTGCGATTTTGCTTTCGTGACCGCCGTCTAAGAGCAGTAGCCCGAGCCCCGTTACGTGTGCTAATGCTAGCGCTAACACTCCGCTTGGCCTGTGCCTGAAAACGCAGGGAAAATCGCGATGACTGCATCCGTCCGACCTGCACATCTCTCGCTGCACCGCAGCAAATTCCTGGCCACCGATCGCGGCGTTGCGACACTGGCGTCGATCCGGGCGACGCTTCCGGTCGTGGCGGGGGCAGCATGAGCGACGTGTCTGTTGAAACATCGGCTGCGGCTCCGGCCACGAAGGTCGGCATGTACCGCTGGCGCATCTGCGCGCTGCTGCTGCTGGCGACCACCATCAATTACATCGACCGCCAGGTGCTCGGCGTGCTGGCGCCGTTCCTGCAGGACGAGATCGGCTGGAACGAGATCCAGTACGGCTACATCGTCACCGCCTTCCAGGCCGCCTATGCGATCGGCCTGCTCTGCGCCGGCGCGATCATCGACCGCCTCGGCACCCGCGTTGGCTACGCGATCGCGATCAGCATCTGGAGCCTGGCGGCGATGAGCCATTCGCTTGCCGCCAGCGTGATTGGTTTTGCCGCCGCGCGCTTCGTGCTCGGCTTCGGCGAGGCCGGCAACTTCCCGGCCGCGATCAAGACTGTCGCTGAGTGGTTCCCGCGCAAGGAGCGCGCCCTGGCGACGGGCATCTTCAATTCCGGCTCGAATATCGGCGCGATCGTCGCGCCAATGATGGTGCCGGTAGTGGCCGCTACCTGGGGCTGGCAGGCGGCGTTCCTGGTGACCGGCGCGCTCAGTGCGGCATGGCTGGTGGCGTGGCTGGTGATCTATCGCACGCCCGAAGACCAGCCAAAACTCAGTGCGGCCGAACTGGCCCACATCCGCAGCGACCCGCCGGAACCGACGGTGCGCGTGCCGTGGTCGCGCATCCTGCGCCATCGTCAGGCGTGGGCGTTCGTCGCTGCGAAGTTCATCACCGACCCGATCTGGTGGTTCTTCCTGTTCTGGCTGCCAAAATTCCTGCACGCCGAGTACGGCCTGACCCTGCTGGGCCTAGGGCTGCCGCTGATCGTGATCTTCGTGCTGGCCGATGTCGGCAGCATCTTCGGCGGCTGGCTCGCCGGGCGTTTCATCAGGATGGGCTGGAGCGTCAATCGCGCCCGCAAGACCGCAATGGGTATCTGCGGCCTGGCGGTGGTGCCGATCGTGTTCGCCGCGCAGGCCGACAACCTATGGCTGGCCGTGGGCCTGATCGGCCTGGCCACGGCCGGTCACCAGGGCTGGTCGGCCAATGTGTTCACGCTGACATCCGACATGTTCCCGCGGCGCGCGGTTGCGTCCGTGGTCGGTATCGGCGGGTTCGCTGGTGCAGTTGGGGGGATGATGATCGCGACCTTCACCGGCTTCCTGCTGCAGACCACCGGCAGCTACGTCCCGGTGTTCCTGATGGCCGGTTCGGCCTACCTGATCGCGCTGCTGGTCGTGCACCTGCTGGCGCCGCGCCTGGAACCGGCGCAGCTGGATGCGACGACCGCATGAATTTCATCACCGGGGAGGGAACGATGAACGCGTCACCATTGATCAAGCTGGCCCTGGCCGTGCTGGTTGCCACGCCACTCGCGCTGCACGCGCAGGGCGCGCCGCTCGCCGCCGGACAGCAGAAGTTCCTGGGCAGCGTCCACAGCCCGACCCAGCTGCCCGGCTTCGCCGGCTACTGGAACAAGGTCACGCCGGAGAACGCCGGCAAGTGGGGCTCGGTCGAAGCGGTGCGCGACAAGATGGACTGGAGCGGCCTCGATGCGGCTTACCAGTTCGCAAAGCGCCACGGCTTCCCGTTCCAGATGCACGTGATGGTCTGGGGCAACCAGCAGCCGGAGTGGATCGAAAAGCTGCCGCCCGCCGAACAGCGCGAGGAAATCGAGGAGTGGTTTGCGGCGGTGGCGCAACGCTACCCGGACCTGGACTACGTCGAGGTGGTCAACGAGGCGCTCAACGATCCGCCGAACAAGGACGACGAGGGTGGCGGCAACTACATCAACGCGCTTGGCGGCAGCGGCGCCAGCGGCTGGGATTGGATCGTCGAGTCCTATCGCCTCGCGCGGCGAAATTTCCCGCATGCGAAGCTGCTGATCAACGACTACAACATCACCAACAAGGACGAGAACACCCGTCGCTACCTCGAGATCATCGCGCTGCTGCGCAAGGACAACCTGCTCGACGGCATCGGCGTGCAGGGCCATGCCTTCGCGACGAAGAACGACACGCCGATGTCGGTGCATCGCGCCAACCTCGATCGCCTCGCCGCCACCGGCCTGCCGATCTACGTGACCGAACTCGATATCGACGGTGCCACCGACGCGCAGCAGCTCAAGGACTACCAGCGGATCTTCCCGGTGTTCTGGGAACACCCGGGGGTCAAGGGCATCACGCTGTGGGGTTACCGCCCTGGCATGTGGCGCTCGAAGGAGAAGGCCTACCTGGTGCGCAAGGACGGCAGCGAACGACCGGCGATGGCATGGCTTCGCGGCCATGTGCGCGGCGTGACCGGGCCGTCCACCGCAACCACTACCGCTTCCGGGAATTGAAGAGAGCAAGCACCATGAACACCAAAGCGCTGGACCTGCACCCGGACCGACTGTTCCCCGCGCAGGCCGGGGCACGCGCGATCGCGCGGCGGCTGTACGCCCAGATCGCGCAGTTGCCGATCATCAGCCCGCACGGCCATACCGACCCGTCGTGGTTTGCCGACAACGCGCCGTTCGCCAATGCCACCGACCTGCTGTTGGTTCCGGATCACTACGTGTTCCGCATGCTCTACAGCCAGGGCATCGATCTGGACGCGCTCGGCATCCCGCGCCGCGACGGATCACGCTCGGCGGTTGATCCGCGCGCGGCCTGGCGCCTGTTCGCGTCCAACGTCCACCTCTTTCGCGGCACGCCTTCGTCGATGTGGCTCAACCACGTCTTCCATGAGGTGTTCGGTCTGCGCGAGCGCCTGGATGCAGGCAGCGCCGACCGCTACTACGACCACATCACCGCGGCATTGCAGCAGCCGGAGTTCCGCCCGCGCGCATTGTTCGACCGCTTCCGCATCGAGTTGCTGGCAACCACCGAATCGCCGCTCGATCCGCTCCAGCACCACGCTGCGATACGCGCCAGTGGGTGGCCCGGCCGGGTCGTCACCGCCTACCGCCCGGACCCGGTGGTGGACCCGGAGCACGAGGAATTCGCTGCTTCGCTGGAGCGTTTCGGCGAGATGACCGGCGAGAACGTCTACACCTGGGACGGCTACCTGCGCGCCCACCGCCAGCGCCGCGCCGCGTTCGCCGCCATGGGCGCGACCTCGACCGACCACGGCCACCCCAGCGCCGCCACCGCCGACCTGCCGGCCGACGAAGCACGCCGCCTGTTCGAGAAGGTCTCCCGCGGCGGCGCCAGCGCGGCCGAGGCGGAACTGTTCCGCGCCCAGGCGCTGACCGAAATGGCGGCGATGAGCCTGGACGACGGACTGGTGATGCAGATCCATCCGGGCTGCTTCCGCAACCACAACGCACGCCTGTTCGAACGCTTCGGCCGCGACAAGGGCGCCGACATGCCGATGCGCACCGACTACGTCAACGCGCTCAAACCGTTGCTCGACCGCTTCGGCAACGATCCGCGCCTGCGCGTGATCGTCTTCACCCTCGACGAGAGCACCTACGCGCGCGAACTGGCGCCGCTGGCGGGCCACTATCCGGCGCTGTTCCTCGGTCCGGCGTGGTGGTTCCATGACGCACCCGAAGGCATGTGGCGTTTCCGCGAGCAGACGCTCAGCAGCGGCGGCTTCTACAACACGGTCGGCTTCAACGACGACACCCGCGCCTTCCTCTCGATCCCGGCGCGCCACGATGTCGCCCGCCGCGTCGATTGCGCGTTCCTTGCCAAGCTGGTCAGCGAACACCGCATGGACGAGGACGAAGCGGCCGAACTGGCGATCGACCTCGCCTACCGCTTGCCGAAGCAGGCCTACAAGTTGTGATGCTTGGGCGCCTGCTCCGCTGCTCGGCAGCGCCCCTGCTGGCGCTGCTGGTGCTATCTGCACCCGTGATGGCAGACGAGGCATCGCCACGCGAACGCGTTTCGATCAACAGCGGCTGGCGTTTCCACCAGGGCGATCCGACGGGTCTGTCGACCCGGCTGGATTACGACGTGCGGCCGAAGGTGACGGACAACCAGGACGGAAAGGCCGCCGACGCCCGCCCCGAGGAGGCCGAACAGCTCGCGGCGCGCGCCGATGGCGTGCTCAAGCCGTGGATCCTGCCCAGCGGCAATGCCTTCATCGGCGACACGACGCGGCGCCACGTGCGCCCTGCTGGCGATCCTGGCGGTGATGTCGCGTTTGTGCGCAAGGATTTCGATGACGGTGGCTGGCAACGCGTGACGCTGCCGCACGACTGGGCCATCGCCGGACCGTTCCTGCGCGAAGGCCCTTATGGCGGCATGGGCCGACTGCCGAGCTGGGGCATCGGCTGGTACCGCCGCAAGCTCGACATCCCGGCCAGCGACCGTGGCCGCTCGGTCTTCCTCGATATCGACGGGGCGATGTCATACGCCACTGTCTGGCTCAACGGCCGCCTCGTGGGTGGCTGGCCGTACGGATACAACTCCTGGCGCGTCGACCTCACGCCGTACCTGACGCCCGGCGGCGACAACCAGCTGGCGATCCGCCTGGACAACCCGCCCGATTCTGCACGCTGGTACCCGGGCGGCGGTCTCTATCGCAACGTCTGGCTGACCAAGGTCGATCCGGTGCATGTGGCGCACTGGGGAACACAGCTGACGACCCCGCAGGTGTCCGCCGAGATGGCGACCATCCGCCTGGCCCTGACGCTCGACAACGACTCGGGCCGCGACGCGGATGTTGATGTCGCCACCGAGATCCTCGCGCTCGACGCCGAGGGGCGCAGGACCGGCGGCGTGGTCGCCCGCATCGACACGGCACGTGCGCGGATCGCGGCGCATGCGGGCGCCCGCGTGGACGGCACCACCACCCTCGGCCGCCCGCGGCTGTGGGGCCCGCCGCCGTCCCAGCAACCCAACCGCTATGTCGCCGTCACCACGGTGTCGCGCGGCGGTCGCGTGGTCGATCGCCATGAAACGCCATTCGGCATCCGCTCGGTGCGCTTCGACGCCACCCAGGGCCTGCTCGTCAACGGCGAGCGCATCGTCATCCGCGGCGTCAACAACCACCACGACCTCGGTGCGCTGGGTGCGGCCTTCAACGTCCGCGCGGCAGAACGCCAGCTCGAAATCCTGCGCGACATGGGTGCCAATGCGGTGCGCATGAGCCACAACCCGCCGGCACCGGAGCTGCTGGAGCTCACCGACCGCATGGGCTTGCTCGTGGTCGACGAGATCTTCGACTCGTGGGAGCGCAAGAAGACGCCGCTCGACTTCCACCTGATCTTCAAGGACTGGCAGGAGCCCGACCTGCGCTCGATGTTGCGCCGCGACCGCAACCATCCCTCGATCATCGCCTGGAGCGTCGGCAACGAAGTCGGCGAGCAGTACACCGGCGAGGCAGGCGCGGCGATCGCAACTCGCCTGCACGCCATCGTCCGCGAGGAAGACCCGACCCGGCCGACCACCAACGCGATGAACTGGGCCAAGCCGGACATGCCGTTGTCGGCGGTGTTCGACGTGATCGGCCTGAACTACCAGGGCGAAGGCATCCGCGACACGCCGGAGTTCGAAGGCACCGAGCGCATCCGCACGAAGCCGCAGTACCCGGGGTTCCATGCCAGGTTTCCGGACAAGGCGATCGTCAGCACCGAGACCGCATCGGCGCTCAGCAGCCGTGGTGTGTTCCTGTTCCCGGTGACGAAGGAGACCAGTGCGCCGGTTCGCGACGGCCGCGGTGGCGATTCGACGATCCGCCAGGTCAGCGCGTACGAGCTGCATGCGGTGGATTTCGGCTCCAGCGCCGACAAGGTGTTCGCCTCGCTCGACCGCCATCCCTACGTCGCCGGGGAGTTCGTCTGGACCGGCTTCGATTACCTCGGCGAACCCACGCCCTACTACGACTCGCGCAGCTCGTACTCCGGCATCGTCGACCTTGCCGGGTTCCCCAAGGATCGCTTCTACCTGTACCAGTCACGCTGGCGGCCCGACCTGCCGATGGTGCACCTGCTGCCGCACTGGACCTGGCCGGGGCGCGAGGGCCAGGTCACGCCGGTGCATGTGTTCACCTCCGGCGACGAGGCCGAGTTGTTCGTCAACGGCAAGTCGCAGGGGCGCCGGAAGAAAGGCCCTTACGAGTACCGGCTGCGCTGGGACGACGTCGTCTACCAGCCCGGCGAGTTGCGGGTGCAGGCGTACAAGAACGGCAAGCCATGGGCGCAGGCGAGCACGCGAACGGCGGGCGCGGCAGCGAAGCTCGAGCTGCAGCCCGACCGCCGCGAGATCCACTGCGACGGCATCGACCTGTCGTTCGTGACCGTGCGCGTGCTCGACCACGACGGGCGTCCGGTGCCCTATGCTGCCTCGCGTATCGCCTTCAGCGTGGACGGTCCTGCCCAGATCGTCGCCACCGACAACGGAGACCCGACCGACATGACTGCGTTCCCGTCGCACGAGCGACATGCGTTCAACGGACTGGCACTGGTCATCGTGCGCGCAATGCCGGGCCAGACCGGCACCGTCACCGTGCGCGCGCAATCGGCGCAGCTGCAAGGCGCCGAAGCCGTGGTGCGGGTGCAATGATGCGCGCGCCGACGAATCAGGCACTGCGCATTGCCCTGGCGGTCACGGCGCTGGCCGCGGCGACCGCGTGCGCGCCCGCGGAGCATCACGCCGAGCCGGCGACCACCCCGTCGTACCCGACGATCGGGCATATCACGGTGTACGACGAAGCGCTCGGGACCCTCATCGCCCCCGACGCACGCATCGAGCGGATCGCGGACGGCCTGGCGTGGTCCGAAGGCCCGCTGTGGATGCGCGACGGCAATTACCTGCTGTTCAACGACGTGCCCGGCAACACGATGTACCGCTGGTCAGCGAACGAAGGGAAGTCGGTGTTCCTCAAGCCATCCGGTTACGGCGGCACGGACGTGGAAGGACTGCGCGAAGCCGGCGCAAACGGTCTCGACGCCGAACCACAGGGCACGGTGCTGATCGCCGATTCGGGTTCGCGTCTGATCGCCCGCCTCGACCCGGCGACGAAGCGCAAGACCACGCTTGCCGCGACCTACGCCGGCAAGCGCCTCAACAGCCCCAACGATGTGATCCGCCACGGCAATGGGTCGGTGTACTTCACCGATCCGCCGTATGGCCTGAAAGGCATCGACGAATCACCGCTGAAAGAGCAGCCCGTCAACGGCGTCTATCGCCTTGACCCCGACGGCTCGGTGCACATGATCGAGGGGGAGCTGCGCTTCCCCAACGGCGTGGCGCTCTCTCCGGACCAGCGCACGCTCTACGTGGCCAATTCCGACGAGAAGCGGCCGGTGTGGATGGCGTACCGGCTGGACGATCGCGGCAACGTGCTCGACCGGCGCGTCCTGGCCGACGCATCGGACCTGATCGCCGCCGGCGCCTCTGGTGCCCCCGACGGCCTGTGCATGTCCGACGACGGTCACCTGTTCGCTTCCGCACCCGGCGGTCTGCTGGTCATGGACGCCAACGGCAAGCGGCTGGGCCGCATCGAGACCGGGGCGCGCGTGTCCAACTGCGCGTTCGGCGATGACGGCCACACGCTGTACCTGACCTCACACACGGCCGTGGCACGCGTGCGCGTGAAGGCGACCGGCCTGGGTTTCCAGCCGTAACTCCGATGCAGGAGCGAGCTCGCTCCTGCATTCGTCTGGGGCTTCAGGCGCCCAGCGCGCGCCACACGGCGGTCGGCGTGCCGTCACCCAGGCGCGCATACGCTTCGCGAACCGCATCCACGAATCGCTCGTCACCCGACAGCGGCGCGAATACGGCATCCAGCGCCAGGAACCGGGCGACGTCAGCCTCTGCATTGCCAGTGCTTGCACGGCCGATGTCGGCAAGCACATCCGCCATCGGGTCGACCAGCGCCACGCCGTTGCGCGCCTGCCGCCGCACGAACTGCATCCATGCCGCTACCGGGAGGCTCAGCAGGTCGATCGGGTGGCCAGCCGCCAGCGCATCGCTGATCGTGCCGAGCAGTCGCACCGGCAGCTTCTGCGATCCATCCCACGCGATCTGCAGCAGGCGATGCTGGATCGCGGGATTGCGGAAGCGGGACAGAATCGCCTCGACATACCCACCGGCGTTGAAACCGGCTGGCGCCTTGACGTTCGGCACGATGCCGTCGTGCATCAGGCGCTCGACGAAGCCGGCCAGGACCGGCGTGGCCATGGCCTGCGCGACGGTATCGATCTCCATCAGTGCACCCAGGTACGCCAGCGCCGAGTGCGGCGCGTTGAGCAGGCGCAGCTTGGCCTTGTCGTAGCCGGCGATCTCGCCGCTCAGGGTCACGCCCACGCGCTCGAAATCGGGCCGGCCATTGCAGAAGCTGTCTTCCACGACCCACTGCGTGTATGCCTCGCGCTGCACCGGCCAGGCATCGGTGCAGCCGAGCTGGTCCGCGACGCGCGCGCGCAGCGCATCGTCGGTCGCGGGGGTGATGCTGTCGACCATCGAGCACGGAAACGCGACCTCCGCTTCGATCCAGCGCGCCAGATCGGCATCGATCTGCCGCGCGAACTGCACCACCGCGCGGCCGAGCTTGCGTCCGTTCTCGGGCAGGTTGTCGCAGCTCAGCACGGTGAACGGTGGCAGGCGGCGCTTTCGCCGCGCGGCCAGGCCGGCGACGATGTACCCGATCGCTCCCGTGGGGGCGTCCGGATTGGCCAGGTCGTGGACGATCTCCGGATGGCCCAAGTCGAGCTCGGCGCCCGACAGGCAGTACCCCTTCTCGGTAATGGTCAGGGTGACGATGCGCACCAGCGGATCGGCCAGGCGCGCGAGCACCTGGTCGCGCTGCTCGCGGGCAAACAGCAGCTCGCGGATCGAACCGATGACCCGCAGCGATGGCTTCTCGCCCAGCAGCGCCAATGCGTACAAACCGTCCTGCGGTTGCAGCGCGTCGCGGACGTCGCGGCTGTTGAGGCTGACCCCGCAGATCGCCCAGTCCGGCTCTTTCGCCAGCACGTCGTCCAGGTACACGGCCTGGTGGGCGCGATGGAACGCGCCGACACCGATATGGACGATGCCGATGCGCGTGCCGGCGCGGTCGCACGCAGGGCGGACGACTTCGGCCGGCAGCGAGGCGATCGCGGACTGGTTCAAACGGTCTTGCATCGGTTCTCCTTCAATGAACACCCGACCCGCCACCCCCGCCAATGCGGGGATGGCGAGCGACTCCTACTTCGTGACGCGCAGCTCGCCAGTTGCCCGGATATCCGCGCTTGATGCACCGACCTGGACCTCATACGTGCCCGGATCGACTGCGTACGCCTTCGCCTTCTCGTCGTAGTAGCGCAGGTCGGACGACGGCCGGATCGTGAACGACACGGCCCGCTCTTCACCGGGCTGCAGCGTCACGCGCTGGAAGCCCCGCAGTTCCTTCTGCGCACGTGCCTGCTTCGAATCGAGTGCGCGCAGATACAGCTGCACGACCTCGTCACCGGCGCGCTTGCCGCTGTTGCGCACCTTCACCGTCGCCGTCACCGGCTGCTGCGGGCCCGCCTTGGCACGGTCGAGTTGCAGGTCGGAGTAGGCAAACGTCGTGTACGACAGGCCATGCCCAAACGGATACAGCGGCTCGCCCGCGAAGTAGCGGTAGGTACGCCCCTGCATTGCGTAGTCGTCGAACGCCGGCAGCTTCTCGTCGGCCTTGTAGAACGTCACCGGCAGGCGGCCGGCGGGGTTGGCATCGCCAAACAGCACGTCCGCCACGGCGTTGCCGCCGCGCTGACCCGGGTACCAGGCAAACACGATCGCCGGCACGTTCTGCTTCGCCCAATCGACCGACAGTGCCGAACCGGCCGTGAGCACCATCACGACCGGCTTGCCGGTCGCGTGCAGCGCCTCGAGCAGCTTGCGCTGCGTCTCTGGCAGGCGCATGTCGGTGCGGTCGCCACCGGCGAAGCCGGGGTAGCTGACCGTCATTTCCTCGCCTTCGACGTCGCCGGTGAGACCACCGACGAAGATCACGACATCGGAATCGCGCGCCGCCTGCACGGCTTCCTCGAACGGCGGCTTCGCGCCCGGCATGCGCCATGCGAGGCGCACGCCGGCGTCGCGCTCGCCGTCGTAGTACTCAAGCTTCACGTCGTACGTTCGGCCGGCCTCGAGCTTCACGCTGGTGTTGTCGGCGCGCAGACGGTCAGTGGCGCCCCAATGGTCAAGCAGCAGCTTGCCGTCCAGGTACAGGCGGAAGCCGTCGTTGGCGGCGGCTTCGAGCTGGTAGGTGCCCGACACCGGCGGCAGCAGCTGGCCGCTCCAGCGGATGCTGAAGTTGTCCGACGGCACCGACTGGCCACCGTGCGCCTCGCCGCGCGCCATCAGGTTGTCGGTCGGTGACCCGCGGTCCCAGCGGAAACCGATCTGTGAATCGACGCGGACCAGCGCCGCCTTGCCGGACAGGTCCTTGCTGCGGAAGTACTCGCCGCGCAGCCCGCGCTCGGTCGAGCCCTTCTCCGGACGCAGGTACTGCGGTTCGATCAGCGGTGTCGCCGCCGGGTCGTCGCGGCCTTCGACCAGGTCGACGCCGCGCGCATGCACCACCTGCGCGTTCGGCGCGGCCTCGCGGATGCCCTGCAGGATGGTCACGGGCGCGGCCGGTGTGCCGTAGTAGTTGCCGAGCAACGCCATGGTGTCGTCTGCGGTCGGGCCGACGACCGCGATGCGTTTGGTATCACGCGACAGCGGCAGCACGCCGTCGTTCTTCAACAGCACGATCGACTCCTGCGCGACCTTGCGCGAAAGCGCGTCGTGCGCTGGGGCCTGGTTCACCGAGTACGGGATGCCGGCCCAGCGCACCTTCTCCGGCGGGTCGAACATGCCCAGGCGCATGCGCGCGGTGAACAGCAGGGTCAGCGCGTGGTCGATCTCGGCTTCACTGATCAGGCCCTTCTTCACTGCTACCGGCAGCGACGGCGTGTAGGTGTCGCCGCAATCGAGCTGGGTGCCGTTCTTCACCGCGAGTGCGGCGGCTTCCTCGGGCGTGGCGACGATCTTGTGGTGCTTCCAGATGTCGACGATGGCCCAGCAGTCGGACACGACGTAACCCTTGAATCCCCACTGACCGCGCAGCGTGTCCTGCAGCAGGAACTTGCTGGCGCTGGCGGACTCGCCATAGACGCGGTTGTAGGCGCCCATCACCGCATCGACCTGGCCTTCCTTCACCAGCGCTTCGAACGCGGGGAGGTAGGTCTCGTACAGGTCGCGCTGGCTCGGTCGCGCATCGAAGGTGTGACGATCGGCCTCCGGCCCGCTGTGCACGGCGAAGTGCTTGGCGGTGGCGTCGAGCTTGCGGTACTTCGGGTCATCGCCCTGCAGGCCCTTCACGAACGCCACGCCCATGCGCGCGGTGAGGTACGGATCCTCACCGTAGGTCTCCTGGCCACGGCCCCAGCGCGGGTCGCGGAAGATGTTGATGTTGGGCGACCAGAACGTCAGCCCCTGGTAGCGGCCGTGCTGGCCCTGACGTGCGAACTCGTGGTGCTTGGCGCGGGCTTCGTCGCTGATGGTGGTGGCGACCTCGCCCATCAGCGGGACGTCGAACGTGGCGGCCATGCCGATCGCCTGCGGGAACACGGTTGCCGCGCCGGCGCGGGCGACGCCGTGCAGCGCTTCGTTCCACCAGTCGTAGGCCGGCACGCCCAGGCGCTCGATCGCCGGCGCGCCGTTCTGCATCTGCGCGGCCTTCTCCTCCAGCGTCATGCGCGAGACCAGGTCGGCGGCACGGCCCTCGAAACTGCGGTTGAGGTCGAGGTAGCCCGGGGACGTCGTGACCGGTGGCGCAGCAAGCGCCTGCAAGCTGGTGGCAAGCAGTGCCACTGCAACCATCCTGGCCAGGGGGCGACTACGCTGGTTGTTCATTTGTCCGTCTCCGTACGTGCATAGGGGCCCACCACCGCGCCGACGAATCCGCCGGCGACATCGGTGCTGAGGATGGTTCCGTCGTCATCGCGGCGCAGCCACTGCCAACCCTTGCCGTCGGCATCGAATGCAAACGAGTAGGCGCCGCCGTCGCCAGCGATCTTGAGCTTCAGGGTCTTTGCATTGGCGATATTCGTCGTCGCGATGGTGCTGGCCTTGCCCGCGCTGCTGCGTTGCAGGAACAGCTCCACGCCGCCCTTGCCGCGACGCACGCCGAGGAAGTACCAGAAGCGTTCGTTCTGGAATGCAACGATGCCCGCCTCGACACCGGCGTAGACCGGCACGGTCAGCGCCGTGCTGGCCTCGAATGCAATGTGCTGCTGGCGGCGCGCCAGGAACGACGGATTGCGCAGCGTGTCGAGCCCTTCCGCCAGCGGCCGTATCGCCAGCTGCCCGCGCCTGCTCGCGAGATCAGCCCAGGACTGCTTCGGCACGCGCACCTTCATCCATGCGCGGTCGAGCTCAGGCTTGTCGAACTCGTCGCGCCACGTGAAGTTGCCGGTCATCGGCGCCTGCGTCGCGTCGCGCTCCATGAAGGCGGGACCGGCCAACACCTGCGGAATCGCGCGACCGTGTTCGAGGATTGTCGGCCAACCGTCCTTCCACGCCACCGGCAACAGATACGTCTCGCGGCCGGTGTTGTAGTGCACGCCGCCGTAGTTGCGACTGGCCAGGAAGATCGCCCACCAGCTGCCATCGAGGCCTTCGACGATATCGGCATGGCCGGCATTGGTGATCGGGTGCGCGCGATCGGGATCGAGGTCGCGCTGGGTCAGGATCGGGTTGCCCGCGTAGGGCGCATACGGCCCCCATACCTGGCGGCTGCGAAGGACCACCTGCGAGTGATCCGGCCCGGTGCCGCCCTCGGCGCAGACCAGGTAATACCAGCCTTCGCGCTGGTAGAGGTGCGGGCCTTCGATCCAGATCGGATTCTTCGACGGCTCGACGCCGCCATCGATCAGCACCTTGCGCGGACCGACCGGCTTGCGCTGCGCCGGGTCGAACTCCTGCATCCAGATCGCGCGGTGGCCGTCATAGCGCGGCTTGCCGTCGGGCTCGCCGTTGTTGAGCAGGTAGGCCTTGCCGTCCTGGTCGAAGAACAGCGACGGGTCGATGCCGTCGATGGTAGGCAGCCAGATGGGATCCGACCACGGGCCCGCGGGGTTGGTCGCAGTGGCGAGGAAATTGCCGCCGCTGTCGACCGCGGTGTTGAGCACGTAGAACGTGCCGTCGTGGTACGAGATCGTCGGCGCGAACACGCCACGCGACATGCCCAGGCCGTCGAAGTCGAGCTGCGACGGCCGGTCGATGACGTTGCCGATCTGCTGCCAGTGCACCAGGTCGCGGCTTTCGAACACCGGGATGCCGGGGAAGTAGGCAAAGCTGGAATTGACCAGGTAGTAGCGGTCGCCAGCGCGCACCACTGCCGGATCGGGGTGGAAGCCGGCCAGCACCGGGTTGCGGTAGCTGCCTGCCGGCAGCGGCTGCTCGAACGGCGCGTCGTGGCCACGGTATTCGAACCAGTCGAACAGCACCGGTTCGCGCGCCTGCACCGCTGGTACCGACAAGGCCAGCAGCAGCGGCCAGAACAGCTTGAGCATCCGCCGGGTCGCCATCACCAGTCCCACATCGCGCCGTCTTCCAGGCGCGCGATCGGCAACTGCTTGGGCGAGTACGGGTAGCGCGCCGCCAGCTTCTCGTCGATCGTAACGCCATGGCCTGGCGTGTCGCCGACATGCAGGCGGCCGTCGCGGAACACGTAGTCGTGCGGGAAGACTGCGTTGGCTTCCTCGGAATGGAACATGTACTCCTGGATGCCGAAGTTGGGCACCCAGGTGTCGAAGTGCAGCGCCGCGCCCATGCACACCGGCGACAGGTCGGTGGCGCCGTGGAAACCGGTGCGCACCTGGTGCAGGCCCGCAAAGTCCGCCAGGCGGCGCAGATGGGTGATGCCGCCGCCGTGCACGATGGTGGTGCGGATGTAGTCGATCAGCTGGTTCTCGATCAGGTGCTTGCAGTCCCAGATCGAGTTGAAGACCTCGCCCACGGCCAGCGGCGTTACCGAGTGCTGGCGGATCAGCTCGAACGATTTCTGGTTCTCCGCCGGCGTGGCGTCTTCCAGCCAGAACAGGCGGTAGGGCTCGACGTCGCGGGCCAGGCGCGCTGCCTCGATCGGGCTGAGGCGGTGGTGCACGTCGTGCAGCAGTTCAATATCGTTGCCGTGCTCTGCGCGCAGGCGCTCAAACAACTTGGGCACCACTTCCAGGTACTTCGGCGTCGACCACACGGTCTCTGCGGGCAACTCGCTCTCAGCCGGCTCGTAGGGCTTGCCGGCGGTGGAGATGCCATAGGCCTTCTTCACGCCCGGCACGCCGCACTGCGCGCGCACGGCAAGGAACCCCTTCTCGCGGTACTTGCCGACTTCTTCGCTGGCCTCGCCGATGTCGCGACCGTTGGCATGCGCATAGACCAGCGCGCCTTCGCGCGAGCGGCCGCCAAGCAGCTGGTACAGCGGCAGCCCGGCCATCTTGCCGAGGATGTCCCACAACGCGACATCGACGGCCGCGATGGCGGTCATCGTCACCGGGCCACGGCGCCAGTAGGCACCGCGATAGAAGAACTGCCAGATGTCCTCGATGCGGCCGGCGTCGCGACCGATCAGGTTCGGCACCAGGTGATCCTGCAGGTAGGAAGCAACCGCCAGCTCGCGGCCGTTGAGGGTCGCGTCGCCGAGGCCGACCACGCCCGATCGGGTCTCGATGCGCAGCGTGACGAAGTTGCGCCCCGGGCAGGTGACGATGACGCGCGCGTCGACGATCTCGCGATCGCGTGACGAGCCGTGCGTGGTGGTTTCGTTCTGGTGGTTCATCGTCGGATCACTCGGAAATTCACTGGATGGGGGCTCACTGGATGGGGGCTTCAAACGGACCGGCGGGCAGGCCGACGCCATCGAAGAGCGTGCAGACCGGGCCGTCGGCCCAGCAGTAGCGCACGCGCGTGACGGCCGCGGCGCCAGGTGCGCGCAGGGTCACCTTGTTACCGCTGATGCGGGCATCGGCGTAGTGGCAGGTGTCCTTTGCCGCGCCACACAGTTCGAAGCCGATCGGGCCGTTGGCACCGAAAGCGACCAGCCCGTTGGTGACATCGGCGAAAGTCACCGTGACGGCATCGCCTTCGCGCCTTGCCGATGTCGGCACCGGCCCGGAAGGCGGCTGCTTGTCTGCGTAGATCACGTGCCGCGCAGCGCGCGCGAGGCGACGCGCGAGTTCCTGTTTGTTCGAAGGATGGATGTCGTAGCGGTCGCCGATGTCGATCGCCACGGCCAGCCCGCTATGCGCGTCGTCGTTGGCGACGATGCGCTGCGCCTGCCTCAGTTCGGCCCAGCCACTCTCGGCCGGCTGCGACTTCGGCATGCCATAACCGGCCAGCTGCACGATCAGCACCGGCAGATCGGCGCCGAAACGCGAACGCCAGTCGTTGCGCCACATGCGAAGCAGGTCGGCATAGCGATCGGACTCGAAAGTGTTCGACTCGCCCTGGTACCAGAGCATGCCGCGGAAGCCGTACTTGCCGATCGGCGCGATCATGCCGTTGTAGAGCGTCGACAGGCCAGCAGCGGTCTGCCACGGCGCCCGCGGGGGCCAGTCGTTGCCGGGCGCCGAACGGTACTTCCAGGCGCTATCGAGCGGCACCGTGGTCCCGTCCTTGAAGCGAACCGCGTAGGCCGACGCCGGGCCGCTCATGCCGCCGGCGCGATAGGTGTCGAGCACGTTGATCGCGACCGAATTGTCACCGGCGTGCAGCAGACCGGTCGGCAACGGATACTCGCGACCGGCCCCGGGCCCATAAGTGCTGCCGACGCCGCGACCGTTTACCCAGGTCATGTCGACTTCATCGATCGACCCCAGCAGCAACACCGCGTCCTGCGCGGCCTGCTGCTCGGTGAGCTTGACGGAGGTGCGGAACCAGACCATGCCGTCGTACTCGGCCAGCTCCCTCACGCCCCACCCTTCCCACGGGCCCAGCGCTCGCGGTGCAGCGCGCCAGCCTTCGGTCTCGGAATAGTCGGCTGCCCAGGGCTCGTCGCCGGCCATCGCATCCTTGCGGGCGCGCCACCACTTACCCCAGACCTCGCCCCATTGAGCGACCGCGGCGACCGGATCACGCGCGTATGCGGCCAGCACATCAAGCTCGTCGTTGTACTGGCCCGACGCACGCAGCGCCTCGCCACTGGTCCAGGCCTGGATGCGCGAGCCACCCCACGCCGCGGTGACCAGGCCCATCGGCACCTTGACCGTCTTCTGCAGTTCGCGTGCGTAGTAGAAGCAGGCCGCGGAGAAGTTGGGCACGGTCTCCGGCGCCGCCTTGAGCCATTTCACCGGCGTGGCGAAATGCTCCAGCGGCGTCACGCTGCCGGTTTCACCGACGGTGAGCATGCGGATGCCGTCGTTGCTGGAATCTGCGATCTCGGCGCGCGAGTCGAGCGTGCGGTGCACCTGCAGCACCATGTTGGACTGGCCCGAGCACAGCCACACGTCGCCGACCATCACGTCATTCACGGTCTGCTTCATTCCGCCCTGCTCGCTGGCGATCAGCGTGTATGGACCACCGGCCGGCATCGGCGGCAAGGTCGCCAGCCAGCGGCCGTTCTCGTCGGCGCGGGCGCTGGCCTTCTTGCGCGCCAGCGTCACCTGCACGGCCTGGCCGGGCTTCGACTGTCCCCAGACGCGGATCGGCGCGTTGCGTTGCAGGACGGCGTGGTCCTGGAACATCTCGTGAAGCAGTGGTGCCGGCCTGCGCTCGGCCGCCGCCGCACTCACCTGGTCCTGCAGCGGCTCGTGCGCAGTGCCATTGGCCTGCGCAACGGAGGCCGCGCCGAGCGCGAGGACAAGCAACGACGAACGGAGCGGCGAGCTGGACATGTTCATGCTGGCTCAGTTACCTGGCGCAAAAGGAAAGGAAAGCGCTTCGTAGTACTCAAGCGTGTGCGCGGGCGGCGCCTGGCCTTCGGGCAACGGTCGCTGCGAGAACGTCTGGAAGTAGGCGATGCTGGCGTCGCGCCACCACTGCGCCTCCTTCTCCTGGATCGACAGGTAGGTCGCTACCTGGGCGTGGCGCTCTGCGTCGATGCGGCCGCCGAGACCCTGCCAGGTCTGCTCCATCTGCTTCACGTAATCGACGCCGTGCGTGTAGCGGGAGACAAGCTCGTCCCACAGCGGCCGGCCGGAAGCGGTGCGGTAGTCCCAGGGCACGTGATGGAACCAGAGCAGGTATTTCTCCGGCACGCGCTTGGCGTCGCCGAACTCGCGCGCCACCGGCGGCGCGTACTGCGCGACGGCGTTGCTGCCGCTGGCGCTGCGATCGAAGCCGATGCCGTTGCGACTGGCGCGGTGGTAGTACACGGACGTCCAGTCCGCACGCGGTCCGCCGGACACCCATGGGCCCGGGCCGTAGTGATGGCCGTTGCCCATCAGGTGGTGCAATCCGAGCGGGGTCATGTAGTCCACCACCGCCTCGCGCGAGCCCATCATCATCGCGACGATCGGTTCCACCACATCGGCCTCGTTGGAGAACGTCATGCGCGCCCATTCCTCGGCGATCGGCCGCGCCTTCAGCGACGGATCCCAGGCCATGCGGCCGAACACGTACCAGTTGGCCTGGTCGAACTGCGACCCGCTCCAGTTGCGGTCCGAACCGATGTTGGCGACACCGGCCATGCCGGTGAGCCTGTAGTGGTGCAAGGACCCGTCGACCACTTTCGCCACGGTCGAGCCCTTGCCGCGCCGATACGTATCGGATTCCAGCGTTTCCTCGTACATCGGCCCGAGGTAGGCCAGATGCGTGGCGAATCCCAGGTACTCCTTGGTGATCTGGAACTCCATCATCAGCGGCGTCTTCGGCATCGCGCCGAACAGCGGATGGAACGGTTCACGCGGCTGGAAGTCGATCGCGCCGTTCTTGACCTGCACGATCACGTTGTCGCGGAACTTTCCGTCAAGCGGAACGAACTCGCTGTAGGCCTGCTTGGCGCGGTCGTCGGGTTCCTCGTGCGAATAGACAAACGCGCGCCACATCACCACGCCACCGTGCGGCTTGACCGCGTCGGCCAGCATGTTGGCGCCGTCGGCGTGGGTGCGGCCGTAGTCCTGCGGGCCCGGCTGGCCCTCGGAGTTGGCCTTGACCAGGAAACCACCGAAGTCCGGGATCACCTTGTAGATCTCGTCGGCCTTGTCGCGCCACCAGCGCTGCACCTGCGGGTCGAGCGGGTCGGCGGTCTTAAGGCCGCCGACTTCGATCGGCGCACTGAAGCGGGCACTGAGATACACGCGGATGCCATAGGGCCGGAACACGCCGGCCAGCGCCGCCGCCTTTTCCAAGTACATCGGCGTCAGGCTCAATGCATTGGCATTGACGTTGTTGAGCACGGTTCCGTTGATACCGAGCGAGGCGTTGGCACGGGCGTAATCGGTGTAACGCGGGTCGAGATAGTCGGGCAGCTTGTGCCAGTCCCAGATCGACTGCCCTGCGTAGCCGCGCTCGACATGGCGGTTGAGGTTGTCCCAGTGGTTGAGCACGCGCAGCTGCACGTGCGGCGCCTCGCGCAGGTCGAGCGCCGCGAGCGGCTGCGCGGTCTGCAGCATGCGCAGGAAGTGGAATGAACCGTAGAGCGCACCGCCGTCTTCGTTGGCGGCGATGACCGTGGCGCGATGGCCGCCGACGTTGACGCTGCGGATCAGATAGCCCTCGCGGCCAAGGTCCTTCAGCGTCAGGCGCAGGCCGGCGATGACGGGCGAAGACGCCGGCGTGCCGACGATCACCGCACCGTCGGCGCTGACCGACTGCGAGACCGGCGGTGCGCTGCCGAGCAGGCCGGACAAGCCACGCACCAGTTCGGCCCGCGTTGCCGCCTGGGTCGGCGATGCGTCGGCCAGGACCAGTTGCGAGACCTGTGACCGGTAGACATTGGCGTTTTCAGCCGCGAGCGGGCGGTAGCGCAGCCACAGGTCATAGCCGTCTTCCGCGTGTGCGCAGGGTGCTGCCGACAGCGACGCAAGCATGGCGATGGCGGCGGCACCCACCCGGCCCAGGCGGCAAACGGCCTGGCGCAACCGGCGCACGGCGCCCGCCATCGGGGTTACGCTGTCGCTGCATGGGGCGGTTGTCGGTACCATGTGATTCGTTGTCATGCCCTGTCCGATGCCACTTCGGTGTGGAAACCCACGTTGGTGATGAAGTCCGCGCCGACATAAGCCGTGCGAAGGAAGGTACGTTGGAGAAGCCCAAGAAGTCGGTCCGCCGCAAGGGACGCGCAGTAACCATCGACGAGGTGGCGGCGCTCGCCAACGTCTCGCCGATGACGGTTTCCCGCGTCGTCAACGGCTACGGCAAGGTCCGCGAGTCCACCCGCGAGCGCGTCACCCAGGCGGTGCGCGAGCTCGGCTACACGCCCAACCAGGCCGCCAGCTCGCTGGCCGCGGCGCAGGACACGCGCATTGCGCTGATCTACACCAACCCCAGCGCGGCCTACCTGCGCGAACTGCTGGTGGGCGCATTGAACGGCGCATCGCGAACCGCCGCGCAGCTGGTCATCGATACCTGGGAGAACTTCGACGCCGAGCAGCAGCGGCACGCCGCGCGTGCGCTGGCCAAGACTGTTGCGGGCGCGATCCTGCCGCCGCCGCTGTGCGAGTCCAAGGCCATCGTGTCCGAACTGGTCAGTGCGGGCGTGTCGGTGGTTGCGATCGCGTCGGGACGTTTCAGCCAGGAAATCTCCAGCGTCCGCATCGACGACTTCCACGCCAGCCGCGAGATCACCGCGCACCTGATCGCGCTCGGCCATACCCGCATCGGCTACATCAAGGGCAACCCGAACCAGACCGCCAGTGCGCGGCGCTACGAGGGCTTCCAGGCGGCACTGAACGAGGCCGGCATCGCGCCGGATGCGGCCCTTGTCCAGCAGGGCTACTTCACCTACCGCTCCGGTCTCGACGCCACGGAAAAGCTGCTGGGTCTGCGCAAGCCGCCGACCGCGATCTTCGCCAGCAACGACGACATGGCCTCGGCGGTGATCTCGGTCGCGCACCGGCGCGGGCTCGACGTGCCGCGCGACTTGTCGGTGGTGGGCTTCGACGACACCTCGGCCGCGACCACGGTGTGGCCGGAACTCACCACCATCCACCAGCCGATCGCCTCGATGGCCGATTCGGCCGTCGACATCCTGCTGCGCAACATCCGCCGCAAGGACCGCAACACGCGCGTGGTGGTCGACCACGTGCTGCCCCACCAGCTGGTATCGCGCGACTCGGTCGCGCCGCCGGCCAAGCCGGGCGACGCGAGCGGCCAGTAAGTCCGGCATGCGCATGTGATGGGGGTCGCCCGGAACCGGAGCCATGCGCCGGCTCAGCCTTCCATCTGTTCCAGTTCCTTGCCCTTGGTCTCGTAGACGTAGCGCAGGACGAAGAACACCGAGATGATCGCGGCCACGGTGTAGATGCCGTACGCGCCGGCCAGGCCGATGCTGCCCAGCAGGATCGGGAAGGTCACGGTGATGGTGAAGTTCGACGTCCACTGCGCCGCGCCGGCAACGGCCAGGCCCGAGCCGCGGATCTGGTTGGGGAACATCTCGCCCAGCATCACCCACATCACCGGGCCCCAGGACATGTTGAAGAAGATCACGTAGACGTTGGCCGCGACCAGCGCCAGCGTGCCCATCGAGTCCGACAGCGCCAGCTTGTGGTTGGCATCGATCGACCCGGTGGTGAAGGCCCAGGTCATCAGTGCCAGCGACACCGCCATGCCGGCCGAACCGACCCACAGCAGCGGCTTGCGGCCGATGCGGTCGATCAGCAGCACCGTCACCAGGCAGGCGCCGATGCTCAGCGCACCCGACAGCACGTTGATCAGCAGCGCGTCGCTCTCGGAGAAGCCGACTGCCTGCCACAGCACGGCGCCGTAATAGAAGACGACGTTGATGCCGACCAGCTGCTGGAACGTGGCCAGGCCGATGCCGATCCAGACGATCGGACGGATCTTGCCGGTGGCCTTGTTGATCAGGTCAGACAGTTGCGGGCGATGGTGGTCGGCCGACAGTGATGCATCGATCTCGGCCAGCTTGGTCCGCGCCTCGGCCGCGCCGTACAGGCGCGTCAGCACCGCGAGCGCATCGGCCTGGCGCTTCTTGACCACCAGGAAGCGCGGGCTCTCCGGGATGGTCAGCAGCAGCAACAGGAACAGCAGCGACGGAATCGCCTGCACCCAGAACATCCAGCGCCATGCCGCCTGCCCCAGCCACAGCCCTTCGGTGGAGGCGCCGGCGGCCTTGGCCAGCAGGTAGTTACTGAGGAACGCGCAGAACAGGCCGCTGATGATGGCGATCTGCTGCACCGTGGCCAGCCGGCCGCGGTAGCGCGCCGAGGCCACTTCGGCGATATAGGCCGGCGACATCACGCTGGCGGCACCGACGGCGAATCCGCCGAGCACGCGGGCGGTGACGAACATCCACGAGGTCGCCGCCGCGCCTGCACCGAGCGCCGATATCAGGAACAGCACCGCCGAGATGATCAGCACCGAGCGTCGACCCCAGCGGTCCGCCAGGCGCCCGGCGAAGAACGCGCCGATCGCGCAGCCCAGCAGCATCGAGGCGACCTCGAAGCCGAGCCCGGCCTTGCTCGAACCGAAAGCCTGCTGCAATCCGTCGACCGTGCCGTTGATGACGCCACTGTCGAAGCCGAACAGGAAGCCACCGATCGTGGCCACGCAGCTGACCAGGATGATCAGTCGGGTGTTCTCGGCGTCGTGGTTGGACGTGGCGTTTTCGAGCGTGGCGCTGTTCATGGCCTACCCCTGAGTTGTGTTCAATCGGTTGAACCCGGCCCCCTTGCCTCCCTCCCCCGTTGCCGGAACGGGGGAAGGTTCGTTATCGCTCAGCGCATGAGGTACTGGTTGAGCAGGTTCTCATAGCGCTCCTGCTTGCCGCTGAGCTTGGCCGGTTCGGCACCGTTGAGGGCATGCGCGCTCAGCGTGGCGAGGTCGAGCTTGCCCTTGACGAAGTCGTTTCCCGCACCCTTGTCGAAGCTGGCGTAACGCTCGGCGCGCCACTGCTCCCACGGCGACTTGGTCAGCAGCGCCTGCGCCACTTCCAGGCCACGCGCGAACGCGTCCATGCCGCCGATGTGGGCGATGAACAGGTCGTCGGCATCGGTCGACTCGCGGCGCACCTTGGCGTCGAAGTTGAGGCCACCCGGCTGCAGGCCACCCTGGCGCAGCACCACCAGCATCGCGCCGACGGTGTCGTACAGGTCGGTCGGGAACTGGTCGGTGTCCCAGCCGTTCTGCGCGTTGCCGCGGTTGGCGTCGATGCTGCCGAGCATGCCGGCGTCCGATGCCACCTGCAGGTCGTGCTCGAAGGTATGGCCCGACAGCGTGGCGTGGTTGGCTTCGATGTTGAGCTTGAAGTCCTGGTCGAGGCCATGCTCGCGCAGGAAACCGACGACGGTGGCCGAGTCGAAGTCGTACTGGTGCTTCATCGGCTCCATCGGCTTGGGCTCGATCAGGTAGTTGCCCTTGAAGCCGATGCTGCGGCCGTAGTCGCGCGCCATGGTGAGGAAGCGACCGAAGTGCGCCAGCTCGCGCTTCATGTTGGTGTTGTGCAGCGAGGCATAGCCTTCGCGGCCGCCCCAGAACACGTAGTTCTCGCCGCCCAGCTCGACCGTCGCCTCAAGCGCGGCCTTCACCTGCACGGCAGCGCGCGCGACCACGGCGAAGTCCGGGTTGGTGGCGGCACCGTTCATGTAGCGCGGGTGGCTGAAGAGGTTGGCCGTGCCCCACAGCAGCTTCATGCCCGTCGCCTTCTGGCGCTCCTTGGCAATGGCGACCATGTGCTTGACGTTCTTCTCGTACTCGCCGATGTCCTCGGCATCGGGCGCCAGGTCGATGTCATGGAAGCAGTAGTACGGCACGCCGAGCTTGGTGAAGAACTCGAACGAAGCGTCGGCCTTGGCCTCGGCACGCGCCAGCGGCGCGGACGCGGCATCCCACGGATACACGCGCGTGCCCGGGCCGAACGGGTCGTGGCCGGCGTTGCAGAAGCTGTGCCAGTAGCAGACTGCGAATCGCAGGTGCTCGGCCATGGTCTTGTCGCCGATGCGCTTGTTGGCGTCGTAATGCTTGAACGCCAAGGGGTTGTCCGAATCGCGTCCCTCGTACGGGATGCGGCCGATGCCGGGGAAGTATTCGCGGGCGCCGATGAAGGGAGTCGTCATGGTGGGAGTCACTGTCGAGAGAGTGGAATGGCGGGCTGCGGCCCGGCTGGCGTCAGGGCTTGGGGTTGTTCGGGTTGGCGTGGAATTGCATGGCCGCATCGAGGTGGCGGCGGAATTGACGGTAATGGGTGCGATAGGCGGACGCGGCATTGCCGTCGGGGCGCGCAACTGAAGCGTCGTCGGTGCCGACGTGCTCGCGCGCGATCGTTGCGATGTCGTCGCCACCACCGCTGGCCCGGCCGTGTGCCCACAACGCCTGCAGCGCGGCGCCGAACGCGGCGCCCTCGCTCTGCTCAGGCACCGCGACCGGCAGCTCGAACACGTCGGCCACCATCTGTCGCCATGCCGCGCTCTGGCTGCCTCCGCCGGTCAGGCGGATGGCGTCGAACTGCAGGCCGGCGGCGGTCAACGCGTCGTAGCCGTAGCGCAGGCTGTAGGTCGCGCCTTCCATGGCCGCGCGATAGACATTGCCGCGGGTGAGGTTGCTCGAATCCATGCCGTGCAGCGAGCCGCGCGCGTGCGGCAGGTCGGGCGTGCGTTCGCCGTTGAGGAACGGCAGCATCACCAGCCCGCCCGCGCCCGGTGCGGTGTCGGCCATCACCGAATCGCCGTCGCGGCTGCTGAAGCCGAACATGCGGGCGACGCTTTCGGTGGCGACGGTGCAGTTCATCGTGCAGATCAGCGGCAGCCAGCCACCGGTGGACGAGCAGAACGCCGCCCAGCCACCGGCCTCGTCAACAACTGGATGGTCGGCATGCGCGAACAGCGTGCCGGACGTGCCCAGGCTCATGCTCAGGACGCCCGATGCAACGTTGCCGGTGCCGATCGCCGCCATCATGTTGTCGCCGCCACCGGCCGCCACGCGCACGCCCTGCGGCAGGCCGAGTTCATTGGCGATCGACGCGGCGATGGGGAAGCTGGCATCGGCGTCGACCAGCGGCGGCAGCAAGTCAGCCAGGTCGCGTTGCGCATCGGTGGCCGCGAGCATGCGCGACGACCAGCGGCGCGTGCGCACGTCGAGCCAGCCCGTGCCGGAGGCATCGCCGTATTCCATCCAGCGTTCGCCGGTGAGCCAGAAGTTGACGTAGTCGTGCGGCAGCATGATCGCGGCCAGGCGCGCGTAGACCTCGGGGCGGTGCTTTCGCGTCCACGGCAACTTCGATGCGGTGTAACCGGCCAGGATCGGGTTGCCCGCCAGTGCGATGCAGCCCTTGGCGCCACCGGCGGCAGCCATGATCTCGTCGCACTCGTCGGTGGTGCTGGTGTCGCACCACAGCTTGGCCGGCGCGAGCACGTTGCCGGCGGCATCGACCGGGACGAAACCGTGCTGCTGGCCGGACACGCCGATCGCGCTCACGCGCTCGCGTTGCGCGGGCTCCATGCGCGCGAAACACGCGCGGATCGCATCGATCCACCACTGCGCGTGCTGCTCGCGGCTGCCGTCGTCACCGGCGATCAGTTCCAGCGCCTGGCCATGCGTCGCGACGACCCTGCGGGCCTGCGGATCGTAGGCAATCAGCTTGACGCTCTGGGTACCAACGTCGAGACCGACAAACAGGCTCATTCGGACCGTCCGGAAAAAAAGTTAGCGCTACCACTCAAAGCGCATAAAAAAACATCACTACGGATGCTGGCCAGCCGAGTCATAGGTCGAAGGGGGTCCCGGGACGGATGAGGGAACTCTAACGAGCGTTGCGGGAAATGGCTTGCTGCAATGCGGAATGTCTTTAGCTACAGACACTTAGCGACACCGAGGCGCCGCTTAAATGGCCCGCAGTCCCTCGAGCAGGGTCGATGCTTCGGGAACAAGCAGCTGGACGATCCCGCCGAGCACCCCGAAGAACACAATGACCCCCGCGAGTGGCCATGCCGTGTGTCGAACGCATACCCACCACCAGCCCTGGGCCTCCACGACCCGCATGCGCCGGTAGAGTCCTCCCGCGATTGCCGCGTCCAGGATCAGCTCGGCCATCAGCGCCGGTGCCGACCAGACGACCCAACCAGCCGCGATGACAGCCGTCGCCACGAGCGCAAGGATCACCACCACCGGCAGGTGCTCACCCTCGACGGCGTCCAGCACCGATGCATCGGCCGAGGCGGTGGAATCAGCGGTCGCGCTCCACGAGGCCGAGCTGCCCGCGCCACCGGAACGGCCGCCGGCACCGGTCCAGGCAGCGCCGATTTCACCTGGCATGGACGTCGCGAGGTCGGCTCCCGCGTCGAGCACGTCGTCGACGGGGTCGTCGCGCCAACGCATCCACGCCCACATCTGCAGCAGGAAGACGCCGTAGGCGGCGAGGATCGCCAGCGGGTAGCGCAACGGCATCGAATCGATGCCTGCCATGCGAAGGAGAAAGGAGACCACCAGTCCCGCTACCGCGGTCACCAGCACGATCGCCATCATCTGCAGGCGCGGCCAGCCGAAGCGCTCCAGCCTATTGCGAACAAGGGCGAGCTCGCTCACCGGGTCCCTCGGCTTTCGGGGCATTCCCGACGTCCCGCTAGGCATCATCCGTGGGCACTCCATGCTCGGCTGCCAGTTTCAGCAGCGGCTCAAATGCCTCCGCGGCATGCACCGCATGAAGCGGCATGCAATGGGCACACCCCGGAGAAAAGAAAATCATCAGAAAGCCGCCCAGTCGCTTCACACGCGAGATGGCGACCCACTTGTGCGTGTACTCATACGAGTCCGCAGAAACGTGGATGCCGATATCGTTGAACGTATACGTGAACCGTTCGCGGTTGCGCTTGTTGAAGTGCGCGCTGATCGCGCCAATGATCGCCATTGACGGCGCAAAGAGGGCGCAGGCGACGGCGACCATCCATATCGCCGGTGTGATTGGAACCTCTTTGTGCCAATAGAGCACTATCAGCGAGACTCCCGCTATCACCCAGACCGCAGCAAACGCCACGCTGAGCCAGCGTTGCCAGATGAGCAGAACGGACGCTCGAACCCGCTCAATGAGCGTCAGCGTGCAGACAAGCTCTATCGCTCTCGGCGTCGATGCTTCCATGGCTTGTCCCGTGCCCCCCAGATTCCCTGCTCCCACTTTATCGCAGACCCCTCGAATGATCGTCATGGGCCACGATCGGCAACTCATTCACCGGGCCCAGGAATCCAGCACCACGCCAATCGTGCGCTACCTCAATGCATCCCGGTAACGCCGGCTGCACGGCAAGTGGCTGCCATCCTTCAGGTGCACCCGCGCATCGCCACTGTCGAGCGGCTCGATCGAAGCGACCTGGCCGAGGTTGACGATATAGCTGCGGTGGATGCGGACGAAGCTGCGCGGATCCAGTTGGCCTTCGATGCCGGCAATCGTGCTGCGCAGCGGGTAGTCGTGGCCGCGGACCCGCAGATTGACGTAGTTGCTCGCCGCCTGCAGCCATTCGATGTCGTTGGCCGCGACCAGGAACTCACGGCCCAGTTTGCGCACCAGGAAGCGCTCGGGCAGTTCGATCGGCTCCACCGGCGGACCTTCGTCCGGTGCGGCGAGCAGGCTGGCCTCGCCCTGCCAGCGTCGCAGCGTGAAGCGGTACGCCTCCATGGTCAGGGCGATGATCGCGAAGCTGCGGACGTCCTTGAGGTACTCGTACAGGAACTGCCGCGCCCAGGGACCAAACTCGTAGTCCATCCCGTGCCATCGGTAGATGAGCACGCGCAGCGTCACCATGCCGGCCACGTGCACCAGCGCCACCGCCACGCTGGCCAGCAGGTACCAGGGCAGCTGCCGCCGCCAGGTGTCCCAGTGCAGGGGGAAGCGACGGGTGAACCAGGCAATCGCTGGCACCAGCACCAGCACCCACATCAGGCCGCTGCTGAGCTCCCAGACCGCCGGCTCCCAGCCGTGGATGCCGGACTGTCCACGGCGGATGTCCATCAATGTGGTGACGCTGTTGGCCGCGCAGTTGATACCGACCACCGCGACCCAGAAGCCGGCCTCGAGGCTGCGACGCCACGGCTGGAAGCGGCGGTAGACGGCGTCGGAGGCGCATTCGGGCATCCGCGCATTCTAGGGGAGCGGCTGCTTCGACCGGCCCTTCTTCGTCCCCGAAGACCGCAGCTCGTCCCTCGCGCCCCACGTCCCATCCCCTCGCCGCTCCGGCATCGGCCCGCGCCCCTCCAATAGGCGCTGTTCCCATTTGCCGGAGTACGCCATGGATCGCCGCCACGACCTCGACTGGGTCCGCGTCTGCGCCTTCTGCCTGCTGGTCCTCTTCCACGTGGGCATGTACTACGTGAGCTGGGACTGGCACGTAAAAAGTGACCACGCCAGCCAGGCGCTGGAACCCTTCATGATGCTGACCAGCCCGTGGCGGCTGTCGTTGCTGTTCCTCGTCTCGGGGGTGGCCACCTCCTTCCTGCTGGGCAAGGCGGGCAAGCGTTTCCTGGGCCCCCGCTCGTGGCGACTGCTGGTGCCGCTGCTGTTCGGCATGCTGGTGATCGTGCCGCCGCAGGCCTACTACGAGCTGCTCGATTCGGGCTATCCGGGCGGCTACCACGACGGCTACCTGGCGTTCTGGGGCCGCTACCTGATGGCCGACAACACCTTCTGCGACGCCGACGGTTGCCTGAGACTGCCGACCTGGAACCACCTGTGGTTCGTGGCGTACCTGTGGGTCTATACCGTGGTCGTGTGGCTTGGCGCCCGGCTGATGCCGAACGTGATGCAGCGACTGGGCGACTGGCTAGGCGGCGCTCTGACGGGCTGGGGGGCGCTGGTCTGGCCGGTGGTGCTGCTGGCGCTGGCGCGGATCGCGCTGGTTGGCCGCTTCGAATCCACGCACGCGCTGGTGGACGACTGGTACAACCACGCCCAGTACTTCAGCGTGTTCCTGCTCGGGTTCCTGATGGCGCGGGCACAAGGCTTCTGGGAAACGCTGCAGCGGCTGCGCTGGGTGAGCCTCGCCCTGGCCATCGCCAGCTATGCCTTCATCACCTGGTACTTCCTCGGCTACGACGATGCCAATCCTCCGCCGGACCTCTTCCGCGGATTCCAGCGCGTGATATGGGCGTTGAACCAGTGGGCGGCGATCACCGCGATCTTCGGCTTCGCCTATCGATTCCGGCATGCGGACAACGCAGCGCTGCGTTACCTGACCCCGGCCGTTTTCCCGGTCTACATCCTGCATCAGACCGTGATCGTAGTCGCGGCGTACTGGCTCAAGCCGCTGGACATCGCGCCGCTGGTCGAAGGGCCGTTGCTGGTCGTGCTGACGTTCGCGGTGTGTTTCGGCGGGTATGAAATCGTGCGCAGGGTGGGCGTGCTGCGGCCGTTGTTCGGGCTAAAGCGCCAGCCGCCTGCGAGGTCAGCGGCCACGGCGGCGCAGATGGCTTGAGGCGGATTACTGGAGGCGCGATCAAGCACGAATGACCGCTTTCGGCCAGGAGCGGTCGGTACCACGAACAGGGAGCCGCGCGTGGTTGCAATCCGGGCGCGGGGCTGCGACAACGACGGACCTCCGATCGGGTGCGCCCATGTCCTACGTCCGCTGCGTTCGCGGTATTGCCTCCGGCGTCGAGTATTCCGCCGATCTACCGATGAACCTCGATCCGGTCGATGGCCGGCCGGTCGAGATGGTGCTCGACCTCGAGCGACTGGCGCGCGAGAAACCAGATGCGGCCTGGTATCGACCGGAGCGTCGCGACCTGTGGCGCTTTGGCGCGTTGATGGCGCTCGATGCCGACAATCCGGTCGACGCCGCGCATCTCGTCCCGCTCGGCGAAGGCGCGACGCCGCTGCTCGATTACTCGACGCATCCGGTCGCGGCAAAGGCAGGCCTTGCGCTCCAGCTCAAGGACGAAGGCAAGGCGCATCCCGGCTACGGCGCGAACCCGACGCAGAGCTTCAAGGATCGCGGTATGGCGATGGTCGCCGCGCAGGCGCGACGCCTGGGGCTGACCAAACTCGCGGTGCCGACGCAGGGCAACGCCGGCGATTCGCTGGTACGTTACGCGCTCGAAGGCGGACTGAGCGTCGTAGTCGCGATGCCGGACGACACGCCGATGCCCATTCTCGGCGGCGTCGCCGCGGCCGCCAAGCGCTATCCCGATCGGGTGATTCTTGAGCTGGTCGGCCCCACCATCCGCGAGGCCGGCGCGTTCCTCAAGGAGCGCTACATCCCGAATGGCTGGTTTTCCGTCGCGACGTTTCAGGAACCGGGTTGGCGGATCGAGGGCAAGAAGTCGCTCGGCCTCGAACTCGCTGAGCCGGTGCCGGGCGAAACACGCTGGTCGTTGCCCGATGCGGTGATCTATCCCACCGGGGGCGGCACCGGCGTGCTGGGCATGTGGAAGGCGTGGGACGAGCTCGAGGCACTCGGGATGATCGGTGCGCGACGCCCGCGCATGCTGTGCGTGCAGAGCGCACGAACTGCCCCGCTCGTGCGTGCGTTCGACGACGGCGCGGCGGACACGACAGTTGTCGAGGCGGGCGCGACCCTCGCCGTGGGTCTCAACGTGCCCGGCGGCGTCGGTCATTTCCGCGTTCTGGACATCATCCGGGCGAGCGGTGGCGCGGCGGTCGCGGTCGATGAAGCTGCGATCGAAACCGAAATCGCACAGGCGTGGCGCCGCACGCACGACTGGCTCTCGCCGGAGGGCGCAGCCTGCCTCGCGGCCCTGCCGCAGCTACTCGACCGCGGCCTGGTCCGGCGCGGCGAGCGGGTGGTCGCGGTCAACACCGGCTCCAGCGAGAAGTACCTGCCGACGCTGCGCCACCTGCTATGACGGCGCCAGGAGGATTTGATCAAGCCGTCAAGCTGCCCATGGCTTTCGCGCCGTGTGGATCGCAACGATGCCCAGCGACTGCCGCTCGAAGGTGACGTCCTCGAAACCGTGTGCGCGCAACTCGTCCGCCAGACCCTCAGCACTCGGAAACTCCCGGATGCCCTGCAGCAGGTACCGGTAGGCCGACGCGTCACCGCCTGTGGCGAGCCAGCCCAGCAACGGCATGCACACCGACATGTAAGCCAGGTACGCCGCCTGAAGCGGCCGCCAGGGGATGTTGGATGCTTCGAGCACGATCAACCTTCCACCGGGCGAGAGCACGCGTAAGGCTTCATTGAGTACTTTCCCGCGATTGCAGATCTTCAGCGCGAGCGAGATCGAGTACGCATCCACGCCTTCGTCCGCAACCGATGGCATGTGCTCTGCATCGAGGCGCTCAAACCTCACGCGCTGTGCATTGTTGCCAAGCCGACGCTGCGCAACGCCCAGCATCCCCGTGCTCACGTCAGACGCGATGACGGTGCGATCGGCCGTGGATTCGTGTGCCAGTAAGCGCAGGATGATGTCGCCGGTGCCGGTCGCGCCGTCCAGCAACCGGGTCCAGTGTTCGTCCGCGATGCGCCGTGCGACGCGGCGTTTCCAGAGCCGATGGATGCCCAGGCTGAAGAGATCGCACAGCAGGTCGTAGCGCGATGCGATGCGCCCGAACACGTCGTCGTGCGCCCAGTCGAAATCGGCTGCGTTGTCCACTTTCGCCTGCGCATCGACGTCCATCTCGCCGCCCCTGTCGAATCAGTCAATCGGTTTCGCCGAAGCGGACGATAGCATCGCCCGGGCCGAAGAGCGGCATTCGTGAACGGGGGGCGTGGAGCAGTCAGGCCTTCCGCATTTCGAAACTCAAAGTCAGAGCTGCCGCACCAAGAAAGAACCCAAAGACCGAGGCCAATCCTGTCAGTTGGAAGGCCTCGTCGTACTGGGCGGACATCGCGTCAACCTGCGTCCTGAGGAGATCGCAGGCTCTTGCGAGATTGACTGGTTCGTCTATGAGACTGCAGATCTGTAGCGCTGGGCTCCCGAAGTGCGAACCCGCTCCCATCAGCGCAAGCGCTTTCCAACCCAGCGCCAAGGCGCACAAGAAGAGTGCGGAGGCCAACAATCGGAGCTTGAATACCATGCATCCTCCATGTGGATCGAACTTCGAGGTGGTTTGCTGACTCTCGGCGCGGTTGAGGATGAGGGCGCTACGATATCCGCCAAGGGTCGCAAGGGGACACCCAATGGATCCGCTCAACGCCTACTTCGCGACGACGTTCGTCCCCTGCGGAACGAGGTAGCACGCCGCTGCCGACTTGCACGCTTCGGCCTGGATCTCGGCCAGCTGGCGGGCCAGGTACTGCTCGGGCGACAGGCCCATCTTGTTGCGATAGGCGTTGTCGGCGTCGGCCTTGGCTTCCTGCTCCAGCTTGCGCTGCTGCTCGGCGATCGTGGCGGCAACCAGGGTCAGGTTGCGCTGCTGTTCCGCGGCGGTATTGTTCATCTGCGCCAGCACGTTGTCGTTCGGCTTGGCCTTGCCGAGGTTGACCGCCATCACTTCCGCGCGAATGCCAGATGCCTTGATCAGCGCGCGCAGCTGTTCGGTGACTTCCTGGTCCACCTTCTCTGCCGCGACGGGGTCGGACATCATCTGCGCCATCTTTTCGGACTTGACCGCCTTGCGCACGATCGAGTTGTAGGGCGACAGCACGTTGTTCTCCCACCAGCGTGGACCGAACCGCTTGAGGGTGTCCGCCGCATCGACGACGCGCAGCTGCACGCTGGTGTCGAAGTCGAGCAGGATGTTGTCCATCGACGAGAGGTCCTGAAACGGCACGTGCAGGGTCTGCGGCGCGGTGGTGACGTAGATGATCTGGGTGGACAGCCAGGTCACGTCACGGCCTTCCGTCAGGACCTCGGGCCGGATGCCCTCATGACCGAAGACGTAGGGACGGTCCTGGTAGACGGCCACGTCACCCGGGTCGGGCTGGGCGACGGTGCAGCCGGCACCGGAGATGATCACGCACAGCACGGCGGCGAGCGCCGTGAAACGGCGAGCAGATAGCGTCACGTTGTTCCCCCTGGGGCGGCCGACGAAGCGGCTTCAGCTTGATTTCGCTGAGCAGGTTATCGGAGCGCGTGCTTCGGCGCGAGGGGCGGGAAAGAGATTCGGCCATGCCCCGGGCAGGCATGCCGGGCCACCCTATTGGACGACCTTGAGGAACGGGTAGGGGTTGATCGCCGTGCCCTTCCACCATTGCCGTTCCGGGCCCAGTTCAAAGATGGCGAAATGCAGGTGCGGCGCCGACGGATCGGCGTTGCCGGTACTGCCGACGTAGCCGATCACGTCGCCGCGCCGGATGGCCTGTTTCTCGCGCAGGCCATCGGCGTACCTGTCCAGGTGCGCGTAGTAGTAGGCATAGCGACCGCTGGGTTCGAACTGGTAGAGGGTCAGGCCGCCCGGCACGCTGGTGAAGAGCTTCTCGACCGTGCCGTCGGCAACGGCCAGCACTGGCGTTCCGCGCGGCGCCATGATGTCGATGGCCTCGTGCACGCGACCCTGCGAACGCGCGTCGCTGAAGGTGTCGTCCAGCTGCGCCGCAGTGATGCCTTGCACCGGAACCAGAAGCCCGGTGCCTGCGACGCCCGGGACGCTCTGCGTGGCTACCGGCATGGCCGGCGAGGCGGCGACCGGTGCGCTGGCGGGGTTGTTGCCCGTGGACACCGGGGCGGGAGGCGCGGTGCCAATTCCTGGCGACGAGGCGACCGGGAGCGAGGCGCTCGGTGGCGCGCTTGCCTGCGCAGTCGATGCCACCGCCGGCCGATCATGGCCGTAGCGATACATCACCAGGTTCGCGCCGGCGAGGACGATCACGAGGAACAACAGCACGGCCTTGCCCATCTGCGCCTCCGTTGCGTCAGCGTGTCATTGCTGCAGTACGGCCGGTGTACCGGGCGCAACCGCGCCAGCCAGCGCGACAGCGTTCCAGTTCGTCAGGCGGATGCAGCCATGTGACTCGGTCTTGCCGACCTTGCCCGGCTCCGGCGTGCCGTGGATGCCGTAATGGTCCTTGCTCAGGTCCACCCACACCACGCCGACCGGATTGTTCGGACCCGGCGCAAGTTTCGCTTTCGAGTGACCCGGCTCGGCATCCCAGAAGAGTTTGGGGTTGTACTGGAAATGGGGATCGCGGGCGACACCCTTGATCGACCACCGACCGATCGGCAGCGGGTCGTGTTCGCTGCCGATCGACGCGGGATAGCGTGCATAGACGCGGCCCTGCTCGTCGCGCAGGATCACCGACGCATCCGACTGGTCCACGACCACCGAGGCCGCCTTTGTCGGCACGGCCGCCTGCGCGTTCGGCACCCACAGCGTCGTGCCTTCGCGGCTGAAATCGGCGCCGGAATTGAGCGCCTGCAACAGCGCAGGACTGGCATGGAAGCGCTCACCCAGGGCTTCGCCTAGCGAAGTGAAGCCCAGTTGCGGCAACGCGGCCTTGGCCATCATATCGTCGGGAAGCGCGTTGTACGGACCGGCGATGTCCTGTGCAGTAAGGCGGTACTCCACGAGCACCGGCGCGGTGTCGGCGTTGAGTGCCTGCCAGGTCGCCGCGTCGATCGACCCGCTCGCCTCCAGGTTTCGACTGCGCTGAAAGGCGGCGATGGCGCGTTCGGTATTGCTGCCCCAACGCCCATCGATCTCGCCCGGACCGAACTGAAGGCGATCGAGCAATATCTGCACCCGCAAACGCGCGGCGGCGTTGGCGTCTTCCTTCAGATCGCCGGGAAGCGCTGTCGCGTCACTGGCCCGCAACAGGTCCGGCGCGTCCGTCACTGCAGACTGCGCGAACGAGGCCGTGGAGGAGAAGAGTGCGCACAGGACAGCGGCATGCAGGATCGGTTTCATGGTGCGCCTTGCAGACGAAAACATGCCTGCATGCTGCGTGGAGGCATTTCGGCGTGGCGTGAATGTCGACCCCTTAGGCTGTCGGCCAGCTGAAGGAGACTTCCAGCCCGAGCCTGTGCGGGTGGCGCCTCAGGCCAGTGAAACCGCTCTTCCTGTGCGCGCGGATTCGTAGATGGCCTGCATGATCCGCACATCGCGCATGCCTTCCTCGCCGGGCACACGGGTCGGTTTGTTCTCCAGGATGCATTGCGCGAAGTCGTCCATCTCGGCAGCGAACAGGTCCACCTCCGGGAAGCGGATCTCCTGACCGTCGCTACGCCGGCCGCGGTTTCCTCCGTAGAAGAAGGCCGGATCCAGCTCGAACCAGCCGCGCTCCGCGTTGACGCGCAGGTTCTGGATGCGGCCGGTCTTGTAACTCGTGCTGCAGTACGCGACGACACCGCTGGGGAACTTCGTGGTCCAGACCATGCTTTCGTCGACTTCGGCGAACTTCACCGGGTCGGTCTTCGTTTCCAGCGCGGAAACGAGGATGGGCTCCTCGCCCGTCAGGTAACGCGTGGCCTGCAAGGCGTAGATGCCCACGTCCATCAGCGCGCCGCCGCCGGCCAGTGCTCGCTTCAGGCGCCATTGGTCCGCTGCACCGACGTCGATGCCGAACCCCGCCTGGAGGATGGCCGGCTTGCCGAACACCTGCTCGCGCACCAGGCGGATGCACTCGCGATGATTCGGATCGTACTGGCAGCGATACGCGGTGCCGAGCAGGCGGCCGGCGCTGCGGCAGGCATCGATCATCTGCTGGCATCGCTCGACCGAGATCTCCAGCGGCTTCTCGCAGAACACGTGCTTGCCGGCCTTCGCAGCCTGGATGGTGTGCTGCGCATGCAGGGCGTTCGGGGTGACGACGTAGACGAAGTCGATGGCTGGGTTGTCCGCCAACCGCTGCATGGTGTCGTACGAGTACACGCTGTCGTCGGCAATGCCGTACTTCGCCTTCCATGCCTCGGCCTTGGCCGGCGTGCCGGTGATGATCCCGGCGAGGCGGCAGTGCCGGGTCTTCATCAGCGCCGGTGCGATCTGGTCCGCGCTGAGCTTGCCCAGGCCGCAGATGGCGACACCCAGCTTGCGCGACTCCTGCGCACGGGCGCGCGTGGAGCCGGTACTGATGAAAGGCGCCGCCATGGCGGCGGCGGTGGAGGCCAGGAACTGACGACGGGATACTTCGGGCATGGCCGGTCCTCGTGTAGTTGCCCTGCCCGATGCCCGGGCAGAAGTTCAGCGCTCGTCCGGGAGGCTCTGGTCGCTCAACGTGTAGACATAGGCGTCTACCGCACTGCCGTCGCCGAGCCTTGCCCGGGCCAGCACGCGCTGGTAGCCATCGCCTTCGAATTCGTCCAGTCGCGCCCAGTGCGCCGGCAGCTGCTCCGAGCTGAAGACCAGCCCCGGAACGTCATCCCCCGACGCATCCAGAACGATGCCCGGATAGCCGATCGCCGCGCCCCATCCCTGCGCGAACAGCGTGCCCCTCACCGTGCCCGGCTCCCACGTGCCTGGCACGTCGGCCAGCACATGTGCGTTGGGCCGTCCCGGCGCGAGGGTTCCATAGACGAAGAGTCGGTGGGTCATGGCGGTGCCAGCATAACCTTCACCCGCCTGGCGAGTGGAACAGTTCCGCCGCGTGTGCCGCCGCGCCCAGCAGCCCGGAGTTCGGATGCACGATCGCCAGCGATGGCACGTCAGCAAGGGCGGACGAGAAGCGCCCCTTGCTTTCAAAGCGCTCCCGGAACGATGACGCCTGCAGCGCAGGAAGCATCTTCGGCACCAGGCCGCCGGCGAGGAAAACGCCATCCCAGGCGCCGTGCATGAGGACGAGGTCACCCGCCATCGATCCGAAGGCGGCGCAGAACACGTCGATCGCCCGCTGGCAGTTGCCATCGCCAGCCGCCGCCCGCGCTGTAATTGCCGAGGGTTCCAGTGCCTCTTGTGGCTGTCCGCTGATCTCGCACACGGCGCTGTGGAGATTGACCAGGCCCGGGCCGGAGACGAGGCGCTCGCACGACACGCGTCCGAACCGGCCAATCAGGCATTCCAGCAGTCGCAGGTCTTCGACCGTCACGGGTGCGAACCCGGCATGGCCACCTTCGGTCTCGAGGGGATAGCACTTGCCGTTGCGCACCATCAGGCCGCCGACGCCCAGTCCCGTGCCGGGACCGATCACGGCATAGGTGCGCGGCAGGCGCGGATCGAACGCGCGCCATGCCTGCGGCCCGATGGCGACCACGTCGGCGTCCTGCAGGCAGGTGATCGCCATCGCCTGGGCGGCGAAGTCGTTGAGCAGCGCGACGTGCGCGACGCCGAGCGCGCGTTGCGTCTGCTCGCGCGATATCACCCATGGATGATTGGTGATCCGCACTTCATCGCCGAGGATGCGGCCGGCCACGGCGAACACGGCCGCGTCGACCTGCTCGTGCTGCATGTCGAGATAGGTTGCGGCTGCCTCGCTGAGCGATGGGAACCCCGCCACCGGGAATTCGCGCACGCTGCCGTCGACCAGTGCGCCGCGAAGGCCCGTTTCCGCGATACCGAAACGCGCGTTGGTGCCGCCGATGTCGCTGACCAGCACGCGCGTCCCTGCCCGTCTTGCCAACGCCGCGGCGTTGTTCATCTGCGCTCCGATGCCGCGGTCAGCGGCTTGAACTGGAGGGATTGCAGGTCGACCCCGCCAGAGACGGCCTCGATCACCAGCGTGTTGCGGCCCTCAAGCAATGTCACAGGTCGCGCCCGCCCGTTGCTGGCCTCGCCCACGGCGACACCGTTGAGATTCACCTTCACCGTGCCGCGACCGCCGGTCACCGCCAACGCATGGCGGCCGGCCGTGGCAACCGTGAACGTGTACTTCAGCCACTCCCCACGCTGCATGCCGGCCACGTGCATCCCGCTTACGTCACGCGCCAGGGCGACGCCGTCGTTGCGGTAGGTTTTCGACGGGTTCCAGTCGGTGTTGGGTTTGCCGCTCTCGTTCGCCGGCGTTAGGTCGTGATAAGCCACGCCATTGCGCCCCATGTCGAAGTCGACGGCTGCGATGGTGCCGCCGTCGACCCCGATGCGGTGATCCCTGAACGGCACGCTGCGATCGTCGCCCGGGGCACGCAGCAGGGCATCGACGACATCCGGATGGACCGTGTTGTTCTCGAACCGGATGTCATGCGTCGCCAGCGTCATCAGCGCCGACTCGGCCTCTGCCGGCGTGGGCTTTGGCCCTTCGCCGCGCCAGTACGCCAGTACCTTCGCGTAGCCCGGGTTCGGCTGCACGTGCAACGGGTTGTTGTAGCGGATCTTCTTCATCGGCCAGATCGCCCAGCCAATGCTTTCGGCCTCGACCGTGGCCACCGTGCGGGTGAACCAGTCGTTCGAGTTCTCGCCGGTCTCGCCCAGCCACAACGGCAGATTCCAGCGGTCGCGCAGCGCCAACTGGTCCTTGATCGTGTCGCGGGTGGTGCCGTTCCAGTACTTGTGGAAGCTGACGACCAGGTTGCCGTCCCATGGGGCCTCATCGAGCACGCCGCGGTAGTTGTTGCCCCAGCAGTTGCCTTCGATCACGACGATGTGGCGCTTGTCGACTTCGCGGATCGCCTGTGTGGTGCGCACGAGCAGATCCCGCAGGGGGGCGTTGCCGCTTTCGGTGCAGCCGTGCTTGTCGGCCGCGTCGGCGAAGCCCCAGTTCGGCTCGTTGATGATGTCGTAGGCGGCAATCGCGGGCTCGTCCTTGTAGCGCTCCGCCAGCCTGCGCCACAGCGCGATCATCTTGTCGCGGTTGGCCGCGTCGTCCCACAGCGACGGCGTGGCCGGATCGCGATCGGCGATGTTGAGGTCGTTGCCCTGGCCGCCCGGCGCCGCATGCAGGTCCAGCACTAGGTACATGCCGTTTGCCTTCACCCACGACAGCAGTTCGTCGGTGCGGCGGAAACCTTCCTCGCGCCAGGTCTGCTGGCCGCGCACCGGCTCCATCGACACGGGCGGGGTGTAGAGCTCGTAGTGCATCGGCAGGCGCACGGAGTTGAAGCCCCATGCCGCGAGGGCGTCGATGTCGGCCTTGGTGACGTGATTTTCGCGCCAGGCCTGGTAGAAGGCTTCGGTCTTGTCCGGGCCGATCAGTTCGCTGATGCGCGCCTGGATGGAGCGCTGCGTGCCGCTGCCTGGCACCTCCAGCATGTACCCCTCCTGCAACATCCAGCCGCCCAGGCCGATGCCGCGCAGCAGGACTGGATTGCCTTGCTCGTCGACGATCTGCCTGCCTTGCGCGCGCAGGAAACCGCCCGCATCCGCAGGCAGCGGGGCCAGCACCGCGAGCACGGCGCAACAGGCAACCCCTGCCGCGGCCGCGATGCGACCCACTCGTCGCCTGATCCGGCAGCGAATGCCGCCGGCCTCGAGCAGTGCGCGCATGGTCGTGGCCTCAGGTCGCGCTGGCCGGTGCCGGCTCGCGCGGGCCCGGGCAGTACTGGTCTATGTAGGCCTGGTGCTGCGGCAGCTGCTTGACCGTGCCGTCGACGTTGCGCCGGATGTCATCGAGGAAGCGGGCCAGGTCGGCCTCGCTCATCACATCGGCAGTCGGGTGGTACTGCTTCGGCATGATCCCCTGCCCCATCATCACCTGGATCCACGAGTTCTCGGCGAACAATTCTTCGGCCTGGCGGAACACCTTGCCGGTTTCGCGGAACAGCTCGATGCGGTGCCTGAGCGTCGCCGGGATCTCCATCGCGGCGACGTCACGCCAGTACGGCGAGTCGCGGCGGTTTGTGAGGGTGTAGTGCAGCACGACGAAATCGCGCACGTGCTGCAGCTCCGAATCGAGTGTGGCGTTGTACTGGTCGATGTCGGGCTGGTTGACCACCTGCGGGAACATCCGCAGCAGGTGCACGATGCCGCGCTGGATGAGGTGGATCGTGGTCGATTCCAGCGGCTCGATGAAACTGCCGGCAAGGCCGAGTGCGACGCAGTTCTTCTCCCAGCTCTTCTGCCGCTGGCCCGGCTTGAACCGGATCGGCCACGGGTCCTTGATGATCTCGCCTTCGACGCTCGACAGGAACTCGTGCTTGGCCTCGTCATCGCTCATGTGGCGACTGGAATAGACGATGCCATTGCCGACGCGGTGCTGCAGCGGGATGCGCCACTGCCAGCCGGACTTGCCGGCGATGGCCCGCGTGTACGGGACGGCGTCGCGCACGGCCAGGGTCTGGGTGGCCAGCGCGCTGTCGTTGAACAACCAGTGCGACCAGTCCTCGAACCCAACGCCAAGCGTCTTGCCGATCAGCAGCGCGCGGAATCCGGTGCAGTCGATGAACAGATCGCCTTCGACCGTCGAGCCGTCGGCAAGCTTGAGCGCCGTGATGAAGCCCGAGGCCTCGTCGGTCTCGACGTCGACGATCTTGCCTTCGATGCGGCGTGCGCCGTGGCCCTGGCTGAGCGTGCGCAGGAAGCGCGCGTACAGGCTCGCGTCCATGTGGTAGGCGTAGTTGATGCCGCCGCGCGGCAGGTGCGCGAACTTGTCCTCGAGCGCGGCCTTGAGCTCTACGCAGTAGTCTTCGTAGCCGCTGGCGATGCCTAGCTTGCGCCCGCGCATCCAGAAGTGCTGGAAGCCGGCCGACCAGTGATCCTTGCCGCTGATGCCGAAGGAATGGATGTAGCGGTGGCCTTCGTCAAGCCAGTTCTCGAACGAGATGCCGAGCTTGATGGTGCCCTTCACCGCCGACATGTACTCCTGCTCCTTGATGTCGAGCAGGCGGTGGAACGTCACCAGGGTGGGAATGGTGGCCTCGCCGACGCCGACCGTGCCGATCTCCTCGGACTCGATCAGGGTGATGTCGAGCACCTTGCCCAGTATCCGCGACAGCGCCGCGGCCGCCATCCAGCCGGCGGTGCCACCTCCAGCGATGACCACGCGCCGGATGGGCCTGTTGCGGATGTCGGTGGTCTCGCTCGTCATGCCATGTTCCTCAGCGGTTGAGTCGTTGCAGCAGGCGCGCGCGCAAGCTGCGCGCCTGGGTTTCATCGAGGGGCGAGAGCACGCGTCGCGCGCTCTCGGGAATGTGATCGGCGGTGGCTTCGCCCGGCTGGAACACGTAGTGGCGAAACACGTCTTCCCAGTTGGCACGCTGATCGGGCGGCAAGTCGCGCACGGTCATGATGGCTAGCATCAGCGCGTTCATCGGCGTGTCCATCCACGCCGGCGTCTGCCGCCACCAGTAGTTGACCAGCACGTTGAACGGCTCCAGCGCCTCCATGTGGTGCCACCACAGGCTCGGGATCAGCACCGCGTCGCCGGGCTCCAGCACCGCCGTGAGCGCATGCTCGCGCGCCTGGGCGAAGCGCGGGAAGCGCTCGTAGTCGGGCGCGGCGAAGTCGACCAGGCTGATCGGCTGCCCCGCCGGCGTGTGGTCGAGCGGCCCGATGTAGAGATTGGGCAGCTGGTCCGGGGGAAACAGCGTCACGCGGCGACGACCGGCGACGACGCAGGCCAGGTTGTCGGGCACGTCCTGGTGCGCCGCGATGCGGGTGCGGTTGCCGATCCAGATGCTGGCCAGTGCATCGGCACCGGGTATCGACAGGTCGTTGCTTGCGCGCAAGCCGGGCAGCCAGGTGTCGATGGTGGTGGAGCCGATATAGATCGCCGGCGATGCGTCATCCCGCGCGTACCTGAGCAGCGTCTTCAGGGCGACACCGAGCGGTACCTGCTCCTGGCGGAAATTGAAGCCGCTCATGTCGTCGTTGTAGAAGAAGCGCCCGCCGATCTCGGGTGGCCCGACGGTGGCTACCACCGGCGGCGCGTCCGCGCGTTCGAAGCCACGCAGGTAAGCCACCGCATCCTCGGCCGACGCGCGTCCGGCGTGCACCATCGGCCAGTGCGACACCAGGCCGCGCAGCACGACCGGCTTGCCGGACTGCAGCAGGTCCTGCGGTATCGCGCGCGGATCGACGTCCGCGAGCTCGCCGATGAGGCTAGTGCCCGGCAGCATGGCGGCGATTCATCCGCGCGATCAGGTCACGGAACCGCGAAACCGACGCGACCACCATGTACACCGGCTCCAGGTGGCCGCCCCGGTGCAGCTCGTCCAGGGCGGTGGCATCGAGCGCACGCAGGCGCTCTTCGTTGATCGTGTAGAAGCCGACCAGGCGATTGAGCGAGCCGCCGTCGAGCTCGACATCCAGGGTGAACGACTCGATCAGGTCGTGCCGCAGCAACGCCTCCATGAACGCCGGCGAGCTTGTCAGCCCGTCATGCAGGGTCATCAGCACCGAGGTGACGCGATCAAGGTAATCGGTGGTGCCGCCCTGGTCGCGGAACAGCATCTCGCCCTGGTCGCTGCGCACGCGCGGATGGTCGAGGTCGATATGGACCATCAACTCCTGGCCGTCGCGCCCGATCAGGAACGGCTGGCGCTCGATGGCCAGCGGCAGGTAGGTCGCGTCCCAGCGGCCGCCGTCCAGGAACAGGTTGTTGCCCTGCTCGAAGCCGAACAGCGCGACCGGCTGCAGCTCGCCCTGCGCGTCCTTGTGGAACACGATCGGATAGTGCGCCTGGACGTTGCGGAACTCCGCCGGGAAGGTGACCGTGAACATGACATCGTCGCCGAGCGCGGCGCCATGGCCGGTGTCGATCCGCAGGCCCTTGTGGTCGATGTTGTTGAGCAGTACGTGGTTCGGCATGGCCCTGGTGTGTCCTGGCAAACGCGTGAGTTCCTATCCTATGCCGGTACGGCCGGCTCCGGCTCCATCAAAGGCGCGGCATCCCGCGCGTCACCACGTGATCGAGCATCTCGCGATGGCCCGGCAGCGCGGCGAGCATCTTGCGGGTCAGGTCGGCGGCCTCGCGGAAATAGCCTTCGGCGCGCGCCACGTCGTCCATCCGACGCGTCGCGGGGCGCAAATCGGGATGGAAGCCCATGCCGTAGAGGATGTACTGGTAACTCGCCGACGGGAACACTTCCTCGACCCGGTACAGGTCGTAGCGCGACGGTGGTTGGTGGCGCCACAGCTGCAGCAGCTCCTTGAGGCGGTCCGGGATCGACTCGGGCCGGCAGTTGTCGCGCCAGTAGTCGCTGTCGATACGCTTGGTCAGCACGTAGTGCAGCTTGAGGAAGTCGACGACACGCTCCCAGCGGTACTGGAAGGCGTCGTTATAGCGGGTCGCGACGATGTCCATGTCGCTGCGCGTGGCCGGCAGCTGGTCGCTGAGCATGCCGGCCGCCAGTTCCACCAGCACCAGCGATGACGCCTCCAGCGGTTCCATGAATCCGCTCGACAGGCCGATGGCCAGACAATTGCGATGCCACGACTTGGGCCGGTAGCCGGGGCGGATGGTGATCCGGGGCAGCGTGTAGATGTCCTGCTCGCGGCCGCCGGTGGCTTTCACGTACCGCATAAGCTCGTCGGCCGCGGCCTCGTCGGTGGTGTGCGTGCTCGAGTAGACGTGACCGACGCCGCGGCGGGTCTGCAGGCCGATGTCCCAGACCCAGCCGCTGCTTTGCGCGGTGGAGATGGTCTGGCAGGCGATCTCCTGCCTCGGGTCGGCGTACGGCACCTGCAGCGCGATCGCCCGGTCGTTGAACAGCACGTGCTTCTGCGACTGGATCTCGATGCCGTAATGCTGTCCGATCAGCAGCGCGCGCATGCCCGTGCAGTCGATGAACAGGTCGCCTTCGATCGCGCCGTGATCGCGCGTCTGCAGCGAGGCGATGTCGCCGTTGTCGTGGGCGTTGACGCCGGTCATGTGGTCGCTGACGTGGCGCACGCCGAGCCGCTCGACGCAGTGCTTGCGCATGAACACGCCGAGCTTGCCGGCATCGAGGTGGTAGGAGTAGTTGGCCACCGCCGCCCACTCGGGCGTGGAGAACTGCTTGGGTGCCTTGCCGGCCTCGCACAGGTGCGGCTGGAAGCTCACCAGCTTGCCGAACGGCACCTGCGAGTGCTTCATCCAGCCGGCCACCACGTTCGTCTCCAGGTAGCCTTGAGGCAGCACGAACGGATGGTAGTAGTAGTCGTCGTCGTGGTCTTCGGTCCAGCGGGCGAACTTCGAGCCCTGCTTGAAGGCGCCGTCGCACTCACGGAGGAAGTCGGTCTCGGTGACGCCGGTCCTGCGCAATGTGTCGCGCATCGTCGGCCACGTGCCCTCGCCGACGCCGATCGTGGCCACGTCGGGGGATTCGATCAGGGTCACTTTCAGGCCGCCACCGGAGGCTGCGTCGTGGTCGGCGGCCAGTACCGCCGCCGTCAGCCAGCCTGCCGAGCCACCCCCCAGGATCACCACGTGCTTTACCGCGCGACTTGAATCCAACTCGTCCCCCTGGCCGCGTCAGCGCGCCTGCCACTGCATCTACCCTTCCGCTGGAAAGCAAACGGGAGCCGCCGGCGTGCGACGGCTCCCGTTGCTCAGTACATCAGTACTCGTACCGGAAGCCAACCATGTAACGCGGACCATTCTGGGTGGCGAACAGCGTTTCGCGTTCGTTGCGACCGAACACACGCACCGTCTCGTCCGTTATGTTGATGCCTTCGAACTGCACCGACATCTGGTCGTTGATCTTGTAACCGACGCTGATGTCGAGCTGGCCGTAGTCGTCAACGTAGTTCGGGTTCGGAATGCCCGAGCCATCGAACACGGCTGACAGGAACTGGTCGCGCCAGTTGTAGGCCGCACGGACCTGCCAGTCGTACTTCTCGTAGAACAGCACCAGGTTGGCCGAATCGCTGAGGCCGACCAGGGCGAACTGTCCACCGATCAGGGCGTTGTCGTAGTTCAGGTCCGGACTGTCGAC
>DATDBI010000323.1:0-3266 GCA_036524915.1 Lysobacter sp. | reverse complement strand
ATTACTTCATGCGGTAAGTGATACGGCCCTTGGTCAGGTCGTACGGGGTCATTTCGACCTTCACCTTGTCGCCGGTCAGGATGCGGATGTAGTTCTTGCGCATGCGGCCGGAGATGTGGGCAATGATCTCGTGCCCGTTTTCGAGGCGCACCCGGAACATGGTGTTCGGAAGAGTTTCCGCCACCGTGCCCTCGAATTCGATCACGTCGTCTTTTGCCATGTGGTTCCTGAAATGCGTGGAGCGCCCGCGCCTCAGGATGAGGGACGGAACGAAGCCCCGTATTTTGCCATGGGCGCGCCGCCGTTGCAAAAAAAGGGTTAATCGGGCAGTGGGACGGCCAGCCGATGCGCCGGCCAGGCGCCCACGCGGTCTCGCCAGGGTCCCGGCACGCCCTCCAGCGTCGCCAGTTGCGCCACCCGCGCCACGAAGGCTGCGCGTGGCCACGACTGCGCCCCCAGGCTGACAAGGTGAGCGTTCTCGACTTGTGCATCGATCAGCGGCCAGCCCCAGCCGTGCAGGTGCCAGGCAAGGGCGGCGAGGGCGATCTTGGAGCCACCCGTTTCGGCGCTGAACATGCTCTCGCCATAGAACATGCGCCCTACTGCAACGCCATAGATTCCGCCCACCAGGCGCTCGCCGTTGTACACCTCGAACGAATGGGCGTGCCCGAGCGCGTGCAGGCGACGGTAGGCGACCTGCATTTCGCGCGTGATCCAGGTGCCGCGCTGGCCGGGCCTGCGGATCCGGGCGCAGATGTCGACCACCTCGTCGAACGCGGTGTCGGCGCGCACCGTCCAGTCGCTGTGGCGAAGCCCGCGGCGGAACTTCGAGGACAGGCGCACGCCGTCGGTGGCGAACACCGTGCGCGGATCCGGGCTCCACCACAGGATGGGCTGGCCCTGCGAGAACCAGGGAAATATCCCGTGCCGATACGCATTGAGCAGTCGTGCAGGTGAGAGGTCGCCGCCGACTGCGAGCAGGCCGTCGGGCTGCCGCAGTGCCTGCTCCACGGGCGGGAATGGCGCCTCGGGGTCGTCCGGCAGCAATGCGGGCAGGGCGGTCATGACGGCGATGATGGCACCGGCGGCACGCGGCGCCCAGACCGTAGGGCTATGCGTCCTTGAACGGCGTGTGCGAAGTCAGCGTGGCCACGTATCGGCGCACCGCGCCCGCCTCCTGCGCGCACCAGTCGCGCAATGCGGCGCGGAACTGCTCGTCCGCGATCCAGTGCCGGCTGCGCACGATCGTCGGCAGGAAGCCGCGCGCGAGTTTGTGCTCGCCCTGGGCGCCGGGCTCGAAGCGGGTCAGGCCGTTGCGCAGGCAGTAGTCGATGCCCTGGTAATAGCAGGTCTCGAAGTGCAGGCCCGGTGCCATGTCGGTGGCGCCCCAGTAGCGACCGTACAGGGTGTGGCCGCCGCGCAGGCACAGTGCGCCTGCGATCGGCCGGTCATCCCGGACTGCCAGGAACATCACCAGCGACGAAGGCATCGTCCGCGCAAGATGGCGCAGGAACTCCAGGGTCAACGCCGGACGATTGCCGTACTCGGCAAAGGTCTGCAGGTAGAAGCCGTGCATGGCCGCGAGATCGTCCTCGCTGGCGTCACGTCCCTCGACGACGCGGAACGTCACGCCGGCGCGGGCGACCTTGGCGCGTTCCTGGCGGATGTTCTTGCGGTGCTTGTGGTCGAACGCGGCGAGATAGTCGTCGAACGACTGCCAGCCACGGTCGTTGTGCCAGTGGTACTGGACATCGATCCGCGCCAGCCATGGATCGTCGAATGCCGCCTCTTCTTCGTCGCGGTGGAAGTTGACGTGGGCCGACGACAGCGCGTTGCCGGCGCACAGGCCGGCCAGCGTGTTTGCCAGCTCGGCGCGCATCGCTGGATCGGGCGCAAGCAGGCGCGGACCGGTGACGGGGGAGTAGGGCACCGCGCACAGCCATTTGGGAAAGTAGTCGAGGCCATGCTGCGCGTAGGCATGCGCCCAGGCGTGATCAAAGACGAACTCGCCGTGTGAGTTGTCCTTCAGATACGCCGGTGCCGCCGCGACCAGTTCACTGCCTTGCCACAGCGTCAGGTGCTGCGGCGTCCAGCCCCATTGCCTGCGCAGGCAGCCGTGCTGCTCCAGGCCGCTGAGGAAGTCATGGGCAAGGAATGGATTGCGGCCATCGTGCAGCGCATCCCATTGCGCGGCGGGAACGTCGGCCAGCGAGGTCACGATGCGCGGCGCGGCCATCTCAGGCACCGGCCGCGCGCTTGCAGGAAGGGACGAGGTCGGCGTCCATTGCAATGGCAACCGCGACCCCGTCCTTCGGCATCAACCTTCCTTGTCCAGGAACTTCTCGGCGTCCAGCGCGGCCATGCAGCCGAAGCCGGCCGACGTGATCGCCTGGCGGTAGACCTGGTCGGCGACGTCGCCGGCGGCAAACACGCCCGGTACCGACGTCTGCGTGGCATTGCCATCGAGGCCGGTGCGGATGGTGATGTAGCCGTTCTTCATTTCCAGCTGGCCTTCGAACAGCGACGTGTTCGGGGTGTGGCCGATGGCGACGAACAGGCCGTGGATCAGCACCTCGCGGGTCGAACCGTCCTGCACCGACTTCACGCGCAGGCCAGTCACTCCTGCATCGTTGCCGAGGACTTCGTCCACCTCGTGGTGCCAGATCGGTTCGATCTTGCCGGACTGGATCTTGGCGAACAGCTTGTCCTGCATGATCTTCTCGGCGCGCAGCGTGTCGCGACGATGCACGAGGTAGACCTTGCGGGCGATGTTGGACAGGTACAGCGCTTCCTCGACCGCGGTGTTGCCGCCGCCGATGACGGCCACGTCCTGCTCCTTGTAAAAAAAGCCGTCGCAGGTCGCGCAGGCCGACACGCCGCGGCCCTTGAAGAGTTCTTCCGAGGGCAGGCCGAGGTATTTGGCGGTCGCGCCGGTAGCGATGATCAGTGCATCGCAGGTGTACTCGCCGCTGTCGCCGACGAGCCTGAACGGGCGCGAGGACAGGTCGGCGGTGTGGACGTGGTCGAATACCACTTCGGTATCGAAACGCTCCGCATGCGCCTGCATGCGCGCCATCAGGTCCGGACCCATCAGGCCGTGGGCGTCACCCGGCCAGTTGTCGACTTCGGTCGTCGTCATCAGCTGGCCGCCCATCTGCAGGCCGGTGATCACCAGCGGCTTGAGATTGGCGCGCGCAGCGTAGACAGCCGCGGTCCAGCCGGCCGGGCCGGAGCCGAGGATGATGACGTGGGAGTGCTTCGATGGG
>DATDBI010000322.1:0-2753 GCA_036524915.1 Lysobacter sp. | reverse complement strand
GGCCCGTGCTCTTGTCCATGAGAAATCCCCGTTGTTGGCCTGCCATGGCCCCCCGTTGCAGGCGGCCGGATTGTGCCCGACGGGGTATTGCAGAGGGGTGACGGGCCGATGCGGTACCCTTCTGGCCCCCTGTCCGGCCTCATGCCGGGCATCTGCCCCGCAAGATCCGCCCAGCACGAGACACGCCTGCAATGACGGTCGACAAGAACGAGCGCGAACTGGAAACCGGCATCCATACCGACCTGTCCGGGCGGATGAGCTATTCGGGCTACCTGCAGCTGGACACGCTGCTGTCGGCGCAGCAACGGCTGTCCAACCCGCCGCACCACGACGAGCTGCTGTTCATCGTCCAGCACCAGGTCGCCGAGCTGTGGATGAAGCTGATGATCCACGAGCTCAAGGCCGCCATCGCGCACCTGCGCGCCGACCGGCTGGGCGAATGCCAGAAGATCTTCTCGCGCTGCAAGAACATCCTGCGCCAGCTGACCGAGATGTGGTCGGTGCTGGAGACGCTGACGCCCTCGGAGTACATGGAGTTCCGCGAGATCCTTGGACCATCGTCGGGCTTCCAGTCGTTGCAGTACCGCACCATCGAGTTCCTGCTGGGCAACAAGAACGCTGGGATGCTCAAGGTGTTCGCGCACGATGCCAAGGCTGAAGCCAGCCTGCGCGAGGTACTGGAATCGCCAAGCCTGTACGACGAGGCGCTGCGCTACCTGGCCCGCCACGGTCATGCGGTGCCGGCCCGCCACGTCGAGCGCGACTGGTCGCATGCGCACGTCGCCGACCCGGAACTGCTGCCCGTGTTCGAGCGCATCTACGAGGACACCGATGCGCACTGGCAGGCCTACCATCTGTGCGAAGACCTGGTCGACCTGGAGAGCCAGTTCCAGCTGTGGCGCTTCCGCCACATGCGCACGGTGATGCGCATCATCGGCTTCAAGCGCGGCACCGGCGGTTCCAGCGGCGTGGGTTTCCTCAAGCAGGCGCTGGAACTTACCTTCTTCCCCGAGCTGTTCGACGTGCGCACCGTCATCGGCGCCGGCGGCACTTACGGCGCGACCCCGGGGTGATGCAATGGCGTCGCGCGGACATGACTGCGTCGGCGCGTTCATCGTAAGGCCGGGCGAAGTGCTGCTGGGCCTGCGCAGCGACGACTGCGACTGGCTGGCCGGCGCGTGGGACGTGTTCGGGGGGCACATCGAGCCGGGCGAGAGCGCCGCGCAGGCGCTGGTCCGCGAACTCGACGAGGAACTCGGCATCGTGCCCACCCGGGTGCGCTACCTGGACGTCATCGAGGGCGAAATGCCCGAGCCCTGGACGTTGCGGCTGTACGTGGTGGACGCATGGAACGGGACGGTCGAGAACCGCCAGGAGCACGCGCGGCTGGAATGGAGCCCGCTCGGGCAGGCGCAGGAGCGGTTGGCGGCGGCGCATGCGGATTTCCCGCGTCTGCTGGCCTTGGCCTTGGCTTGAAGGGCCGCCACCGGCGCTGTCCTGATTTGGCGGGATTGCTTGCCTCAGCCGGCTGAGGCCTTGGCTGCGTCAGCGCCTCCGCTATTCAGCTTGGATGGTGCGGCGCAGCACATTCCGTCCGGGCTTCACACAGGTTTGACGTGACCCCCCTCAGCCGGTAAATCTCCCCGGTCCCGTGCCACCCGGCGTGGGTTTTTCTCATTCAGCATTCGTCCAATCAGTATTGGATCCACAGGGGACACCGCATGAGCGGAACCGCTATACCCATGCCCGGCCAGGCCGCACCAATTCCAGAGTTCAAGCAGACCTTGGGACACCCCAAGCCGCTGTGGATGCTCTTCATGACCGAGTTCTGGGAGCGCTTCGCGTTCTACGGAATCCGCTGGGCCCTGGTGCTGTACATCGTCGCCCAGTTCTACGATGGCAGCGCCGCGGGTGAGGCTCCGGCCAACCGCGTCTATGGCGCCTACCTGGCGCTCGTGTACGCCGCGGCGATTTTCGGTGGCTATGTCGCCGACCGGATACTGGGTTACCAGCGGTCGATCCTGCTTGGCGCGGTGATCATGGCCGCGGGCCTTTTCATGATCGCCTTGCCCAACGAGCAGATCTTCAAGCTCGGCCTGGCCACGATCGTGGTCGGCAACGGCCTGTTCAAGCCGAACATCTCGACGATGGTGGGCAAGCTCTACAGCGTCGGCGATGAACGCCGCGACTCGGGCTTCACCATCTTCTACATGGGCATCAACCTCGGCGCGATGCTGGCGCCGCTGCTGACCCAGTACCTGGCCCGCAAGATCTTCGGCACCGACACGATGCCGGCCTACAAGATCGTCTTCATGTCGGCCGGTGTCGGCATGCTGATCAGCCTGGTGTGGTTCTGGTTCGGTCGCCGTGGCTTGGAAGGCATCGGCCGTCCGCCGGCGGAAAGCGCCGACAAGCGAAAGGTCCTGTACGTCCTGGCCGGTGCACTGGTCGCCATCCCGGTGGTGTACTTCCTGCTGGCCATGGGTGCCGGCGCGCTGCAGGGCGTGCTCACCGCGATGTTCCTGGGCCTGTGCGCCATGCTGCTGGTGGAGGCCTTCCGCGAAGGCGCCGTCCAGCGCGACCGCTGCATCGCGATGCTGATCATCTTCACGTTCAACATCCTGTTCTGGATGTTCTTCGAACAGGCCGGCAGCTCGTTCACCTTCCTTGCCGACAAGATCGTCGACCGCGACATCTTCAGCGGCGGACTGGCCGACATCGTCTATTCGATGAGCGGCGAGCGCGTGTTCCCG
>DATDBI010000321.1:0-1221 GCA_036524915.1 Lysobacter sp. | reverse complement strand
GTGGCTTCGCTGCGATCGACCGACTCGGTCTTGTCGAGGACCAGTTCCTTGAACGGTCCCCAGAACTTCTCCATCAGCGGCACCCACTCTTCCTCGCCGCGCGACACCGCATCGAGCTCGTCCTCGAGCTTGGCGGTGAAGTCGTAGTCGACGTACCGGGTGAAGTGGCTGGACAGGAACTTGCTCACCGCGCGGCCGACGTCGGACGGGCGGAAGCTGCGTCCTTCCATCTCGACGTACTTGCGGAACAGCAGCGTCTGGATGATCGAGGCGTAGGTCGAGGGCCGGCCGATGCCGTATTCCTCGAGCGCCTTCACCAGCGCCGCTTCGGTGAAGCGCGGCGGCGGCTGGGTGAAGTGCTGGTCGGCGTGGATGCGGTCGAGCGGCACGCGGTCGCCGATCTTCATCGCCGGCAGCTTGCGGCCTTCGTCTTCGTCGTCACTGGTCTTGGTGTCCTTGCCTTCTTCGTAGACGGCGAGGAAACCCGGGTCGACCACGGTCGTGCCCGAGGCGCGGAAGCTGTGCTCGCTGCCTGCGGCAAGATCGACCGACACGGTGTTGAGCGTGGCCGGCACCATCTGCGAGGCGACGGCGCGCTTCCAGATCAGCTCGTACAGGCGGCGCTCGTCGTCGCTGAGGAAGCGCGACACCGAGGCCGGCGTGCGCAGTGCCGAGGTCGGGCGCACGGCTTCGTGCGCTTCCTGGGCGTTCTTGGACTTGGTCTGGTAGGTGTTGGGCTTGTCCGGCAGCGCGCGCGTGCCGTAATCGCGGGCGATCACGTCGCGGATTTCGCCCAGCGCTTCTTCCGACAGGCTGACCGAGTCGGTACGCATGTAGCTGATCAGGCCGACGGTGCCTTCCTCATCGCCCAGCGACACGCCTTCGTAGAGCTTCTGCGCGACCTGCATGGTCTTGCGCGTGGTGAAGCCGAGCTTGCGCGAACCTTCCTGCTGCAGCGTGGAGGTCGTGAACGGCGGCGACGGGCGGCGCTTGCGCTCCTTGCTGGCCACGTCGGTGACATGCAGGGCGCCATTGGCGGCCTTGACGATGCGCTGGCGCGCAGCCTCGGCGGTGTCGCCGTCGGTGACGGTGAACTGCTCGAACTTCTTGCCGTCGAGCTTGTTGAGCTTGGCGGTGAAGGTCTGGGTCGGGTGCGCGCACTCGGCCTCGATGCTCCAGTACTCGCGGGCGATGAAGGCTTCGATCTCTTCCTCGCGCTCG
>DATDBI010000320.1:0-21685 GCA_036524915.1 Lysobacter sp. | reverse complement strand
GCTGATATCGAAGTCCTGTCCGGGCTGGATCCGGTCAAGCGCCGCCCCGGCATGTACACCGACACCACGCGCCCGAACCACCTGGCGCAGGAAGTCATCGACAACGCGGTCGACGAGGCGCTGGCCGGCCACGCCCGCATCATCGAGGTCACCCTGCACAGCGACGGCAGCTGCTCGGTCGGCGACGATGGCCGCGGCATGCCGGTGGACATCCACCCCGAGGAGAAGATCCCGGGCGTGGAACTGATCCTCACGCGGCTGCACGCCGGCGGCAAGTTCAGCAACAAGAACTACACCTTCTCCGGCGGCCTGCATGGCGTCGGTGTCAGCGTGGTCAATGCGCTGTCGACGCTGGTCGACGTGCGCATCAAGCGCGACGGCAACGAATACCGGATGACGTTCAACAACGGCGACCGCGCCACGCCGCTGGAAGTGATCGGCACCGTCGGCAAGAAGAACACCGGCACGCGCGTGCATTTCTGGCCCGATCCGAAGTACTTCGACACGCCAAAGTTCAACCTGCGCTCGCTCCGCCACCTGCTGCGCGCCAAGGCCGTGCTGTGCCCCGGCTTGACCGTCAAGCTGCACGACGAAGCCAGCGACGAGCGCAACGAGTGGTACTACGAGGACGGCCTGCGCGATTACCTGCGCGGTGAACTCAGCGAGCGCGAACTGCTGCCCCCGGACCTGTTCGTCGGCAAGCTCACCAAGGACACCGAGACCGCCGACTGGGCGGTGGCGTGGGTTCCCGATGGCGAGCTGGTGCAGGAGAGCTACGTCAACCTGATTCCGACCGCGCAGCACGGCACGCACGTCAACGGCCTGCGCACCGGCTTCACCGACGCGCTGCGCGAGTTCTGCGACTTCCGCAACCTGCTGCCGCGTGGCGTCAAGCTGGCGCCGGAAGACGTGTGGGATCGCGTCGCCTACGTGCTCAGCATCAAGATGACCGACCCGCAGTTCAGCGGCCAGACCAAGGAGCGGCTGTCGTCGCGCCAGGCGGCCGGTTTCGTCGAGGGTGCCGCGCATGACGCGTTCTCGCTGTGGCTCAACCAGCACACCGAGATGGGCGAGCGGATCGCGCAGCTGGCGATCGAACGCGCCGCCGCGCGGCTGAAGACCGAGAAGCAGGTCGTCCGCAAGAAGATCACCCAGGGCCCCGCCCTGCCCGGCAAGCTCGCCGACTGCAGCAGCCAGGATCTTTCGCGCACCGAACTTTTTCTGGTGGAAGGCGACTCGGCCGGCGGCAGCGCGCGCCAGGCGCGCGACAAGGATTTCCAGGCGATCCTGCCGCTGCGCGGCAAGATCCTCAACACGTGGGAGGTTGCATCCGGCAGCGTGCTGGCCTCGCAGGAAGTGCATGACCTTGCGGTCGCCATTGGTTGCGACCCGGGCAAGGACGACCTGTCGGGTCTGCGCTACGGCAAGGTCATCATCCTCGCCGACGCCGACTCCGACGGCCTGCACATCGCGACGCTGCTGACGGCGCTGTTCCTCAAGCACTTCCCGTCGCTGGTCTCGGCCGGGCACGTGTTCGTGGCGATGCCGCCGCTGTTCCGCGTCGACGTGGGCAAGCAGGTGTTCTACGCGCTGGACGAAGAAGAGAAGCGGATTCTGCTCGAGAAGATCGAGCGCGAGAAAGGCGACCGCAAGAAGGGCTTCAGCGGCCAGGTCAACACCACCCGCTTCAAGGGCCTGGGCGAGATGAACCCGTCGCAGCTGCGCGAGTCGACGATCCATCCCGACACCCGCCGCCTGGTCCAGCTGACCGTTGATGACGGCGCGGAGACGCACTCGCTGATGGATATGCTGCTGGCCAAGAAGCGCGCGGGCGACCGCAAGCAGTGGCTTGAGACCAAGGGCGACCTGGCGACGCTGGAGGTCTGACGCTCGACCGTTTTCTGATGTAGACGGGGCGCGCAAGCGCCGCGTGCGCGGTACCCGCCTGGACACGTGGCCAGGCGACAACAGGGGAAGTTCCACACAGCTCTGGGGAGAGGCTTGTGACGAGGAAGCAGCACCTTTTGGCGGCGCTTTGCGTCGCCGTGTTCGTTGCCGCCTGTGGCGGCGGCGGTGGTGGCAAGAGCAACCAGGGACCGGGCACCCCCGCTCCCTCCGCGCCGGCTCCGTCGGCAACGGTGTCGCTGGCGGTGAGCTCGCCACCGGTGTCGCAGACCATCGACTACGGCGATGACTTCAGCATCGCGTTGGACGGGACCTGGAGCAGCAGCAACCTGGGCGCCGGCACCGTCTACCTGCGGGTCACCGACAACGGCGACACTTTCGTGTTGCCGCCGGTTCAGGCCGCGCCGGCGAACAACACGTTCCACTTTGCGTTGAACGCGATCACCAGCGTCCAGGCCGGCGATCGCAACGGCACGCTGACGGTCCGCGCGTGCAAGGACCAGGCCTGCACGGAGTTGTATTCCGGCGCGACCGCGAGCCTCGACTACCGGCTTCAGGTCACTGCGGTCGGCGAATGGGAAACCGTGCAGCGCAATGCCACCCATACCGGCTATGTACCGATCCGCCTGGATCCGGCGCGTTTTGCCAAGGCGTGGGAATGGACGTTCCCGCAGGACGCCACGGCCGCCGACTCCTTCATCCTGAGACCTGCAACGGGGCCAGGCGCGGTGTACCTCGTCGGCGGCAACCTCGACATCAACGACAACACCTATGGGGTCTCGACGCTCTCACTGGATGAGAACACCGGCGCCGTGAAGTGGTCCTCGCGACTGCCAGGCGATCGCGTGGGAGGTCCCGCCGCAGGAGGTGGCCTGATCTACATCCCCACCCCTTTCAGCAACACGCACTTCACCGCGCTCGACGCCAACAGCGGCGCTGTGAGGTTCAATTACACACAAACGACTTTGCCGCATCCACAGTTCATTGCTCCGACCCTGTTCGGAGGCGACGCCTATTTCGTCGCCGGCATCAACGGCAACGAGATGCACTCTGCCAATGCCATGACGGGCTTGCAGCGCTGGGCGCGTCCACGCGTTGGCAGCGTGCCCACCACGCCGGCGGTGGACCAGAACTTTGTGTATTACTTCGGCAGCGGGGCGTTGAACATTCACGATCGCCTCACGGGCGACCCCGTTGCCTCGCTGGTGGATCCGTCGTCGGGCAGGCTTGACCAGGCCACGACGCTGGTACCGGTACTGGGCTCACGCGGCAATGTGATTGTGAACTCGTACGCATCGGGGTCCTTCGCGAACCGGATTACCAGCTTCAACATTGCCGCCCGCAGGTGGGAGTGGTCCACGGTGGGCAACTATCGCCCGCTGTTTGCGGCTGCACCGGGCGTGATCTATGCAATTCGCCGGGGAGGAACTGGACTGGGGGTGGATGCAATCGATGAGGCCACGGGCAGCGTCATTGGCAGCTGGAGCCCGCCGACCGCACACGCGCAGGAATACTCCACCAGCAACGTCGTCGTCACCAGGAACCTGGTGTTCGTGAGCACGGCCTCGTTCTCGGGACCCGGGTACACCTATGCGATCGACCGGGCCACCATGCAGGCCGTCTGGACATACCCGGAAAGTAGCTCCTCCGTGATCTCGGCGAACCGCACCTTGTACCTGCTAGCCGGTGATCCGCAGTTTCCGGCCAAGCGGATCGTCGCCTTCAAGCTGCGCTGAGACTCATGGCACCGCCCGCAGGTCGGGCGGTGCCTTCCATGCGAACCCACCCGGATTTCGAAACAGCAGCCCGATCATGAGGCGTCATGCACGCCTCGGGCCCGATCAGCGCAGCGCGACCAGGTTGGTCTTCAGGAGCCTGGCGAACGCGGCCGGACGGCAGCGCACCAGTTCGACCTTCGGCGTGCCGTGCCAGCGGGCGCAGTCGTCGATCGCGCGGGCAATCGGCAGGGCCAGCGCCTCGACAGCGGCGATGCCTTCCTCCAGCACATTCTCTTCGAGATACAGCGCCTTGACCTCGAACACGCCCTCGCGCCGGTGGGCCTTGGCGTCGAGACGGCCGACGAGGCGATTGCCGACCAGTATCGGCAGCACGAAGTAACCGTAGCGACGCTTGGGCTCGGGCGTGTAGCACTCCAGCGTGTAGTCGAAGTCGAAGAACTCACTCGCCCGCTCGCGATCCCACACCACCGGATCGAACGGCGACAGCAGCGTGGCATGGCTCGCACGCAGGCGGCCGGCGCTGGCCAGCGCCAGTTGCGGCGCCAGGTCCGGATGCACGTAGCCCGGCGCCTGCCAGCCCTTGACCTCCACGCGCAGCAGCGCGCCCTCCTCCACCAGACCATCCAGGTCGGCATCACGCAGCCGCGGGCGCAGGCGGAAGTAATCGGCGATCCAGCGCGCCTGGGTCACGCCCAGCGCGCGCACCGACTTGAGCAGCAGTTCGCGCCGGGCCACGCCGGTGTCAAGCGATGCGCTCTCCCAGTCCTGCTGGACCTGGCCCACCACGCGCTCGGCGAGGTCGTAGACGCGATGGAAGTTCTCGCGCCGCGTCACCATCAGCTCGCCCAGGGCGAACGCGGCCTCGAGCCAGCGCTTCTCGTTCTTCCACTCCCACCAGCCACCGCCAGTACCCGCCTCGCGCTCGAAATCGGCGGCCTTTACCGGCCCTTGGCGGCGCACGTGCGCCAGCAGGCCATGGATGTCGGGACCATGCGCCTCGTGCGTGCGCCGTGCGCTGCGGATCGCCCAATGATGGCTGCGATGCTCGATCGCGCTGCGCATCAGGGTGTAGTCGGCCATGGGCGCGAAGCACGCCTCGTGCGCCCAGAGTTCAAAGATCGAACGCTCGGCCAGCAGCGCTTCCAGCCATTGCGACGGATAGGCGCCCACGCGCGAAAACAGCACCAGGTAGGGGCTGCGGGCGACGACATGGATCGTGTCGATCTGCAGCAGCTGCATCCGCGCGATGGCCGCGAGCAGATCGGCCTTGCCGGCGCGCCGGCGAGGACGACTGGCCAGGCCCTGCGCCGACAGGTGCAACGCGCGCGCCTGCCCCGGCGTCAGCGGCCGCATGGCCACGGCTGTCACGCCGTCGCCTTCACGTTTTCAGCGTCGCCTGCAGCAATGCCGAGATCACCTTGCGCAGGTGTCCGGCCTTGGTTGCGTCGTACGCGAAGCTGTCCTCGTCCATGTAGTTGCGCTGGCTGATCTCGAGCTGCACGGCGTCGATGCCACGCGCCGGCTCACCGTAGTGGCGGGTGATGTAGCCGCCCTTGAAGCGGCCGTTGACCACGAAGTCGTACTCGTCCTGCGCCGACAGCACCGACTCCAGCCGGTGCTGCAGCTTTGGTGCGCAACTGGCGCCGGCGGAGGTGCCTAGGTTGAGGTCGGGCAGGCGACCTTCGAACAGGAACGGCAGGTCGCTGCCACGGATCGAATGCCCTTCCCACAGCGCCACGCGACCGTGCGCGCCATGGATGCGGTCGAGCTCGGCACGCAGCGCCTCGTGGTAGGGGCGCCAGTACGTTTCGACACGTTGCGCCACTTCGTCCGGCTGCGGCGCCTGCCCTTCCAGGTACACGGGTTCGCCGCTGAACTGCACGGCCGGGCACAGGCCGGTGGTGTTCTGACCGGGGTACAGCGAGGTGTCATCCGGCGGTCGGTTGAGGTCGACGACGTAGCGCGAATGGCGCGGCACGATGATCGACGCGCCCAGCTCGCGGGCGAAGTCGTAGAGGATCGAGACGTGCCAGTCGGTGTCCGGGGCCACGCGGGCGCGCCCGGTCATGCGCGCGGAGAGTTCCGCGGGAATGTGGCGGCCGTCGTGCGGCAGGCTGACCAGCAGCGGCGCGGTGCCGCGGTGCAGGGTGAAGATGTCGGTGCTCATTGCGGTGTTTCCCTGGATCATCCGGTACGGGTGGAGGCTGCGGCTCAGCGCATCAACACCACTTCCTCGGCGCTGGTCGGGTGAATCGCCACGGTGTCGCGCAAGTCCTGCAGGGTGATGCCGCGCTTGAGCGCGACCGCAAAGCCCTGCAGGATCTCGTCGGCGGCCTCGCCCATCAGGTGGATGCCGACCACGCGACGCTCCTCGCCGACGCAGACCAGCTTGAACACGCTGCGCTGCGGTATGTCGGCCAGCGCGTGCAGCATCGGCCGGAACGCGGCGCGATAGACATGCACATCCTCGTCGCCATGCGCCACGCGCGCCTCGATTTCGGTCAGCCCGACCGCGCCGACCGGTGGATGCGAGAACACCACCGTCGGGATATTGCGCAGGTCGAGCACGGACTGACCGCCGCCGAAAATGCGGTCCATCAGGCGGCGTGCGGCAGCAATGGCGACCGGCGTCAGCTGCGGGTTGGCGGTGATGTCGCCCACGGCATGCACGCCCTCGACACTGGTCTGGTGGCGCTCGTCGACGACGATGAAGCCGTCGGCATCGGTGGCGACACCGATGTCTTCCAGGCCCATGCGCTCGCTGTTGGGCGTGCGCCCCGTGGCAAACAGCAATGCATCGAAGCGACTGCTGACGACGCCGTCCTGGCAGCGCAACCGCGCGCCCGTGCCATCCTGCTCGACCGCCACCAGATGCTGGTCGAAATGCAGGCGCACGCCGGACTGGCGATAGTCCTCGGCCAGCTCGGCCGTTACCTCGTGGTCGAATTCCTTGAGCAGGCGCGGGCCGCGCACGAACATCTCGACCCGGCTGCCGAGCGCCTGCAACACGCCGGCCAGTTCGACCGCGATGTAGCCACCGCCGACGACCGCGACGCGATCGGGTGCGGCGCGCCACTGGAAGAAATCATCGGAAACGCCACCCAGGGAAGCGCCGGGAATCTGCGGTCGTTCCGGACGCCCCCCCGTGGCAACCAACACATGGCGACCACGCAGCCGCGCGCCGTTCTCGCACTCGACCATCTTCGCGTCGGGTGTCCCCGAGTCGACCAGACGCGCGCGCATCGGCGACAGCACGATGCCGGCCGCATCGAGGCGGCGCCGGTAGCTGGCGTGGATGTTCTGGATGTAGCGCTCGCGGTGGACGATGAACTCCGGCCAGTTCAGCGGTGCCGGCTGCACCGGGAAGCCCAGCGTCGGCGCGAGCTGCAGTTTGCTGGCCACGTCGGCCGCCAGCCACATCGCCTTCTTCGGCACGCAGCCGACATTGACGCAGGTGCCGCCGAGCAGGTGTGGCTCGAGCAGGGCCACGCGCGCGCCGTGCTCGGCGGCGCGGAACGCGCCTGCCAGCCCACCTGAACCACCCCCGATAACAATCAGGTCGAACTCGGTGATGGCTGGCGTTGCATTCATTCGAATCGCTCGATGCGGTAGGGCGCAGGATCGATCGCCGGCGTGCGGCCGGCGATCAGGTCGGCGACCAGCTGGCCGGTCGACGCACTCATGCTGACGCCCATCATGCCGTGACCGGTGGCCAACCAGATGTGATCACGCCGCGGCACGCGGCCGATGATGGGGACGTCGTCGCAGCTCATCGGCCGCCAGCCGAACCACTCTTCCTGTTTCTGGGCGCCGAGCGGCTCGTGCAGGTACTCGCCCGCGCCCCGCTCCAGCGCTGCCAGCCGGCGCGGGTTGAGGCTCTCGTCGTAGCCGCTGAACTCCATGGTGCTGCCCAACCGGTAGCCGCTGTCCCAGGCGGTCACGCAGACCTGCCGTTCGCGCAGCACCAGCGGCCGCCTGGGCACCAGGGCCGGCGAGGAATAGGTGATCGAATAGCCCTTGCCCGGCTGCATCGTCCGCTTCAGCGACGGAGCGCCGATGGCGTCGGCCAGCTTCGGCGACCACGCGCCCAGCGCCATCACCACGTCGCCGGCAAGCACGCGGCCCTGCGAGGTGGTAACGCGCACGCCGCCCTGCTCCGGCTCGGCACCGACGAAGGCACAGTTCTCGACGATGGTGCCGCCGTGCGCGCGCACGACCCGGGCCAGCTCGGCGACGTAGCGGTCCGGGCGCAGCACCGCGTCGCCGTTGAAGCGGATCGCACCGGCCAGGCCGGGCTTGAGTGCCGGCTCGATCGCCTCGTAGGCAGGGCCGTCGACAACGTCGACCGACACGCCGAGCTCGCGCAGGAAGTCGACTTCCTCCAGCGTGTGCTCGAAGTAGTCCTGGGTGCGGAAGATGTAGTCCTCGCCGGACGGTGCGAATTCGCACGCCAGGGCGTTCTGCTCGACCCATTGCGCCAGTCGCACGCGCGAGTCGTTGAGGATCGCCGACTTGGCCACCGCGCTGGCGTGCCAGTCACGCTCGTTGCAACGCAGGGCGAAGCGCAGCAGCCACGACCACAGGCGTGGATCGAAGCGCGGCTTCACGTACAGCGGCGCATCCGGAGTCAGCATCCAGCGCAGCGCCTTGAGCACCACGCCGGGCGCAGCCAGCGGCGGCGCGTGACTGGGGGTGATGGTGCCGCAGTTGCCGTGCGAGCTGCCGCCGCCGATGCGACCGGCGTCTATCACCCGCACACTGCGGCCGGCTTCCAGCAGGGCCACGGCGCAGGCCAGGCCAATCACGCCGGCGCCGACGATCAGGACATCTTCGCGTTGTTCCATGGAGGCAAGTCTAGTCGCTTGGGTGGGCTCGGCCATCAGACAAAGGTCGTCTCGATTGTTGCGCCCCGGTCATGGCTGTCCGGTTGCCGCGTCCTGCCAGCCCGGCCCGCGGACCACGCGCCCAGGCCTGGCGCCGGTGTGCTCGCCGTCGCGCAGGACCTGCACGCCGTTGACGAACACGTCGCTGACGCCTGTTGCGTACTGCTGCGGCTTGGCGAACGTGGCGTGGTCGCGGATCGTAGCCGGGTCGAACACCGCGATGTCGGCGAAGCAACCGACGGCGAGGCAACCGCGGCCCTTGAGTTTCCAGTTGCGGGCGGGCAGTCCGGTCAGGCGGAAGACCGCCTGTTCCAGCGGCATCAGCTTCTCATCGCGGACGTAGTGCCCAAGGAAGCGGGCCACGTTGCCGTAAGCGCGCGGGTGCGTGCTCGACTTGAGGAACACACCTTCCGGGGCCGAGGATTCGGCATCCGAGCCCAGGCTCACCCACGGCTGGCGCAGGCCAAGTGCGACGTTGTCCTCGCTCATCAGGAAGTAGGCGGTGTCGACGCGCGAGTCGTCTTCGACGATCAGGTCGACCGCGGTGTCCTCGACCGGCGTTCCGCGGCGCTTGGCCACGTCCGCCAGCGTAAGTCCCGTCAGCGGCTTCAGCGTTTCGCTCTTGAATCCGATGAACTGCACGCGCTCGGGCGAGCCGGCCTGCAGGCGCAGGTTTTCCCAGTCGGCGTTGCCGTCCTTCATTTCGGCGATCACGCGGTCGCGCGTCGCCGGGTCCTTGAGGCGCCGGATCATCGCGTCGTGGCCGCCGTCCTGCACCCACGGGGGCAGGCTCGCGCTCAGGCCCGTGGCGCCGGCGGTGTAGGCGTACATGTTGGCGGCGATGTCGATGCCCTGCCCGCGCGCCGTGTCGATCTTCGCGATCGCCTGCGCCATCTTCGGCCAGTTGCCCTGCCCGGCGGCCTTGAGGTGATAGACCTCCACATGCTGCCCGGAGGCGCGGCCGATGGCGATGGTCTCGTCGAGCGCCTCGATCATGCCGTTGGCCTCGCTGCGCATGTGCGCGACATAGCCGCCGCCGGATTCGGCGGCGGCGTTCGCCAGCGCGACCAGCTCATCGGTGCGGGCGTAGAAACCGGGCGGGTAGATCAGCGAACCACCGACGCCCAGCGCGCCTTCGCGCATTGCCTGGCGCACCTGGTCCTGCATGCGTGCCAACTGCTCCGCGTCCGGCCGGACATCGGCCTCGCCCAGTTCGTGGATGCGTACTGTCGCGGCACCGACGAACGACGCCACGTTAGGGGTGATGCCGCGATGCTCGAGGTAGTCGAGGTACTGGCCGAGCGTGGTCCATTCGATCGGGTAACGGATGTCGCCTTGCTGCTTGGTCAGGTCGGTCTTCATCGCCGGTGTCAGCGGTCCCATCGACCAGCCTTCGCCGAAAATTTCCAGCGTCACGCCCTGGCGCGTGTCGCTCTGGCCGCGACCGTCGGCGATCAGCGACTCGGTCGCCCAGCTGAGCACATTGATGAAGCCCGGCGCCACTGCATGGCCATGCGCGTCGAGTTCGCGCGCCGCCTTCGCAGGTGTGCCGGGCGCGAGCAGCGCCACGACGCGATCGCCGCGCACGGCGACGTCGACACGCTGCGGCTGCGCACCAGTGCCGTCGTAGACCTGGCCGTTGCGGATGAGCAGGTCGTAATGCGCAACGTCGGGTGGCGCCGGGGCCGTGCAGGCGGCCAGCGCCAGGGCGATCGCCGCGGCGGACAACCTGCGCACAGGCAGTGAAAGCACGGACAAACGCTGCACGGCAGTCTCCTCAGAGTTTCCAGCCAACCATGTTCCAGGACCACATCAGGATGGCCGCAAAGGCGAAGATGGCCACCGCGCTGGTGTGCCGCAACTTGCGCCAGAAGCCCCACGTCCGGGCTCGCCATGCCGGCCACAACTGCACGACGCACACGACCGTCAGCAGCATCACCGGCAGCGCCCACCACAGCGCCAGGCGCAGGGGCACGCCGGGGTAGGTGAACATCAGCGCGTTACCGCCCTTGACGATACCGACGGCGGCCACCACCAGCAGCAGCGCCAGCACCAGCCACGCCGCCGACGCGACATACAGCCATTGCGCGCTGCGCATCGCCGCCATCGTCTCGCCGTTGCGCCGCTTCCAGCGCCGCATCCAGGCGCCGGTAATCACCGCCAGCGCGATCAGCGCCGCCAGCACGATCATCGCGATCAGCAATTGTGCGTCGTCGAACGTTCCGGCGCGGTCGAACACGTCATGGCCGCCCGGGCTGACGAAGCCGGTGACGGCGCCGTCCTTGCCGACGAGGAAGTTCAACCGGCCCGGTCCCTGCAGGGCGCGGAACACGTTCGGCTTCTCCTCGACCCAGCGCGAACTCTCCTCGCCGCTGGTCAGGGTGAGGTAGCCATCGTCGGTCACCGCGACCGTGGCAGCGCTGGACAGCAGCAGTTTCTCGAAGCCCAGGAACGGGCGGCGTTCGCCCAGGTACTTGCCGGCATAGGCGAGGCCACGGGTGGCGAAGTCCTTCGGCGGCGGCGGCAATGCGGCATCGCGTGCACGCGGGAAGTAGCGTTGCAGCAGCAGCTGCGGCAGTTCGGCGGCCAGGCGGACCCCGCTGTCGGTGTTGGTCGAGACGAACACGCCAAACCCCAGCTCCGGCACGGCGACCAGGTTGGAGTGGAAGTACATCGTCGCGCCGCCGTGCTCGAGGCTCTGCACCTGGCCGTAGCGCTTGCGGAAGAAGCCGTAGGCGAAGCCGGTCGCGTCGGGGGCGTTGCGGAACAGCGGCTCGCCTTCCAGTCGCGCGAACGCCGCGGCCGGGACGATCCGGCGGCCGTCGAGTTCGCCGCGGTTGACCAGCATCGTCAGGTAGCGGGCCATGTCGGCGGCATTGCTCGACACGCTGCCGGCCGGTGCGATCTGCGCGATGTACTCGAAGGGCTCGCTGGCGTAACCGCCTCCCTCGCGCTTGAAGCCCTGTGACCACAGCCCCTGGAAGCGGGCACCGGCATTGCGTTCGTCGCCCTCGCCGAGCGGTTCGCGGAACGTGGTCAGCGGCATCCCCATCGGCTCGAACAGGTCGCGCTCGGCCAGGGTTTCGAACGGCACGTCGTTGACGCGGGCCAGCACGGCGCCGAGCAGCGCGAGCGAGTAGTTGGAATAGACCGCGTGGGTGCCGGGTGCACGCACGCGCGCCGGCCGGTGATGCAGCAGGTAGTCGTGCAGGCTCAGCGAGGTTTCCGGCGAGCTCGCAAACAGGTGACCCAGTGCGGTGTCTTCGTAACCGGCGGTGTGGGTGAGCAGGTGGCGCACCAGTACTGGCGGGTAGCCGTCTTCGGGCAGGCGCAGGTCCGGCGGCAGGTAGTCGTTGACCGGAGCGTCCAGCGACAGCTTGCCGGCGTCGATGAGCTTGAGCGCTTCCAGGTAGGTGAAGGTCTTGGACACCGAACCGACCCGGAACAGCGTGCGCGCGGGATCGACGCTGCGTTGCGGTGACTGCCCGGCGATGCCGTAGCCACGCACGAGGAGCGGGCCCTGCTGGTCGACGACCGCGACGGTGACGCCGGCGACGCCAAGGCGACGCATGTAGCCGTCGATCACGCCGTCGACATAGGCGGACAGGTCGGCGGCATCGACTGCGCGCGGCGGTGGCAGCGCGATCGCATCTGCAGCGAGGGCCGGGGGTGCGGTCGGCGCGGCTGGCAGCGCGACCCGGGCCGGTGCGGCCGCATTGGCGATCGAGCTGCCGCCGAGGGTTATCGCAAGCGCGATTGCCCGCGCCCAGTGCAAGCCATTCGCCATCGACGCCACCCCTCCCCAGGAGAAGCGTCGATTAAAGCATGTGCGTGCGGTGGTGCGTGCGGCGGTTCTTGCGGTGGGTGGTGACAGCCGTTCGTCGCGGTGACCGGCTGCGGTGGGGCGTTGTCCGCAGGGGCGGGGATTGCTGCGTCCCTTGATCGGACATCCTGTCCGATGCGGGACGCGGGACATCCATGTCCCGCTGCTCCGCAATCCCCGCCCCTGCGGACAACGCTTCGGCTATTCGTTGCATGGTCTTCGGCTCTTTGGATGCGCCAACGAAAACGGCCCGCTTGCGCGGGCCGTCGGCTGTCCCGTGAGGGCAAGCGTGGATCAGTGCTGGTGGCCGCCTTCACCGTGGACGTGGCCGTGCTCGACTTCTTCCGCCGATGCTTCGCGCACTTCGACGATCTCGATCGCGAAGTGCAGGTCCTTGCCGGCCATCGGGTGGTTGAGGTCGACATCGACGACGCTCATGCCGACCTTCAGGATGGTCACGGCGCGCGGGCCGAAGTTGGTCGGCAGCACGGCCTGCATGCCCGGCTCGAGGCGGGCGCCCTGGAAGTGCTTCTTCGGCACGCGCTGGGTCAGGCCATCGCGGCGCTCGCCGTAGGCGTCGACGGCAGCGACGTCGACTTCGAACTTGTCGCCGGCGACGTGGCCTTCCATCGCCTTTTCCAGGCCCGGGATGATGTTGCCGTGGCCGATGAGGATCGCCAGCGGTTCGCGGCCTTCCGAACTTTCAAGCGTCTCCTGGCCCTGCTCGGAGACGGAGTAGTGGAAAAGGACGACGCGATCTTTCTCGATGTTCATTGCAGGGGGCTCGGCAGGATGTGCCGCCATTGGGTGCGAGGCGGCGACAGGGGGCGGCGACGGCTTGACCGTCGGCAACATGAACGGCCAAGCTAATGGCCGTGACGAAAGCGCCGCATTATCCCGGCAAGACCGCCCCCGCGCCACTGCGCGGATGCCGCGCCATTTCCCTTGTGCTCCTGTGCCTCGCCCTCGCCGCCTGCGGCGGCGGCCGCGAAGCCGTGCGCCAGTCGCGGCCCCCGGCACGCACCTGGCCCACGGTCCAGCCGCAGGACCCGGTGGCTGCCAACGCGGTGCTGATGCGGGCGATCGGACTGGTCGGCACGCCCTACCGCTATGGCGGCAATACCCCCGACGGCGGCTTCGACTGCAGCGGACTGGTCAACTTCGTCTACCGGGACATGCTCGACCTGCGACTGCCGCGCACCTCGCGTGAGCTGGCCGGTTACCAGGGCCCGCGGATCGTCCCCGAGCGCCTCGCCGCCGGCGACCTGGTGTTCTTCGGCCAAGGCGGCAACGTCAGCCATGTCGGCATTTATGTAGGCGAAGGCCGCTTCGTCCATGCTCCCAGCACCGGTGGCACCGTGCGCCTGGACACCCTCGACGGGAGCTACTGGCGCGACCACTACAGCGGCGCCAAGCGTGTGCTGAATTAGGCCGTTGGCCCAAATTCCTGAACGGGGACTTGGGCTTAGTGATGGCATGATTTGTGACCATCCACAGCCGCGTTAATACTTTTTTAACGAAAAATGAACCCTATCCAAGGGTTTGGCAGGCATGATCCCCCGGTCGACGACTTCGTGATGACCGCGTGACGCCCAACCCGCTCCGCTCCGGCCAAGCCGCCGTAAGCCTCCGCCGCCCCTTCCGGGCCGGTGTCCAATTCTTCCTCTCCGCCGTGCTGGCCATGCTGGCCGTGCCGGCGCTGGCGCAGCAGATGCCGTCGTCGTCGCTGGCCAACGATTCGGCCGACGCCCCGGCTGCCGCCACCAGCACCCTGCTGCCGGAGGCCATGAGCCTGTCCGACCGCGCCCTGCTGCTGGCCACGGACCTCAACCGCCTGCTCGCCCCGGGTGCCGCCGAAGCCGCCGGCGTCGTCGTGCCCGCCGCCCAGCAGGGCAAGATCAGCAACGTCCTGCAGCGCGCGATGGCGCTGCTCGGCACCCCGTACCGCTGGGGCGGCACCGAGCCGGACAAGGGCTTCGACTGCAGCGGCCTGGTTGGCTACGTGTTCCGCAATGCCCTGGGCATCGACCTGCCGCGCGTGTCGCGCGAAATGGCGAAGAGCGGCGAGCTGGTCACCGACCGCGCCAAGCTGAGCGCCGGCGACCTGGTGTTCTTCGGCCGTCGTGGCCGCGTCGACCACGTTGGCATCTACGTCGGCGAAGGCCGCTTCGTCCACGCCCCGAGCCGTGGCAAGGACGTGCAGGTATCCAACCTCGATACCGGCTACTGGAGCGGCAAGTTCCTGCAGGCGCGCCGCCTCGAAGGCATCTGAACCGCGTCGCCAGCCCCAACGAAAAAAGGCCGCCTCCGGGCGGCCTTTTTCATGGTGGCGTCGCCGTAGTGCAACACCGAAGACCGGGCAATGAAATGCCGGAGCGTCGTCTGCCGGGCCGGGGATTGCGCAGCAGCGGGCCATGGATGGCCCGCGCCCCGCATCAGCCATGGATGGCTGATTAAGGGGCTGCGCAATCCGCGGTCCGGCGGACGACGCCGCTCCGAAGAGCTATGCCGTCACTTCTTCGCGTGCCAAGCCTTCAGCAACCCCGCTTCCTGCTCGCGAGTGATCCCGGCACGCAGTGTCGCCTGGCGCTCCGCAGGCTGGCTGCGGAACCACGCCAGCAGATCGGTCACCGTGGTGTCGAGCGGACGATACGTGAGCCCGGCCGCGATCGCGCGCGCATTGCTGACCGCGCCGTAGCCGGCGTACGGGCCACTCTTTGACGGCACCCAGATCGGCAATTCGACCTTCTGCTCCTCGAGGAATTCCGGCGACACGTGCGTGTACGTCGGCTGCTTGCCGGTCACGCGCTCGCATCCCTTGAGCATCGCGCTGGTGCTCAACGGCTTCGCCGGACCGACCGCGTTGAACGTCCCCAGCGAGCCTGCCTCGGCCAGGCGGATCATCCACTCGCCCAGGTCGCGGCCATCGATGATCTGCACCGGATCGGAGCCGTCGCCGGGCACGAGCATCTCGCCGCCCTGCGCCACCCGATGCGGCCAATAGGTGAAGCGATCGGTCTCGTCGCGCGGCCCGACAATGTAGCCCGGACGGACGATGGTCACGCGTTCGCCGAACTGCTTGCGCGCCTCGGCCTCGCTCAACGCCTTGAGCGGACCGTACAGGTGCTCGATGTCCGCTTTCAGCGACTCCTGCGTTTCCGCCATCGCATCCTTGCCCTCGTACACCGCCAGCGGCGCGTCCTCGGTGATGCCCGGCTTGCTGCCATCGGCGTAGACCGAGATCGTGGAGATGAAGAGGTAATGGCCGACGTTGCCCTTGAGCACCTTGCCGGCGTCGCGCACCCAGAAAGGCAGGCTGGTGGGATTGTCGATGCACACATCCCACTTGCGACCCTGCAGTGACTTGAGGTCGCCGGTATTGCGATCGCCGAACAACTGCTCGACCGCGCCCGGCCATTCCGGCGACGGACGCTTGCCGCGATTGAACAGCGTCACCTTGTGCCCGCGCGCCAGCGCGTAGTTCACCTGGAACGGACCGGTGAAACCGGTGCCGCCGAGGATCAGGATATTGAGCGGCCTGGCCGCGCGGCCGATGGGCCCAGACTGCCTCGCGAAGGCGAATTGTGGCAACGCGGCGGAGGCAGCGGCGAGCGCGCCGAGTTTGAGCAGGTCACGACGGGTGGTGGTCATGCTGGGATTCCTGGCGGGTCGCCGGAATTCTTAGCACATCCGAAACCGAATGCATGTGCGATGCGGCATGGGTCACGACGCGGTGCAGGCGCCGCATCGCAAGTCGCCTGGACCGCGGGATCTCAGGGCTTCGCCGGCGCCGGCTGCATCGCCGTACGGCAGTCCACCCGCAACGTCTCCGATGATCCGCGCCACGAATAGGCGCGACATTCACGCGCGCCCTCGCGGGTGACCTTCACCTGCACAGCGTATAGCGACTGCAGCATTTCGTGCGGCGTGACCTCGCCGTCGTTGTTCCAGTCCATCTGCTTGCGCTCGAGCCCGCGCGTGGCCGCCGCCCCGGTGAAGTGCAGCCAGGCGACGGCAGCCAGCAGCACCAGCACCAGGCCGAGCAGTGCCTTGCGACGGGTCGAGAACTTTCCGCGCGCGATGATCATGGCCTGTTCGCCCCCATCAACCGGCGATGCGGCGGATGGTCGCACCCAGGCCGGAGAACTTCTCTTCGAGGTTTTCGTAGCCGCGGTCGAGGTGGTAGATGCGATCGATGGTGGTGGCGCCCTCGGCGACCAGGCCGGCCAGCACCAGCGACGCCGATGCGCGCAGGTCGGTGGCCATCACCGGCGCTGCGGTGAGACGCTCGACGCCGCGGATGATCGCGGTGTGGCCTTCGACGCGGATGTCGGCACCCAGGCGCTGCAGCTCCGACACGTGCATGAAGCGGTTCTCGAAGATGGTCTCGTTGATCACACCGACGCCGTCGGCGATGCAGTTCATCGCCATGAACTGCGCCTGCATGTCGGTCGGGAACGCCGGGTGCGGTGCGGTGGTCAGGTCGACCGCGCGCGGGCGCTTGCCCTGCATGTCGAGGGTGATGCGGTCGCCGTCGATGTCGATCTGCGCGCCGGCCTGCTTGAGCTTGTCGATCACCGCGTCGAGCGTGTCCGGACGTGCGCGGCGCACGGTGACGCGGCCGCCGGTCATCGCCGCGGCAACCAGGAACGTGCCGGTCTCGATGCGGTCGGGCAACACGTCGTGGCTGCCGCCGTGCAGGCGCTCGACGCCATGCACGATGATGCGGCCACTGCCGGCATGTTCGATGTTCGCGCCCAGCGCGTTGAGGCAGTCGGCGAGGTCGACGATCTCCGGCTCCATTGCCGCGTTCTCGAGGACGCTGGTGCCCTCGGCGAGCACGGCCGCCATCAGCACGTTCTCGGTGCCGGTCACGGTGACCACGTCGAAGACGAAGCGCGCGCCCTTCAGGCGGCCGTTGCGGTGGGCCTTGATGTAGCCGTTCTCGACGCTGATCTCGGCACCCAGGGCCTGCAGGCCCTTGATGTGCTGGTCGACCGGCCGCGAACCGATCGCGCAACCACCCGGCAGCGAGACTTCCGCCGCGCCGAACCTGGCCAGCAACGGGCCCAGCACCAGCACCGAAGCGCGCATCGTCTTGACCAGTTCGTACGGCGCGACGTGGCTGTGCACGGTGGTCGGATCCACCACGATCCCGCGGCCGCGGCCCGGCTTGCCGTTGACGCTGATGGTGCCTTCGTCGACGGTGATGCCGGCGCCGAGTTCGCCCAGCAGCTTGGCCGCGGTGACCACGTCGTGCAGGTTGGGCACGTTGCTGATCGACACCGGGCCATCCGCCAGGAGCGTCGCGCACAGGATCGGCAGCACCGCGTTCTTGGCACCGGAGATCTGCACCTCGCCGTTCAGCGCGGCGCCGCCTTCAACTACGATCTTCTGCATGGGTCGGGTCTGGATTCTTGGACTGGATTCGTGGAATGGGGATGGCGGCCGCGACTGTCAGCGAGCGAGGTCGGCCGCGGACATCCGCGGCGTGCTCAGCTGGCGTGCTCAGCCGGCGTGTTCAGCCGGAGTGTTCAGCCGGCTTCTTCCGGCGTCAGCGTCTTCAGCGCCAGGGCATGGATCTCGCCGCCCATGCGCTCGCCCAGGGTCGAGTAGACCAGGCGATGGCGCGCCAGCGGCAGTTTGCCGCGGAACGCATCGGCCACCACGGTGGCCTCGAAATGGACGCCGTCGTCGCCGTGCACGTCGGCGCGCGAGCCGGGCAGGCCCTGTTCGATCAGCTGGCGGATGGTTTCGGGATTCACGGAGCAGGGCCTCGGAGGTGCATGCGGCCTGCGGCAGCGGGGCTGCGCGCGGTCACGCGGTGGGCGGGAGCCCGGGCTTGACGGGCTTTTGGCGGATGAACCGCATAGAATTGATGGATTAGCCTAGCGGAAAGGCCCCCGGTCCGAAATGGCAAGCGTCCCTACCCCTGCCCAACCCCACCCCATCAAGCCTCACGCCGACGACCCGGCGCAGCTCGCCGCCAGCGGCCGCCGCGTGTTCGAGATCGAGGCGCAGGCGCTGGCCGCCGTGGCCGAGCGTATCGACGGCGACTTCAGTGCCGCCTGCAAGCTGATCCTCGCCTCGAGCGGGCGCGTGGTCTGCACCGGCATGGGCAAGTCGGGCCATATCGCGCGCAAGATCGCCGCGACCCTGGCCTCGACCGGCACCCCGGCCTTCTATGTCCACCCGGGCGAGGCCGGCCACGGCGACCTGGGCATGATCACCGACGTCGACGTGGTGCTGGCGCTGTCCTACTCGGGCGAGAGCGACGAAGTGCTGATGCTTCTGCCGGTGCTCAAGCGCCAGGGCAACAAGCTGATCAGCATGACCGGCCGCCCCAAGTCCTCGCTGGCACGCGAGGCCGACGTACACCTCGACGTCAGTGTCCCGGCCGAAGCCTGCCCGCTGGCGCTGGCGCCGACGTCCAGCACGACCGCTTCGCTGGCGCTGGGCGACGCGCTGGCCGTGGCGCTTCTGGATGCACGCGGCTTCACCGCCGACGACTTCGCCCGCTCGCACCCGGCCGGCACCCTCGGCCGGCGCCTGCTGCTGCACATCGCCGACATCATGCATTCCGGCGACGACGTGCCGCGTGTCGCAGCCAGCGCCAGCATCAGCGACGCGCTGGTGGAGATGAGCCGCAAGCGCCTGGGCATGACCGCGGTGGTCGACGACGACGGCCGCCTGCTCGGCCTCTACACCGACGGCGACCTGCGCCGCACCCTCGACGACGCCCGCCTCGACCTGCGCCACACCCGCATCGTCGAGGTGATGACGCGCTCGCCCAGGACGATAGGTTCCGATTCACTGGCGGTCGAAGCCGCGCAGCTGATGGAGGCGCACAAGATCAGCGGCCTGCTCGTCGTCGACGAGGCCAGCCGCGTGGTCGGTGCCCTCAACATTCATGACCTGTTGCGCGCACGAGTGGTCTAACGACGCATGACCTACAGTCACCTCAACGACTATCCCGCCGACATACGCGAACGCGCCGCGCGCATCCGCCTGGCCTGCTTCGATGTCGACGGCACGCTGACCGATGGCCGCCTGTTTTTCGACAGCGAGGGCCGCGAGCTCAAGGCGTTCCATGTCCATGACGGCCAGGGCCTGGTGCTGCTGCGCAAGTTCGGCATCACGGTCGCTTTCGTGACCGCCCGTGCCAGCGAAGTCGCGCAGCGCCGCGCCGCCGACCTGGGCATCGCCGAGGCGCACACGGCGGTGGCCGACAAGCTTGCCTGCGTGCGCGACATCGCGGCGCGGCTCGGCGTCGGCATGGACGAGGTCTCGTTCATGGGCGACGATCTCCCCGACCTGCGGGTGATGCTGCAGACCGGGCTCTCGGTCGCCCCGGCCAACGCCCACCCGTGGGTGGCCGGACGCGTGCACTGGCGCACCAGCAGCCGCGCCGGGCACGGCGCAGCGCGCGAACTGTGCGACCTGTTGCTGGCTGCGCAGGGCCATGCCGAAACACTGCTGGGCGAAGTCAGCGCCGTCGCAGGCGCCCGCGTCGAGGGCAACGCATGACCCGCCGCGGCCTCGTCATTTTCGTTCTGCTGCTGATCGGCGCGGTGCTCAGCACCTGGGCGCTGTGGTCCCAGCTGGACCGGGACTCGAGCGAAGGCAGGGCAGCCAACCGGCCCGACTACACGCTGCACGACTTCGTGCTGACCGTGCTCGACGAGCAGGGCAAGGAGGCCTTCACACTGAGCGCGCCGAGGATGGACCGCGATCCGCGGGAGAAGACCCTGGCCATCGCCACCCCCCTGTTCGTGATTCCGCCCAAGGCCGGCACCAAGGCAAGCCCGTGGGAAGTGCGCTCGCAGACCGGCTGGGTCAGCGAGAAGGGCGAGGAAGTGCGCCTGCAGGGCGGCGTCAAGGCGCAGAGCACCAATGCCGACGGCAAGCCGGTCAGGATCGACACCGAACACCTGAACGTTTTCCCGGAGGACAAGCGCGCGACTTCCACCGCCGCCGTAACCGTCACCCAGCCGGGCTTTATACTGAACGGCCATGGGATGGAAGCCGATCTCGATGCCAAGCGCGTCATCCTCAAATCCGACGTCAAGGCCCGCTATGACCGCTCTGTCCACTAGCCTGCCGACGCCCGGCGTCGCCAGGCCGTTCGCAACGACCGCGCTGGCCACCGGCCTGGCAGCGGCGATCGCGGCCGCGCTGACGCTGGCCCCGTCCAGCGCGCTGGCCCGGACCAGTGACCGCGGCAAGCCGATGGACATCGACGCCGGTCGCAGCGACTACTCGATGGACGACAGCAAGCCGACCACGCTCAGCGGCGGGGTGATCATCACCCAGGGCACGCTCGACATCCGCTCCAACCAGGCCGTGATCCACTCCAGCGGCGGCGACCCGGTGCGGGCCGTGCTGACCGGCGCCCCGGTCACGCTCAAGCAGGAACTCGACGACGGCAAGGCAATGGACGCGAAAGCCAACAAGGTCGATTACGACCTCAAGGCGGAGATCGTGGTCTTCACCGGCGGCGTCAACATCCAGCAGCCCAGCGGCTCGATCGCCGGTGAACGCGTGGTCTACAACATGAAGACCGGCCAGGTGCAGGGCGGCGGCCAGGATGCGGGCCGGGTGAAGATCCGGATCATGCCCAAGAACGCGCAGGGAGGCGGCTGATGCTGGTCGCCCAGGGGTTGCGCAAGTCCTACCGTTCCCGCGAAGTGGTCAAGGATTTCGGCCTGAGCCTGGATGCCGGCGAGGTCGTCGGCCTGCTCGGCCCCAACGGCGCCGGCAAGACCACCTGCTTCTACATGATCGTCGGCCTGGTCCCGGCCGATGCCGGCCAGATCGTGCTCGACGGCAAGGACATCACGTCCGAGCCGATGTACGCCCGCGCCAAGTACGGCGTCGGCTACCTGCCGCAGGAACCGTCGGTGTTCCGCAAGCTCAGCGTCGCCGACAACATCCGCCTGGTGCTGGAGCTGCGCGAGGACCTCGACAAGGCCGGACGCGAGCGCGAGCTGGCCAGCCTGATGGACGAGCTGCAGGTGACCCATGTCGCCGACCAGATCGGTGCGAGCCTCTCGGGCGGCGAGCGTCGCCGTGTCGAGATCGCCCGCGCGCTCGCGGCCAAGCCGCGGCTGATGCTGCTCGACGAGCCGTTCGCCGGCGTCGACCCGATCTCGGTCGGCGAGATCCAGCGAATCGTGCGCCACCTCAAGAATCGTGGCATCGGCGTGCTGATCACCGACCACAACGTTCGCGAGACCTTGGGTATTTGCGATCGGGCGTATATTCTCAACGAAGGTGGCGTGCTCGCGCAGGGAGCACCGGACTCGCTGCTTGCAAATCCCGACGTCCGACGCGTT
>DATDBI010000319.1:0-4944 GCA_036524915.1 Lysobacter sp. | reverse complement strand
GGCCCGTTTTCTTTTGCGTGCGCGGTCAGTGGGGGAGGAGGTTTTAGAAGCCTGAAGCAACGTCCTTGGATTCCCGCCTTCGCGGGAATGACGGGTTGATGGGCGTCATCGGAGACCGGGAGATGAAATGCCGAAGCGTCGGTCGACGGGTCGGGGATTGATCCGCAGCGGGACATGGATGTCCCGCGCCCCGCATCGGACAGGATGTCCGACTAAGGGGCGGAGCAATCCCCAGCCCAGCGGACGACGCCACTCCGCAGACCTACGCCTGCGACGAGCGACGCCACTGCGCCAGCCGTACGCCCGGGACGAGCGATGGACGTCACGCGAATGGGAGAAGAACCAAAAAAAGGGGCCGGATTGCTCCGGCCCCTTCGGGTATTACTGCTGCAGATGGCGATCAGCTCTGGGTCGTACCCGTCGAAGCCGAAGCGGTCTGCGTCACGACCTGGCCGTCGATGACCGGCAGGCGGTTGGCGACCGGGCGCTCGTCCATGCGGATGGTCTGCTCCTGGCCGTCGTAACGGTAGGTCACGTCGTAGCCGATGACCTTGTCTTCCTCACCCAGCAGGATGCGGCTGCCCGGCTTGCTGTCGGTGCGCATGCTGCCGGTGGTGCCGTCCGGATTGCGGTAGGTCACGTTGTAGGCGACCACGCGCGAGGACTGCGACGTCGACGAGGCCGTGTGGCACTGACGCTCGGTCCGGCTGGTGACCTTGCCGCCGACGTGACGCTTGTCGACCGTGTTGCCGATGAAGCCACCGGCGACCGCACCTGCCGCAGTCGCGGCCTTGCGACCGTTGCCGCTGCCGATCTGGTTGCCGACCAGGCCGCCGATGACGGCGCCGGCGACGGTGCCGCCCACGTTGCCATCACGCTCCGGAGCCCGCTCCTGCACGACCACGTCCTCGCAGACTTCGCGCGGGGTCGAGGTGGTGCTGGTCTCGCGAACCGCGTCGCTGCCGATCACCGTGGCGTACAGCTTTTCCTTCTCGGACACCGGCTTGACGTTGAGGACGTCGGCGTACTCGACCTTTCCGGACTGGATGGCGCCGTCGGCTGCCATGTCGCCGGTCTGGCCGATCGCCTGGCCGTTGGCGTCAACCTGGGCCTGAGCGTTGTCATTTCCACGGAAGCTGTTGAAGGCCGCAACTGCGACGCCCCCGACCAGCAGCGAAGCCAGGGCTACTGCAAGGATGTTCTTGTTCATTTGAGGCCTCTGCTGCGGGACGGAGCCCGCGGGTTGGTGGATGGCGCCATTCGAACACTGCGATCCTGAACGGCCGCCGATTTTTTAACATCAAGCTGTCGCAACTGTGAACCTGGTTTGTCGTCGTGTTAGCGTCATTGCGACCGCCGTCAAATTGCGTATGCCATGGCCAACCCACTGACCACCCCCCTGCTGAGCTTCCTGGGCAAGCTGAGCTTCCCCCGCCTGTTCGTGCTGACGGCCGCCCTGTTCGTGGTGGACCTGGCCGTGCCGGACTTCGTGCCCCTGGCGGACGAGCTGCTGCTCGGCCTGGGCACCCTGCTCCTGGCCAGCTGGAAGAAGCGCAAGGAGCCCGGCCTGCCGCCGGCCCCGCGCGCGCCCCGCTGAACGCCCCTTAGCCGCGACGCGGACGTGCCCGATCTGGTTGACAGCCACTGCCACCTGGATGCCGCCGAGTTTGACGGCGACCGCGACCAGGTAATCGCCCGCGCCCGCGAGAGCGGCGTCACCCGCCAGGTCGTACCGGCCGTCGACGCCGCCGGCTGGCCGAAGCTCCGCGACATCTGCCCTGCCGGCAGTGGCCTGTACCCGGCATACGGCCTGCACCCGATGTACCTGTCAGTGCATCGCGACGAGCACCTGCCGCTGCTGCGAGAGTGGATCGAACGCGAACGGCCGCTCGCGGTCGGCGAATGCGGACTGGACTATTTCGTTGAAGGACTGGACGTCGAGCGGCAGATGCACTTTTTCGAAGGCCAGCTTGAACTCGCTCGCGAGTTCGACCTGCCGGTGATCGTGCACGCACGTCGGGCGGTGGATGCGGTGATCGCCGCGATCCGCCGCGTCGGCAACCTGCGCGGCGTCGTCCACAGCTACTCGGGCAGCGAGGAACAGGCGCGGCAACTGTGGCGCGCCGGTTTCATGCTTGGCCTGGGCGGCCCGGTGACCTACGACCGCGCCAACCGGCTGCGCAAGCTTGCCGCGTCGATGCCGCTGGAACACCTGCTGCTGGAAACCGATGCGCCGGACCAGCCCGATGCCGGCATACGTGGGCAACGCAACGAACCGGCGCGGATGACGCAGGTGCTGCGCGTGATTGCCTGCTTGCGCGGGATCGAACCCGAAGTGCTGGCGCGGGCGACAACCGCGAACGCCGAGCGCCTGTTCGCACTGCCGGCGTAGGAGCGAGCAAGCTCGCCCCTACTTGCGTTTCAGCAGCAGCTCCAGCGCGCGCCCGACCGCGGCGAAGGCGAACGTACCGGTGATGTGCGTGGCAGCGCCCAGGCCGGCGCCGCAATCGAGCTTGAGCGCGGCATCGCCGCTTACGGGTGGCCGCACTCCGCAGACGCTTCCGTCCGGCTGCGGATACTTGACGTTCTCCAGCGAGTAGATCGCCGAGATGCCGAAGTAGCGATCGGTGTTCTTCGGGAAGTTGAACTCGCTGCGCAGCTTCTTGCGCACCAGCGCCAGCATCGCGTCGTGCTCGGTGCGCGACAGGTCGCGCACGCGCACCAGCGTCGCATCGGTGCGGCCGCCGGCCGAGCCGACGACGATCAGCGGCAGCTTGCGACGGCGGCACCACGCGGCCATCTCGACCTTGGTGCGGAAGCTGTCGCACGCGTCGACCACCAGGTCGAAACCGCGGGCGAGCATCTCGGCCAGGTTGGACGGCGTGACGAAACTTGCCACCGCCTCGACCGTGATCTGCGGATTGATCGCCCGGCAACGCTCGGCCATGGCCTCAACCTTGGCGCGGCCGTACTGGCCGGCCACGGCCGGCAGCTGGCGATTGGTGTTCGAGACACAAATGTCGTCGGCATCGATCAGGGTCAGGTGGCCGATACCGGTGCGTGCCAGTGCCTCCACCAGCCATGAGCCGACGCCGCCCATGCCGACAACGGCGACACGGCAGGTGGACAGGCGGGCGATGGTTCCGGTGCCATAAAGGCGGTCGACGCCGGCAAAGCGTTCGAGCCAGGCCGGGTCCAGGGTCGTGATGGTCATATGCGACATTGTAAGCGTCCCCCGGCCGGGGGCCGCCGTGGCCTGCGTGATATGGTTCGGCGCAACTTGCAAGGAGCCCAGGCAATGAGCAACCCACAGCCCAGCAGCGTCAAGCCAGGCAGCAACGCGACGAAGTACCTGTTCCTGTTCCTGATCGGCCTGGTCATGGGCGTGATCGGTACCGTGATGGCGTTGCGTGCGATCGATGCCCGCAAGGACCATTTCCACGGAAGCGTGATGCACGTGCAGCAGTGGCACCTGGGCCAGCTCAAGCAGAAGGTCGAACAGAACCGTTGCGCGGCGACCGATGTCCTGCCGCACTTCAAGGCACTGCGGGTGCTGGCCGACGATCTGGAGCCTGCCTTTCCCGACCTCGCCGACGACAAGCGTTTCGGCGAACACGCCAGCCGCATGCGCGCCAAGCTCGATGCCGCGCTGGCCAGCCCGCCGCTCAATTGCGCCGGCGTCGGCACCGTCAATACCCAGATCGGCGAAGCCTGCAAGGCGTGCCATCAGGATTTCCGCGGCTGAGTGTCCGCCGCTGGCCTTTGCCCCGGCCGCGTGTCGTCACGCGGCCGCGAGCAAACCGGCTGTTTCCCGAACGGCGATTGGCAGCCCCCGGATCATTGACCGCCGGTTCACCCTGGCGCGGCTAGCGTGAATGCGTGGCGAGCGTCGCCGATTGGCGGCGCCGTCCCCACCTCAAAGGAGTCGCGCATGAGTTTCAAGAATCTCCGCCTGATGGGTGTTGCCGCCGCTGCAATGGTTGCGCTGGCCGGTTGTGCCACGTCGCCGTCGTCGGGCTACACCAGTGCGCCTGCACCAACCTACGGTGGCAGCAGCAACGCCACCTGCTACGACTGCGGCACCGTGACCCGGATTGAACAGGTCGCGCCCGGCACCACCGCGCCCAGCGCAACCGGTGCTGTCCTTGGCGGCCTCGTTGGCGCCGTGGCCGGCCATGAGATCTCCGCCCACACCGGTGGCAGCAAGGGCAACCAGAACATATCCGCCGCGGCCGGCGCGGTCGGCGGTGCCATCGCCGGCAATGCCATCCAGAAGAATACCGGCAGCGGTTCCTATAACGTCTACGTTCGCCTCAACGATGGCCGCACCACCGTGGTCACGCAGAAAGATCTCGAAGGCATCCGCGAGGGCTCGTACGTTCGCGTCAATAACGGCCGCGCCTGGGCGCAGTAACTAATCCCTGGAAACAAAGTGGGAGCGGTAACAACCGGCGCCGGGAATGTCTGGTTACTTCGACCGCATCGCGCCAACGTCGGTTGCCCTGCGCAACGGAAAAGAAAAAACCCGGCCTTGGCCGGGTTTTTTCCATATCGGCGCCGCAAGCGGCGCCAGTGACTTCCGTCGTCCGGTCAGAGCGCCTGGACGGCGTCCGCCTGCAGGCCCTTCTGGCCCTGTACGACGGTGAAGGAGACCTTCTGGCCTTCCTTCAGGCTCTTGAAGCCCTGCGACTGGATCGCGCGGAAGTGCACAAACACGTCCTCGCCATTCTCGCGGCTGATGAAGCCAAAGCCCTTGGCATCGTTGAACCACTTGACGGTACCGGTTTCACGGTTCGACATATCTACTTACTCCTTGGAACGTTTGGTTGATAACGCCGCGTTAGGCTGCGTGCTGGTTGCAAGGAGGAAGCGAGGTGCAACGATGTAGCGGATCGATGGATCAACCGCATCGGGCCACGATTCACGGTGACCCTGGCAAACACA
>DATDBI010000318.1:0-1480 GCA_036524915.1 Lysobacter sp. | reverse complement strand
GACGACGGTGACGGCGTCAACAACTGCGACGACAAGTGCCCGGGTTCGCAGGCCGGTCAGACCATCGGTCCGGACGGTTGCCCGGTGCCGGTCTCGATCGACCTGAAGGGTGTCAACTTCGACTTCGACAAGGCCACGCTGCGTCCGGACGCGATCTCGATCCTGTCCGAGGCCACCGAGATCCTGAAGCGTTATCCGGAGCTGAAGGTCGAAGTCGCCGGTCACACCGATCTGTGCGGCAAGGATGCTTACAACCAGAAGCTGTCGGAGCGTCGCGCCACCACGGTGTACGACTACCTGACCAGCAATGGTGTGGACGCCGCGCGTCTGGTGGGCCCGATCGGCTACGGCGAGAGCCGTCCGCTCGAACCGACCCCGCAGGAGTTCCCGGCCTGCAAGAACGAGAAGAACCGTCGCACCGAGCTGAACGTCCAGAACTAAGCTCGCGACGCGGACTCTCCGCAACGCAACTTCGAAGCCCGGCCTCGTGCCGGGCTTCGTCGTTGTTGGGGCCCGTGCTACCAGACTTCTTCCCAAAAAAACGTTAACCAGTATTAACAAATACAATGTCAGTGTATGATCGCCGCCGTCAGTGACCCCCTTGGCCCCCTCCAAGGCCGATTCAGACTTTCGCGTCGTGCGCCTGCCTGCAGTACGCCTGTGTTTCCCACCCGTTTCTGACTGATCCAAGGAGTGACAGATGAAGATCCGTATGTTGAGCACCGCCCTGCTCGCCGGCCTGGCCTTTGCCCAAGTGGCAAGCGCACAGGAGTTCGATGACCGCTGGTATCTGACCGGTTCGGCCGGCATGAACATCCAGGACAACGACCGCGGCACGCGCAATGCGCCGTTCGGCACGCTCGGCGTTGGCAAGTACCTCAGCCCGAGCTGGTCGCTGGATGGCGAGCTGAACTATCAGAACCCGAACAACGACGCCAACCAGGACCTGCGCTGGAGCCAGTACGGCATCTCGTTCGACCTGCGTCGCCACTTCAACGCCGAAGGCCGCAACTGGGCCCCGTACCTCCTGATGGGCCTGGGCTACCAGCAGTCGGAAGAAGAGTTCGATGCGTTCCCGAACTCGAATTCGCCGGGCCAGCGTGACGAGGGCAACCTCGCCGCCAAGGTGGGCGTTGGCCTGCAGACCGCCCTGGGCGAGCGCGCGTCGCTGCGCACCGAGCTGGCCTACCGCGCCGACTTCGACGACGGCAGCGTTTCGGCTCCGAACGAAGACTGGTTCGGCGACCTGCTGGCTTCGGTCGGCGTCGTGATCCCGCTGGGCCCGGCGCCGACTGCCGCTGTGCCGGCTCCGGTAGCACCGAGCTGCGCCGACCAGGACGACGACGGTGACGGCGTCAACAACTGCGACGACAAGTGCCCGGGTTCGCAGGCCGGTCAGACCATCGGTCCGGACGGTTGCCCGGTGCCGGTCTCGATCGACCTGAAGGGTGTCAACTTCGACTTCGACAAGGCCACGCTG
>DATDBI010000317.1:0-15024 GCA_036524915.1 Lysobacter sp. | reverse complement strand
CGAGCTGATGCCACGGCCGTCGACTTCCATGCGGAAGTGGTCGAGCTGCGATTCGCTGATGCGGCCTTCCAGGAACGAACGGGCGTAGATGCCCGGCGAGCTGTGGCCCTGGACGCCGATCACGTCGCCCGGGTGGTCGGCACTGGGTGCGCGCCAGAAATGGTTGAAGCCAACGTCATACAGCGTGGCAGCGGAGGCGAAGCTGGCAATGTGGCCGCCGAGATCGCCCGGCTTGCGATTGGCGCGCACGACCATCGCCAGTGCGTTCCAGCGGATGATCGAACGGATGCGCCATTCCATCGCGTGGTCACCGGGGCTCTTGGCCTCCATGTGCGCGGGGATGGTGTTGATGTATTCGGTGGTCGGCGAGAACGGCAGGTGCGCGCCAGCGCGACGGGTGACCTCGACCATGCCTTCGAGCAGCTGGTGGGCGCGCTCGGCGCCTTCGCGCTCGATGACGGCCTGGACGGACTCGATCCACTCGCGGGTCTCGGTCGGGTCGGGGTCGTTCTGCAGGATGTCGGTGATCGCGGCGTGGAGAGAAGTCATGCGTATCGCGGCCCCTATTGGCCGCGCCTCGTGTGGGGCGGGGGTTTAGAGTCCGGATTCTAACAGGGCGACACCGGTGGCCAACCCTGCAGGCATGGGCTGCAGCGTTGCGACGAAAGGGGGATTGAAAGTCCCCCGGCCCTACGGGTGCGGATGGGCGCCTAGCGGCGCGGCGGCGCGATCGGCACGCCCAGGACTTCCCGCTGGAAGTTGAGCATCTCCTCCCGGGTCACGCGCTCGTCGTGGTTGGCGTCCATGTGCTCGAACAGGGAGCGGGCGCCGGCGGCGTGCTCCATGGCGGTGACGACGCCATCGCCGTCCAGGTCCATCGGCATCGGGTCGCTCGGCGGCGGCGGCGCGGCGACGGCGGCCGGGGCCGGCGCGGGGACAGGCACGGGCGCCTGCGTCGGCGGCGGGCTCGACTGCGCCCAGAGCCAGGCCGGGACGGCGACAATGGTCAGGATCAGCAAAATTCGGACTGCGGCTTTCATGATTCGATTCCCCTGGGACGGCAGCTCGGCACACGGTATCGAGGCACCTGTATGCGCCTTGTCACGCTGTGGCGTGCGGCCGGCGGCCATCGCCATGGCCCTGTCCGTGGCCGTATCTCCGGCCTGGGCGCAGCAGCCCCCCCAGTCCGCCACCACCCTCGACACGGTCGAGGTGCTCGGCGCGCGGCATCCGCTATCCGACTTCCCCGGCTCGGTCACGGTCATCGATGGCGACACCCTGCGCGCCGGCCAGCGCCAGGTCTCGCTGTCGGAGGCGCTGGTGCGGGCGCCGGGCATCACCGTGCTCGACCGCCAGAACTACGCGCAGGATCTGCAGGTGCAGTCGCGCGGGTTCGGCGCGCGGTCCACGTTTGGCATCCGCGGGATCAAGCTGATCGTCGACGGCATCCCGTCATCCGCCCTTGATGGCCAGGGCCAGGCGGCGAGCTTCCCGTTGAGCGCGCTCGATCGCATCCAGGTGCTGCGCGGGCCGCTCGCGCTGCAATACGGCAACGCCGCGGGCGGTGCGATCGTGGGCGAGACCGCACTCGACGGCGTGCGCAGCGTCGATGTCGATGCCTGGGCAGGTTCGAACACGAGCGGCCGCCTTGCCACCGGCATCGAAGGCGCGAGCGATGACGATGCCTGGCGCTGGCGTGCGCTCGGCAGCTATTTCACGACCGATGGCGATCGCCCGCACAGTGCCGCCGAACGCGCGCAGCTCGATGCTGTCGCGCAGTGGGTTCCCGGCGAAGGCCAGCGGTTGCGGCTGGTCGCCGGCGGCCTGCATCAACCGTACACCGACGATCCACTCGGATTGACGCGGGCGCAATGGCAGCGCGACCCGCACGGGACCGACCCGGTGGCGGAGCTGTTCGACACGCGCAAGCGCATCGGCAATGCCCAGGCCGGTGCGCGCTGGGAGGATGCGTACGCAGCGGGCCGCGAGTACTGGCTGGGTGGTTATGGCGTGGCGCGCGACGTGGTGCAGTTCCTGGCGATCCCGATCGCGGCGCAGCGCGCGCCGACCAGCGCCGGCGGCGTGATCGACCTGGGCCGGCAGTCGTCCGGCGTGGAAGCCGGCCATCGCTGGGACGGCGAGCATGGCGCGGTGACCATCGGCGCCGAAGCCGGCTGGCTGCACGAGCAGCGCCGCGGGTACGAGAACTTCGTCGGCACGCAGCTTGGCGTGCGCGGCCGCTTGCGTCGCGACGAGGACAACCGCATCCGCAACAACGAAGCCTACGTGATCGGCGACCTGCGGCCGGCCGATGACTGGACGGTGCTGGGCGCGGTGCGCCATGCACGACTGCACTTCACGTCGGACGATCACTACATCGCGCCCGGCAACGGTGACGACAGCGGCAGCCTGGACTACAGCGAGACCGCGGCCTCGCTGGGCGCGGTGCGCGCGTTCGCCCATGGCGAAGTGTTCGCCAGCATCGGCCGCGGCTTCGAGACGCCCACGGTGACCGAACTGGCCTACCGGCCCGACGGCGGCGCCGGGTTCAACTTCGATCTGCAACCGGCGCATTTCGACAGCGCCGAAGTCGGCGCGCGTTGGCACTTCGGCGCCGGCGACGCCAGCATCGCCGCCTATCGCATCGACGGCGAGGACGAGATCGTGCCGGCCGACAATCGCGGCGGCCGCGCCAGCTTCGCCAACGCCGGCCTCACGCGGCGCGAAGGCATCGAGGCCGGCATTGAGGCGCGCCTGCACCCGCGCTGGTCGTACGCGCTGACGGTGAACTGGTTGCGCGCACGCTTTACCGAACCCTTCAGCTATCGCGTCGTGACGGGTGGCGTGGAGCAGCTGCAGGTGGTCGATGCGGGCAACCGCATCCCGGGCATCCCGCAGGCCGACGGCTACGCCGAACTCGCCTGGAACGACGCCAGCGGCCGGATCATCGCCGCACTCGAAGCACGCGCCAGCGATCGCATCGCCACCGATGACCGCAACACCGATCACGCGCCCGGCTATGCGCAGTTCGCATTGCGGCTGCAATGGCGCGCGGCGGCGTCAGGCTGGCGCGGCTTCATGCGCGTCGACAACCTGCTCGATCGCGAGTTCGCCGGCTCGGTGATCGTCAACGAGGGCAATGCGCGCTACTTCGAGCCCGGTGCCGGCCGGGGGTTCACGGTCGGAGTCGGCTGGGGCGGCTGATAAGGGCAGCGCCCGGGGCCGCCGCGACGCCCGGTCCCGCCCCGATCCGGCGTTAGCACCGGCATCACACCCCGGCGCTATGCTGCCGGCAGGGGCCCCTTCCGGTGCAGACATGACCCAGCTCATCGCCGAGTTGCCTGCGGTCGGCCATGCGGTGCCCTGGTACCGGAGCCTGCGTACGCGGCTGGTGCTGTGGACCTGCGTCGGCTGCGTGACGGTGCTGCTGGGCGCCACCTACCTGGTGCAGGCACGCTCGGCCCAGCTGCTGGCCGCGCAGAGCGAGCGCGAGATCCGCACCCTGGCCGAACAGACCGCGCTGGGCCTGCACGCAACACTCGAATCGGTCGAGGTCGGCGCGACCACGCTTGGCGAGGCCGTGCGCGGCGTCGGCCGCGCCCCGCACACGCTCGACGCCCTGCTGCGCGCCACCGTCGCCGGCGACGACGACATCGAAGGGGCGATGCTGATCCTCGAGCCGGGCGCACTCGACAGCAGCGACGCCGCCTACAGCTGGTACGTGCGTCGCGAGGGAAAGGGTTTCTACACGCAGCCGATGCGCTCGCGTGGCTACGACTACCACAACGAGCCGTGGTGGAAACGAACGATCGGCGAAGGCCGTGGCTGGTGGTCGGAGCCCTATCGCAACGCCGCCACCGGCGAGCAGATGTTCGTTACCTACAACCGCCCGATCCGGCGCAACCCGGACGACCCGACTTCGGTGCCGGTCGGCATGGTCAGCCTCGACGTGCCGGTGAGCCGCTTGCGCACACTCATTGGCAAGCAGTCGATCGACTCGCCGGTGCTGCGGATCGTGTTGAGCCCGGAGCACCTGTACGTCGTGCACCCCTCATCAGAGCTGGAACTGAAGGTCCGCCTGGACGATCGCGTGCGCCAGGTCGATGGCCACGTGCTGCAGCCGCTGCTCGATGCCGTCCGGCAGCGCCGCAGTGCCGACGTCACCTATCTCGACCCGGTCACGCACATCCGTCGCATCGGCCTGGTGCAGCCGGTGCCGGACAGCGCATGGACGGTCGCGGTGTCGGTCTCGGAACAGTATGCGCAGGAAGCGCTGCGGCGCACGACGCGCACGGTGATCGCCAGCGGTCTGGTCGCGGTGCTGGTGCTGGTGTTGCTGCTGTGGCTGATTGCGCGCCCGATCACGCGACCGCTGCTGGCGCTGACGTCGTCTGCCGGCCACTTCGCCGCCGGCGAGTTCGACTGGCCGCTGCCGCACACCACGCGCCGCGACGAGGTCGGCCTGCTTGCCCGCGCCTACGACCGCGCCCGCGGTTCGATCAAGTCGCAACTGGCGCAGATCGAACGCATGGCGCGCAGCCGGCAGAAGCTGGAGAGCGAGCTGTCGATCGCGCGCGACATCCAGCTGGCGATGCTGCCCGCAGCACCAACGTTGCAGGCCGACGGCCACCGCCTGCAGGCGCACGCCTTGCTGGAGCCGGCCAAGGCCGTCGGCGGCGATTTCTACACATTCTTCGTCCGCGACGAGCGCGTGCTGTGGTTCGTCATTGGGGACGTGTCCGACAAGGGCGTGCCCGCGGCCTTGTTCATGGCGCGTGCGATGACCGTGCTCGAGCTGGCCACCGGTCTCGGCGGCACCCCGGACAAGGCACTGCGTGTCGCCGCCGCGCGCCTGGTCGAAGGCAACGACACCTGCATGTTCGCCACCGTGCTGTGCGGCGCGATCGACTCCGCCACAGGCGAGATGGTGCTCGCCAGCGCCGGCCACGAGGCGCCGGTGCTGCTGCATGCCGACGGCCGCCGCGAGTTCATCGAGGTACCGACCGGCCCGCCGCTGGGCGTCGACATCGCCGAGCACTACCCGCACTGGCGTGGCACGCTGCACCCGGGTGACGCGCTGGTGGCCTATACCGACGGCATCAGCGAGGCGCTTGATCCAGCCCAGGACGTGTTCGGCTCCGAGCGCTTGCTGGCCGCGCTGCCAACCGGGGGCGATGCGCGCGATGCCTGCGACGCGCTGCTGGCCGCGGCGCGCACGTTTGCCGCCGGCGCTGACCAGTCCGACGACATCACTGTTTTGACGCTGAGCTTCGATCCACCGGCAAGGGGGAATGCCTGATGCGATTGCGCCTGCAAATACCGTGTGAACGCACGCAGCTGGGGCTGCTGCTCGACTCCATCGAGCAGTCGCTGCTCGAACATGGCATCTCCCGCGAGCTGCGCGATGACATGCGGCTGATCGCCGAGGAAGTGGTCAGCAATGCGATCGATCATGGCGACGACGCACCCGCGCAACGGCGTATAGCGGTCGATATCGCGCGCGACGACGACGGCCTGCATGTCGAGTTCCGCGACAACGGGCCGCCGTTCGACCCGCTGGACCAGGAGCCGCCCGAGCTGGACGCCGACATCCTCGAGCGCCCGATCGGCGGCCTCGGCGTGCACCTGGTGCGCGAGTTCGCGCACAGCGTCCGCTACGTCCGTGAAGAGCCATACAACGTGTTGCATGTGGTCCTGCGCACCCGCTGACCACGAACGCCCCGCTCCCCCGCCATCGAGGTTCGCCCATGGAACTGCAGATCGATATCGATCCTCCCAGCAACGGCACGCAGCGCGTCGCGCTGGGCGGTCGCCTGGACACTAACAGCTACGCCGAACTCGACCGCCGGCTCGAGCCGCTGCTGGCGGCGACGCAATCGCTGCTGCTGGACCTGAGCGCGCTGGTGTACATCAGCTCGGCCGGCATTCGCTCGATTTTCCGCGCGCGCAAGGCGCTGGCGGCGCACTCGGGCAAGGTGCTGGTGCTCAATCCGCAGCCGCAGATCCAGAAGGTGTTCGACGTGGTGAAGGCCGTTCCGATGAACGAGATCTTCTCGTCAGTCGCGGAGGCCGACGCCTATCTGGATGCGATGCAGAAGAAGGTGTTGCGGGGGGATGAGGATGAGGAGCTTTAGGCGACGACAAGAGCCCCCCTCTTCCGCCCTTCGGGCACCTTCTCCCACGAGGGGAGAAGGAAACCCTTGAACCCTCTCCCCTTGTGGGAGAGGGACAGGCCGCCGCAGGCGGCCAGGGAGAGGGGTCGCTTTTAGCCCTGCTGCCCGAGCGACGCGCGGATCTGCGCGTCCACCGCCGCGATCGCCGTCATGTTGACCACGCGACGCGGGGTCGAGGCCGGGGTCAGGATGTGCGCCGGCTTGTCCAGGCCCATCAGGATCGGACCGATCGCCACGCCTTCGGTCATCACCCGGATCATGTTGTAGGTGATGTTGGCGGCGTCGAGGTTGGGCATCACGAACAGGTTGGCGCGGCCCTTGAGCTGCGTGTTCGGGAAGATGCGGTGGCGCAGTTCTTCGTCCCACGCGGTGTCGGCCTGCATCTCGCCGTCCATCTCCAGCTTCGGCACGCGCTGCTTGATCAGTTGGTAGACCTTGCGCATCTTTGCCGCCGACGCGTTGTCGTGGCTGCCGAAGTTGGAATGCGACAGCAGCGCCACCTTCGGCTCGATGCCGAACAGCTTCAGGCGGAAGCTCGCCTGCAGCGTGGCTTCGGCAATCTGCTCGGCCGTCGGGTCGCACTGCACGTGCGTGTCGAGGAAGAACCACACGCCCTGGTCGTTGATCACGCCGGTCATCGCCGCCGTGCCGGTCACGCCCGGGTCGAAGTCGAAGATGCTGCGCATGTAGCCCAGCTTCTTGTGGAAGCGTCCGACCAGGCCGCAGATCATCGCGTCGGCTTCGCCGCGCTCGACCATCAGCGCCGCGATCAGCGTCGGGCGTGAGCGCAGCAGGTTCTTCGCCGCCGCCGGGGTCACGCCGCGGCGCTCGGTCAGGGCGTGGTAGGTCTGCCAGTAATCGTTGAAGCGCGGGTCGTCGTTGATGTTGGTCAGTTCGAAATCGACACCCGCGCGCATGCGCAGGCCCAGGCGCTGGATGCGCGTGTCGATCACGTCCGGGCGGCCGATCAGGATCGGATACGCCAGGCCGTCGTCGATCACCGTCTGCACGGCGCGCAGCACGGTCTCTTCCTCGCCTTCGGCATAGACCACGCGCTTGCGGTCGCTGCGGGCGCGGTCGTAGACCGGCTTCATCACCAGGCCGGTGCGGTAGATGAAGGTGCCAAGCTTTTCTTCGTAGGCGCGCATGTCCTCGATCGGACGATTGGCGATGCCCGATTCCATGGCCGCCCTGGCCACGGCCGGCGCCAGCACCACCAGCAGGCGCGGATCGAACGGGCGCGGGATCAGGTATTCGGCGCCGAAGGTTGGCACTTCGCCGCCGTAGGCGCTGCCCAGGTCGGACGATTCCATCCGCGCCAGCTTGGCGATCGCGCGCACGCAGGCGAGCTTCATCGCCTCATTGATGCCGGTCGCGCCGACGTCGAGCGCGCCACGGAAGATGTAGGGGAAGCACAGCGCGTTGTTGACCTGGTTCGGGTAATCCGAACGGCCGGTGGCGATGATGCAATCCGGGCGGACCTTCTTGGCGTCCTCCGGCAGGATTTCCGGGTACGGGTTGGCCAGCGCCAGGATGATCGGCTTGGGCGCCATCGTGGCGACCATCTCCGGCTTGAGGATGCCGCCGGCGGACAGGCCCAGGAAGATGTCGGCGCCCTCCACGATTTCAGCCAGCGTGCGCTGCGTGGTGTCGCGCGCGTAACGGGCCTTGTCCGGGTCGAGGTGGTCGCGGCCGGCGTAGATCACGCCTTCGCGGTCGAAGGCGGTGATGTTTTCCTTCTTGACGCCCAGCGCGACCAGCATGTCGAGGCAGGCGATGCCGGCGGCACCGGCACCGGTGGTGGCGATGTGGATGTTGCCGATGTCCTTGCCGACCACTTCCAGTGCATTGATCACCGCGGCGCCGACGATGATCGCGGTGCCGTGCTGGTCGTCGTGGAAGACCGGGATCTTCATCCGCTCGCGCAGCTTGCGCTCGACGATGAAGCACTCCGGCGCCTTGATGTCTTCGAGGTTGATGCCGCCGAAGGTCGGCTCGAGGCTGGCGATGATGTCGACCAGCTTGTCCGGGTCGCGTTCGTCGATCTCGATGTCGAACACGTCGATGCCGGCGAACTTCTGGAACAGCACGCCCTTGCCTTCCATCACCGGCTTGCCGGCCAGCGGGCCGATATCGCCCAGGCCGAGCACGGCGGTGCCGTTGCTGATCACCGCGACCAGGTTGCCGCGCGCGGTGAGCTCGCTGGCGGCGTTGGGGTCCTCGACGATCGCCTCGCAGGCGAAGGCCACACCCGGCGAGTACGCCAGGGCGAGGTCGCGCTGGGTCACCATCGGCTTGGTCGCGCTGACCTTGATCTTGCCGGGCGGGCTCAGGCGGTGGTAATCGAGCGCGGCTTGCTTGAGGTCGTTGGCGGGCGAGGTGTCGGACATCAGAGGGAAACCACTGGCGGGCCGCTGATTCTATCCGCTTAATGCGGCAGCCGAGGACGGCACGGTATGGCGCGTTTGCCGGCCGTTACGCACAATGCGGCCGTCCGGGGGAGCAATCGACACCATGAGCACAGGGATCGGGCCGCAATGGCGGCTGTGGCTGGCGGTAATGGCCGCAGTGGTGCTGGCGCAGGCGCCGCTGGTCTTCAATCCGGGCTACTTCAGCCACGACGAGCTGCAGTGGGCGGCTTTCGCCGGCCATGACGCGAACCTGCTCTCCCGCGCCAACCTGTGGACCGGCTTCGACACCTTCCAGTACCGCCCGGTGACATTCACCCTGTGGCTGTGGTTGTCGCAGCACCTGTTTGGCCACCCCCACCTCTTCCACGGCTTGATGGTCGTCTGGGGCGGCCTCAACGCCGCGATGCTGGCGTCCCTGCTTGACCGCTTCGGCGTCGCGCCAAAGGCCGCCTTCGCCGGGGCACTGGTGTTCGCGCTGACCCCCTTCGCAATGCAGACCCACGGCTGGGTGGGCACCCTGGGCGACCTGATCTGGGTTGGCTGTGCACTGGCGACCGGCCTGCTGGCGCAGCGCGCGCGCTCGCCATGGCTGGCCGCCGCCGGGGCCGCGGTGCTGACCGCCATCGGCCTGCTGTCGAAGGAATCGGCCATCGTCATCCCGGCCCTGACCGCCGTCGCCTGGCTGCTGCTGGGACGCCCGCGCAGCTGGTTGTACGCCACCGTCGGCGCGCTGGTGCCGGTCGCGGTGTATCTGGCGCTGCGCCTTGGCGTGATCCTGTTCGCGCCGCGTGAAGCGGCCAATTACGGCTGGAGCCTGGGCTTCATCCCGCTGCGCTGGATGGAGTACCAGCTGTTTCCGCCGATCGCCACCCGCCTGGGCATCACCGGCTTGTTGCCCGGGGGCTTCAGCGATCCGCGAACGTGGGTCGCGGGCGCTGTCTGGCTGGCGCTGGCCTGGACGTTCTGGCGCACCGGCACGCGCTGGCTGCTCGCCTTCCTTCTGCTGGGCGCAGCGGCGTTGGGGCCGGTGATGGTGCTGGCCGAATCGGCCAATCAGTACGGTTACGGCTACGCCGCCGCGATCGCGGGCCTCGGCGCCGCAGCGTGGTCGAGGACGGGCCGCAGTGGTCACGTCGTACTGGTCCTGGCGGCGCTGCTGAGCAGCTGGCACGGCGTCAATGTCATGCGCCGCATGCACCAGATCGGCGAACTGCAGTCAGTCTTCTCGCCGTCGCTGGCGCGTGCTGTGGCTGCGTCAGGGAACAACGTCGTGCGGATTCGTGCAAAGGATCCGGGCCAGCATTGGATATACCTTCGCCTCAGCCACGAGATTCCCAGCTACGCCGGTGTACCGATCGGCGATCGCGTGGTGCTGGTGGCCAGCGATGCCCCGGCCGACTACGAGATCGGCAAGGACGGCGCCTTGGCACCCGTGCGCTGAGCGTGCTCAGCCGCTCGCCTCGACCCGGTAGCCGACACCGCGCACGGTGACGATGCGCAGCCGCGCCGTCGCCAGCTTGCGGCGCAGGCGCCCGACGTAGAGCTCGATCGCATTCGGCCCGGCCTCGTCGTCGAAGCCGAACAGGCCGTTGCCGATTTCACCCTTGCTGACGACCCGGCCGATGCCGCCGATCAGGATCTCGAGCAGGCGGAACTCGCGGTTTGGCAACGCGATGTCGGTGCCGTCGATGGTGACCCGGCGTGCGGCGTTATCGAAATCCAGGCCGCCGATGCGCACTGTCTCCGATGCCCGCCCGCGGCTGCGTCGCAAGAGGACGCGGCAGCGCGCGGCGAACTCGCGCAGGTCGAAGGGTTTGCAAAGAAAGTCGTCCGCGCCCAGGTCGAGTGCCTTGACGCGATCTTCGATGGCGTCGCTTGCAGTGACCATCAGCACCGGCGTCGCATCGCCACGTTCGCGCAGGCCGGTGAGCAGGTCGAATCCACTCAGGCGCGGCAGGCCGATGTCGAGCACGACCAGGTCGAAGCGCTGGTAACGCAACACGCGCGACGCGGACAGCCCGTCGCATTGCCGGTCCAGTGCGTGGCCATCGCGGCGCAGCGTGCAGACGATCACGGTCGCGAGGACGGCATCGTCCTCGACCAGGAGGATTCGCATCGAAAGTGGCTTCCTTGCTCACGGTTGCTGTCGTCCATGTGTGATTCGCGATGACAGGTCAATGACAGGTCAATGACAGGTTCGCATGCCTAGCCTGCGTCACGCCAACGCTTCCGCCACGCGGAGACGTAGCCGACCAGGAGAAAAAGCCGCATGCGAAAGGTTCGCAGTCGTTCGCCCACGTCCACGCTGCCCGTCGTGCTGTTGCTTGCCTTGGCCGCTCCCGTTGCATGCGCGGCTGAAGACGCAGACAACGACGGAGTGACCGGAACCCTCGGCGGTCGACTGCACTGGGATTTCGCTCAGTTCGAAAACGACAACCGCGGCACGCCCAACGCCGACGACACCGAGGTCCGGCGCCTTGCGCTGGACCTCTCAGGACAGATCCACGGGCTCGAGTACACCATCGAAGCCAACTTTTCCGACCTGGAGCATGACGCTTCGGTCGAAGCGGTCGAGGCGTGGGACGTGCTGGTCGGCAAATCATTCGGCGCCGGCAAGTTGACCGTCGGCCAGTTCAAGCAGCACTTCACCCTCGACGACCGCATCAGTTCCAACTACGGCGTCTTCCTCGAGCGTTCGCTGTTCGCCCAGACGCTGGCGCCGCTGTACCGGCTGGGCGCGGCCTGGCTGACCGCGCGAGACGCCTACACCGTCGGCGGCAGCGCCTACAGCCTGGAAAGCATCGACGAGTGGCGAATCAAGGGCCGCGCCGTCGCCGGCCGCGGCACCTGGGCGCCGCGTCATGACGCCGGACGCGTGATCCACCTGGGCCTGTCGGCGGCACACGAGGACTACTACCATCCCGGCCGCGACGGCGCTCCGGCGCTGCGCATCCGCCCGCGTCCCGCCGGGCATTTGTCGAATGAGAGCCGGCTGACCCTGATCGACTTCGGCAGCGGTCGCGACACCGATGTCGACAAGACCTCGCTCGAGTTCGCCGCGGTGCGCGGCCCTCTGCACGTCCAGGCCGAGATCGGCGACGCGCGCTTCGACGATGGCGTGCAAAGCGGCCGGATCGATTCGGCCTACGGTGTGGTGAGCTGGTTCATCACCGGCGAGTCGATGCCCTACGCCGCAGGCCGCTTCGGCCGGGTGAAGCCGCTGCACCGCACCGGCGCCTGGCAGCTGGCCCTGCGCCACGACACCATTCGTGGCCGACAGAACCTGCGCGGCGTGGCCGACTTCAGCGACGCCTCGATCGAGGCCACCACCGCCGCCGTGAACTGGCATCTGCGCTCGAACCTGCGCTTGCTGCTTGACTGGACCAGCAGCCGCAACCGCGACCATCTGCGCGGACTGACCCTGGACCGCACCCAGGCCCTGACGGGTCGCTTCCAGTACGACTTCTGAGTCGTCCCCTTCGTCTCTGGACGCCTCCGCTCGCCACGTGGCGACGCGTCTGCGTCTTCCTTGAATGTGGAATCCAACAATGTTGACAGCACTCGGCTTCGGGATGGTCCTGGCTTTCATGTACCTGATCATGAGCAAGCGCCTGGCGCCGCTGGTCGCGCTGATCGTGATCCCGATCGTGTTTGGCGTGCTAGCAGGTTTCAGCAGCGACATCGGCGGCATGATGATCGAAGGCATCCGCAAGATCGCGCCCACCGGCGTGATGCTGATGTTCGCGATCCTCTACTTCGGCGTGATGATCGATGCCGGCCTGTTCGATCCGGTGGTCCGGGTGATCCTGCGGCTGGTGAAAGGCGACCCGCTGCGGATTGTCGTCGGCACCGCGGTGCTGGCGATGCTGATCTCGCTCGACGGTGACGGCTCGACGACGTACATGATCACCGTCTCGGCGATGCTGCCGCTGTATCAGCGGCTGCGCATGAACGCGCTCAACCTCACCTGCGTCACCATCCTTGCCGGCGGCGTGATGAACCTGACGCCGTGGGGCGGGCCGACCGCGCGCGCCGCGGCCGCGTTGCATGTCGATCCTGCCGACGTGTTCGTGCCGCTGGTGCCCCCGATGGCCGTTGCGCTGGTTGGCATCCTGGTTCTGGCGTGGTGGCTGGGGCTGCGCGAGCGCCGCCGCCTTGGCACCGTCTGCCTGCCCTCCCGCCCCCCTGTCGATGACGGCGAAGGCAACGCCCATCCGGTCCTGCAGGCTGACGACGAATCGATCAAGCGGCCGAAACTGCTGTGGATCAACGCCGCGCTGACGGCGGCGCTGATGACTGCGCTCGTGCTTGGACTGCTGCCGCTGCCGGTGTTGTTCATGATCGGCTTCGCCGCGGCGCTGGTGATCAACTACCCCGACATCGCCGAACAGCGCCGGCGCCTGGCCAACCATGCCGGCAACGTGCTGGCGGTGGTGTCGCTGATCTTCGCCGCCGGCATCTTCACCGGCATCCTGTCGGGGACGGGCATGGTGGAGGCGATGTCGCACAGCTTCCTGGCGATCATTCCCGATGCCTGGGGCCCGTACCTGGCGGTCATCACGGCGCTGGCGAGCATGCCGTTCACCTTCTTCATGTCCAACGACGCGTTCTACTTCGGCGTGCTGCCAATCCTGTCGGAAGCCGCCGGCCAGTACGGGATCTCGCCGGTTGAAATGGCGCGTGCGTCGCTGGTGGGCCAACCGGTGCACCTGCTCAGCCCGCTGGTGCCGTCGACCTACCTGCTGGTGGGCATGGCGCACGTCGATTTTGCCGACCACCAGCGTTTCACCCTGAAATGGGCGGTGCTGATCTCGCTGGTGCTGATTGCGGCCGCGCTCGCCTTCGCGCTGTTTCCGCTGATGGCGGGACAGCTGTTGCCATAGGACCGGTGCCGCTACAGATCCGGCGCCCGCCCGTCGACCACGATCTTGTCCAGGCGGATGCGGTTGGCGAACAACGAGAACGCCAGCATCCCGGCCAGGCCGTTGGCGCGCGCCACCCACTGCGGCAGCCAGCGCGCGGGTTTGATCACGCCATCGGCAAACAGGGGTTCGAAGCGCTGCACGTCGGCCAGGGTCATCTTGCCGGCGAACAACCAGCGGCACAGCTGCAGCTTTCCATCGCGCAGCGCCCAGCGGAAGAACGTGTGCACGCCCACCAGCCCGCGCAGGTACACGGTGTCCTTGGTGAAGGCGTGGCCACCGGTGGTCGGCACGCCGCGGAACACGCGCTGGGCCGAGGCGAAACTGTCCTCCGGTGACTGCCCGGCATCGAGGAAGTAGCGGAACACCTCGATGAAGTCGGCGCCGGCCAAGGCCATCGCCACCGCTTCGATGCGCAGGCTGATGCGCTTCATGCGGCCGATGTCGATGCTGCCGGTGATCTGCTCGGCGAAGGTCGCCAGCCCTTCCTGGGTGGCGGTGACGCGCGGTGACGACAACGCCAGGCTCGGCAGCACGGGCTGTTCGCGGCCGTTGAGGGCGGTCAGCGAATGCACGAAGGCTTCGTGTTGCAGCAGCTGATGGCGGTCGTAGTCGCTGAAGGCGGCGCCGTGGCGCAGGCGGATGCGCGTGGCACCGGCGGCGGCCTTGGCGATCAGGTTGGGGTCGAGTTCAACCGTGATGACGCGGCCGTCGAAGTAGTCGTCCAGTTCCCGCTGCAGCTGCAACTGCAGCGCTGTGGCGGAGATGGTGACGTGCTCGGCCGGCGACATCAGTTCGCGGTCGAGCTCGTCGGCGATCGAGATGAAGTGCTGCGCCGCCTCGCGCGTGGTCGGGCCGTCGCCTGGGAGGGCTTCGTCGGGCCGGCCGAACAACTTCACCGAGTGCTCGCAGACGGCCGCCGTTCCGAGCGATTCGCACAAGGCCGCGGCTTGCGACCAGCTGCGCGCCGATTCCATCAGGTACTGACCAAGCGGATGGTGCGGATCGGCAGCGTTGGCGATCGCCTCGAGCTCGGCGCGGGTCTGGGTGAAATCGAGGCTGGGGTATTCGATGTGCGGGAGCTTGACCACGCCGCGCGCGTAGTCGGCCAGGAACGCCGCCTCCTGGCCCGCCGGCCAGCTGACCAGCGCCAGCAGCCGGACATCCTTGACTGCTGCAACCATGCGCGCATCGAGTGCGGCGTGGTGGGCGATCTCGGGCGCGTGGTCGGTCATGGCGCCGGTGGCCTTGTCCGGGCTACGTGAAACAGGCTGGTCAGGAGTTCAGTGCTTCCCATACTTCTCATCAAGCCGCTTGTTGAGCGACTTGCCGGCGACTTTTTCGTCGGCTTTCTGCGCGCGCCGGGTGGCCAGGCGATTGGCAGCGCCGGCGACTTCGTCGCTGAGCTTGAGGTAGTTGGCGAACCGTTGCGGGTCGAGCTTGCCGGCTTCGATCGCTTCGCGCACCGCGCAGCCGGGTTCGCGCGCGTGCTTGCAGTCGCGGAACCGGCACTTCTCC
>DATDBI010000316.1:0-31167 GCA_036524915.1 Lysobacter sp. | reverse complement strand
CCGTGAAACCGGTACCGTCAAGTGGTTCAACGATGCCAAGGGCTTCGGCTTCATCAGCCGCGAGAATGGCGAGGACGTGTTCGTCCATTTCCGTTCGATCCAGGGCTCGGGCTTCAAGTCCCTGCAGGAAGGCCAGAAGGTTACGTTCACCGTCGTCCAGGGCCAGAAGGGCCTGCAGGCCGACGCTGTGCAGCCGGTCTAAGTAAGACCTCGTCCTGGCGCTCACGCGCCGGATGAATCAAAAGCCCGGCTTCGGCCGGGCTTTTTTTTGGTTCTTCTCCCATTCGCGTGACGTCCATCGCTCGTCGCGGGCGTGAGTCTGCGGAGTGGCGTCGTCCGCCGGGCTGGGGATTGCTCCGCCCCTTAGTCGGACATCCTTGTCCGATGCGGGGCGCGGGACATCCATGTCCCGCTGCGGATCAATCCCCAGCGCGGCGGACGCCGCTCCAGCGTTTCATTGCCCGGTCTTCATCCGAAAGCCGTCATTCCCGCGAAGGCGGGAACCCATGCAGCTGCGTGCACACGCGGCTTTGAAACCACCTGATCCTCCAGCGGGCGTCCGGGCCCGAGCTCACCGAGCAGTCGTGCGAATGAGTCGAGGGCACGGACACCGCCCTGTATCCCAGCAACCCAAGTCCGCTCCTTGCAGCAACGCCACGCGAACATCGCCGGGCACCAGCACGCGAGGTCAATGAAACAACTGCAGCGTTCGCAAGGAGGGGGTGGGGTGTATTTCGCGAACAGTTAACGGAGCGAAGCGGAGGTTCGCGGAATGCGCCCCACCCCCTCCCCACGCTGACCCACACCCGGAGCAGCCTTCACCCTCACCCCTCTCCCTCAGTTGGGAGAGGAACCTTTTGTTGCGCATTCTGTAGCCGGGCTCAGGCCTTCGCCACCCGCACCATCTTCGCCATCAGGTGTTCGATGGCCGACCCGACCGCGGGGCAGCGACCCATGTGCACCGGCGCGGTCTGGATGATCGAGCTGCGCTTGGCGGTGAGCCAATGGAAGCGCGCGCGCTGTGGCAGTTGCCCGATCGGGCCGCTGCCGGGACCGCCGGCGCAGATCACTTCGATGGCCGCCAGGTGGCGGCGCACCGTGTCCAGATCGACTTGCGGATCGAGCGCCAGCAGGCGTGCCTCGTCCAGTTCGATCCGCGCCTCGAGGAACTTCGCGCCGGCGCACGACAGGATGATCCCGACGTTGACGAACTCTTCGCGCTCCACGCGCGGTACCACGCGGATCACCGCGTAGTCGTAGGTGTCCTGGCGCGGAGACTCAGGCGCGTGCATGGATGGCCTCCTCGACGAAACGCTGGCGGTGCGCCAGGCGCTGCAGGAAATGCTCGACATAGGCGGCACGATGCTCCGCTGGATCGGCCGGCGTGTCGGCGCCGACCAGCCATGCATCCGGAACCATCGCCATGATCGATGCGAAGTCCTCGCGCGTCAGCTTCGTCGATAGTCGCGCATCGGCCGCGGCGATGTCGTCCGCGCGGGCCAGCAGCACATGCTCGCGGATCATCGGGAAGGCGCTGTCGGCGTGGCTGGGCGTGCCGTCCCAGCCATGGTGGAAGTACAGCGCCGCGCCATGGTCGATGAGCCACGGATTGCGATGCCAGACCAGCAGATTGGGATTGCGGAAGCTGCGGTCGACGTTGCTGACGAACGCATCGAACCACACCACGTCCGAGGCGAACGCACCGTCGACCTGTTCGGCGACGGGATCAAAATTGACCGAGCCGGGCAGGTAATCGAGCGCGAGGTTGAGCCCGGCGCTGGCACGGATGAGTTCCTGGATCTCCGGATCGGGTTCGGTGCGCGCCAGTTCTGGATCGAGCTCGACAAAGACCAGTTCGGGAATCGGCAGTCCCAGTGCCCGGGCGATCTCGCCGGCCACCAGTTCGGCGACGAGCGCCTTGGGTCCTTGCCCCGCGCCGCGGAACTTCAGCACGTACAGCCCGTCGTCGTCGCCCTCGATCACCGCAGGCAGCGAGCCGCCCTCACGCAGCGGCGTGACATAGCGGGCGGCATTGATCGAACGCAGGGACATGGGCGCAGCCAATAAAAAGCTGCGACAGGTTACCTGCAACGGCTGGCGCAGCGCACGGCATGCCGTCGCCGGCGCTGTGGCTACCAGGTGTCTTCGAGCATGCGCGGCCGGCAGGCCAGCCAGCCACCGACAAGCAGCACCGCCAGGCACACGCCGAGAAAAGCGAAGGGCCAGCCCCACCCATGCGTCGCCTCGTGCAACAGGCCGAACAGCAACGGCCCCAGGCAGCTGAGGCTGTAGCCCACGCCCTGCATGAATCCGGACAACTTGGCCGAGCCCGCCTGCGTACGTGTGCGCAGGTTGATCAGTGTCAGCGACAGCGGGAAGGTACTCGGCCCCAGGCCAAGCAGCGCGACCCACAGCAGCGGCGCCGCCATCGGCGCCAGCAGCAGGCCGGTGAATGCGGCGACATAGGCGACCGCGCAGGCGAGCACGATCGGGTAAGGGTTGGACACGCGCACTGCGACCGCCGGCAGCACCAGCGCGCTGACCAGTCCCAGCGTCGAGAACAGCGCGACCATGCTGCCGCCGAGCGCGGGGCTGCCACCGGCCTCGACCAGCAGTTTCGGCAACCAGGTGAACATCGAGTAGGTGATCAGCGAGGTCATGCCGAACATCAGCGCCAGGCCCCACGCCACGGGTGAGCGTGAGACGCGCCCCGGGCAGGGCTGCTTGGCCAGTTCGGGCGCTTCGTCGCCGGCGCTGACGGCGCGATCGTGCGCCTGCGCAAGGGCATGTGCCTGCGGCGAATGGCCAAATCGCTCCATCCACAGCACCGCGATCCACGGCAGCACCGCGGCCGCGGCCACCAGCGACCAGCCACCGAGCGAGGCGCGCCAACCGACGCTGTGCGCGAGCGGTACCGCCAGCAGTGCCGGCAGGATCGTGCCCAGCTGCAGGACGGTGATGTAGAAGGTGCTGACCGTGCCGACGCGGTCGGCGAAGTAGCGCTTCACCAGCGGCGGCAAGACCACGTTGCCCATGCCCATGCCGGACAGCGCCACGGCCGAGGTCAGCAGCAGCATCCACGTATCGCCGACGAAGGCGCGCGCGAACAGCCCGACGGTTGCCAGCACCATCGCCAGCAGCGCAGTGCGCTCCAGCCCGAGGCGGTGGGCGATGCCGGGCGTGGCCACGCCGAACACGGCGAACGCGGCCGTCGGCACCATGCCGAGCACGCCGGTCATGGTCGAACCAAAGCCGAGCGTTTCCCCGAGGCTGTCGAGCAGCGGCGTCAGCGAGGTCACCGCGGTGCGCAGGTTGAACGCCGACAACACGATTCCGGCGAGTACCAGTGTCCGGTCGCGCCACAGGGGGCGCACGATCGGCAGGGTGGCGGAGGAAGCAGTCACTGCGGTTGCACCTGTGGTTGCCTGCGCGACAGGCCGGGGGAAGAGGGCGATGACGTCGCGCATGTTGCTCCCGGGCATCAGGGAGCGTCGAAGGCATGGCGTCAAAACGTGGCGTTGCAGTGTGCGCGCCACTGCGGGGCGAAACCACCCGCGCCGTGGCAACACTGGGTTCCATGATAACGGCGCGCGCTGAATTGCCGCAGGAGCGGCGAGGATCACGACCGCGTGAACGCGATACCCGTGAACGCAGAAACCCGGCCGAGGCCGGGCTTCTGCTGGACGTCACCGTGCGGCCTGTCGGCCGGAAGTCCGCCTACCAGCCAAACCCCATGCCGACGCCGGCGGAGCTCTCGGACTCGCTGAATGCACCGCCAAAGCTCACTGTCGCGCGCGCGGTCACTGCGCGCTGGTAGCCGATCGCAAGCGCCTGCTCACCGCCCTGGAAGCCAGCGCCGACGGCGACGCGATTGCGGGTCTGCACGCCCGACGCCGACGACGCCATCTGCACCATCGCCGCACTCATCGCGCCATTGCGGTCGATACGGTCGTCGAGCCGGTTGAAGCCGGCGCCGACGTCGTCGCGCAGGTCGTCGATTGCGGCGAGCGGAATGGCGACCGCCTGCTTGACGCGTGTGTCGGTGTAGCGGTTGGCCGAGGACAGCGTCCTCGCGTCACCGCTGTCCGCGCGCGCGTTGGCCGATTCGAGCGTCGCAGCGTCGCCCGCGTTCGCCGCTGATCGCGCTCGCTCGAGCGTGGCGGCACTGGCACTGCTCACCCGGCTCTCCACACGGTCGTTGGCGGCGCGCAGCGTTGCGACGTCGCCGGCATCGGCGTGGGCGTTTGCGGCACTCAGGGTCGATGCATTGCCTGCCCGCATCTGCTCCACATTGACGGCATCAGTCGCCTGCGTGCCTGCCGCGACGTTGGCCAGCTGACGCTCTCCACCGTCGCTGCCCACCGATACGGTGTCCGCACGATCCGCCACCGAACCGGCCCCGAGCGCGACGGCGTTCGCCGCGGACGAACGCGAGTCGGCACCGATGGCGATGGCCTGGTCGGCGCCCGCGCCGGCGTTGTTGCCCAGGGCGAGCCCGCCGGCACCGTTGGCGAGGGCATTGAACCCCACGGCAGTGGCGCCCGTGCCGCTGGCGCCACTGAGGTTGCCGACGGCCACGGCATTGAGCTGGTCGGCTGTCGCGCCGGCACCGACGGCAAGGGCATGGTCTGCCAAGGCGCCTGAGGCATTGCCGACTGCAGTTGCAAACTCTCCCGTGGCCGCGGATCCACCACCCACTGCACTGGCCCCGAGGTTGCTGGCTTCGGCACCAATTCCGATCGCGATGCCCTGTTCGGCGCTGGCGATGCTGTCAGCGCCCAGTGCCGTGCCGCCTTCGCCGGCTGCGTTGGCGTTCGCGCCAAGGGCCACCGAACTGCCGCCATCGGCGGCGCTGCCGGTGCCACATGCCGTGGCGCCGCCGCCACTGGCGCTGGCATTGCCGGTGCTCACATCGCCGAATCCGTCGTCGAGGGTGCAGGTTTCGCCAGCCCAGGCCAGGGGCGAAAGCAACAGGCCGATGCAGAGCGTCGCGACGAATGCGGTCTTCCGGATGCCCGGGTGGCTTGAACTTCTGTGCTTCATTGCGCGTGCGTGCTTATGGCTTCCGTGATTCATGGACTTCCTTGTTCGATGGACTAGGGCGTGACGGTCAGCAGCACGGCCGTGGCGACCTTTGGCCGCTTTGGATCGTTGCTTGCCACACAGAGGTAGCCGACGTGGTTGCCGGGCGGCAGCCTCGACGTGTTGAGCTGCAGCTGCAGGTCCTTTCCGCTGCCTGGCGCAACCGCGCCAAGCGCCGCGTCGGGTGTGCCGAACCAGCTGGCACCGCATTGACTGCTGCCATGGAGCGACCACGCCAGGCCGGCGTAGCCAGTTCCTTCCTGCCATCTACTGTCCAGGGGCGCGGCGTCGAAGGAACGGAACACGCCGTCGCCAGTGCGTGAGGCAAACCAGACCCAGCGCTGGGCGAACGGAGCACGCGCGTGCACCACGAGCCAGTAGCGCCCCGCCGGCAGCGCCACGTTCTGGCCGGCCGTTGCCAGATCAAGGCTTACGTTGGCGCCCTCTATCTGCACCGCCGCTGCGGTCGGTGGCGCACTGAAGCTCCACACGGCAAGTTCCGGCGAAGTCTGAGGATTACCTTCGGGCATGCCGTCAGCATTGCGATAGATCTGCCATGTGAGCAGGTCGGCGCCGGAGGTCAGCGCCTCACCGCCGACCCGGAAGCCTGCCGCAAAAACCCGGGTCAGCCGGGTCGGATTGGCAACGACGAAATCATCCGCGGCGAATTGCGCGGGCCGGCCGGCAGCGGCAGCGTCGGAGTACGACGTGGAGCGGAATCCACTGGTCACCTCTCCCACTGGCGAGTCGTGAAGCGTGGACTCGCCCCGACCGGTCTGGTCGAGCTGGAACTGCAGGCGCGAATCGCCGGTGTTGCCGATTCGCACCCTGACCGCGGCATCGCTGCCCGCACGCACGCTGACAGATACCGTGGGAGTGACCGAGATGATCGGCGCCCGCACCGATATCGCCACCGGCCAACGCAGCGTGGGCTGTTCGGCATTGCCGGGAGCCTGCGGGGCCAGCGTCACCGTGCCAAAGTTCCAGGAGCCGTCGGCAGGTAGCGCGCTGGCGTTGACGGTGATCCTGAGCACCCGGGTAGCGCCGGGGTTGAGCGTGAACAACGCCGGTGAAACCGTGCCGCTCACGCCAAGCAGTTTCGCCGTCCAGGTCTGCCGCACCGCCTGGGTGCTGCGGACGACGCGGGTGAACACGCAGCGCACCGCGCAGTTGGCCTTGCCCAGGCTGGGCAGGTTCAGTGCGGAGACATCGCCACCCGTCGCCGGGTCGGCAGCGAGGAAGTTCTCCCGGTTCTCGTCCATCACCAGGCCCGCGCGCAGCGCCTGTTCGATGCGGATGCGTCCGGCGCCGCGATCAAATGGCGTGCCCGGAGTGAACCCGTCTTCCTTGTCGACCTCCGGCGTGGCCGTCATCTGCAGCGCCGATTTGATCTCCGAAACCGTCCAGGTCGGCCGCGCCTGCCGCAGCAGCGCGGCGGCACCGGCGTGGTGCGGCGATGCCATCGAGGTGCCGTTGTTCAGTCCAATCGCTTCCTCGTGGCCACTGATGGTGTCTCCGGCGACCGCGGCCAGCACGCTCACACCCGGCGCGGTCAGGTCGGGCTTGACCAGATCGAACGTCCCGGCCGGGCCGCGTGAGCTGAAATCGCCGAGCACATCGGGCAGGTTCGGAATCATCGACGGTGGGTAGGCGATGCCCGCAGTGGTGGCGTTGCCCCGGGCAACGGCGAAATCGCGCACCGCATCGGCGTCTTCCTGGCCCATGGCGAATGCGGGAATGGTCAGCCCCGCCACCGCCGGCGACAGCCCGCCCGCGCGGTTGTTGGCAACGATCATGGCCACGGCTCCCGCTGCCTCGGCGTGGCGGCCTTTGTCGGCAAACGTGCAGGTGCCTCTGCGTACCACGGCGATCGCACCCCGGAACGCATTGGCGGGATAGGGGGCGCAGCCATCGTCGGTGCCATCGATGCCCGCGCTGATCCGCAATGGCGTGGAATGGGCAATCGCCCGCAGGAACGTCGCTCCGTCCCTGCCTTCGGTCAGCGAGACGATTCGCAGCGCCTCCGGCACGGCACCCGGCCCGGTGACCTGCAGGAGATAGCCGAACTCGCCGCGACCGTGCTGCGCGGCCGCGGTGGAAGCGGTCCACGGTTCCAGGTGCCCGAGCGTGTTCGGGCCGGGACCGCTGTTTCCGGCGGACGTTGCGACGTAGACGCCCGCGGCGTGGGCGTTGAGGAAGGCCAGCGATGTCACCTGGCTCCAGGGTTGCTCGCCGCCACTGATCGAGTAGTTGATGACGTCCACGCCATCGGCAATGGCCTGGTCGACCGCCGCCGCCGTGGAGAAGTTCGGGCAGCGCCCGCGGTCGTCGGAGGTGTCGACGTAGCAGACGTCGTAGGCAATGACATTCGCGCGCGGAGCAACGCCGGAGATCGTCACCGGACGGCCGCGGAACTGCGCCGTCCGCACGTTGCCCGCCGCGGTGGATGCGGTATGGCTGCCGTGCCCTTCGCTGTCCCCGAAACCGGGTTCCTCGCGGAACAGCGGATTGTCGCAGGCGTTTTCCGGCTCGCCGCAGACGAAATCGTAGCCACCGATCAGCTTGCTGTTGCAGCGCCCCTCGTCGACACCGCCGGGTGCGCACGTGCCCAGGTAGTTGCCATTGCCGCGCGGGTTGATGTGGGTGTAGCCGGATTCGTCGGTGGCCGCGAACGACGGACTGCCGAAGTTGATTCCCGAGTCGATGACGCCGATGACGATGCCTTCGCCCTTGACCGGATTGGAGGCGGCGTTCCACACCTGCGGCGCGCCGATCAGGGCTGGGCCGGTGTCGGTGTCGAGTGCGTACGCGCGGTACTCCTCGATCAGCTGCACTTCCGGCAGCGCGCCGACGGTGGCTGCTTCCGCGTCGGTCAGCTGGGCGATCACGCCGTTGAGCGCATGCGTCATGCGCCGTTCCACTCGCATGGGGTGCCCGATGCGGGCATGGATCCGAGATTCGTGCTGGCTTTGCACGCCCTGGAGGTGGCGCACGTATGCCCTGGCGGCGCTGCCCCTTACGTCGAGGCGCGCCGGTCGCGGCAAAGTGCCGCCGGGCCGTGACTGCACACGCGCCGGTGCCGCGAGGCCTTGCACGTTGCCCTGATAGCTGGCCAGTGGCGCTTCGCGGTACAGCACGATGAACCTGCGTGGTGGGTCCGCAGGAGCCCTGTCGATAGGCCCCGAGGGGGCGGCGCCGCTGCTCGCGACGGCAAGGGTCAGGGCGCCGAACAGGGCAACGCCCGTCCAGCGTGGATGGTGGGGTGTTGGCATGACTGAACTCCATTTCAGTGAGCGGAATCCATCCAGGTCCGCTCGTGGTTGCAATGCTTCCCGGCTCCGTGGTTCGGGACGCACGTCAAACATTCCACAAGTTCCAGTGGATCGCAGTGCAGGAGTCAGCAGGTGCTTGTTCGCAACACGGTCGGGTTCCAGACAGGCTGAGGCGGACAGCTTTGAACCCGAGCTCATCCGGTGGCTGGCGGCAGGGCAGGTCCGAGGCGGCTCCGGGACCGGCGCAACCGGCCCGGTTTCCCAGCATCCGGGCCTCCCGGACGCCCGGGCCGTTGGTCATGGTGGCCGTGGCCGCCCGCCCTGCCTAAGATCGACGGACTCAACCAGGTGGACCCTCCATGAAGTTTCCTGCCGTTTCCCTGCTGGCGCTGTCGATCGCGCTGGCAGTCAATCCTGCGTCCGCGGCCAAGTCGTCGGCGCCGAGCTTCGATCCCAAGCGCCTGTCAAACGACGTGAAGGTGCTGTCCTCCGATGCGTTCGAAGGCCGCGGCCCCGCGACCGAAGGCGAGACGAAGACCGTCGAGTACGTCGTCGCGCAGATGAAGGCTGCCGGCCTCAAGCCCGGCGGCGACCTCAAGGACGGCCAGCGCGAGTGGACCCAGGCCGTGCCGCTGGCGCGCGCCGAGATCAAGGGCGTGCCGCAGCTGTCGGTGAAGGTCGCCGGCAAGTCGCAGCCGCTGACCCAGGGCGACCAGATCGCCGTGCGCGCGGCGCAGAACGGCACCACCGCGATCGACATCGCCAACGCACCGCTGGTGTTCGTCGGCTATGGCGTCAAAGCGCCGGAGCGCAACTGGGACGACTTCAAGGGCGTCGACCTCAAGGGCAAGATCGCCGTCGTCCTGATCAATGATCCGGACTTCGAGAGCGGCCAGGGTGATTTCGGCGGCAAGGCCATGACCTATTACGGCCGCTGGACCTACAAGTACGAAGAAGCCGCACGCCAGGGCGCGCTCGGCCTGCTGATCGTGCACGAGACCGCGCCGGCCTCGTACGGCTGGGCGACGGTGAAGAACTCCAACACCAACACCATGTTTGACGTCGTCCGCGACGACCCGGCATCGGTGCACCCGACCATGGAAGGCTGGATCCAGCGCGACTTCGCCGCCTCGCTGTTCAAGGGCGCCGGCCAGGACTTCGACTCGCTGAAGAAGCTGGCCGCCACCCGAGACTTCAAGCCGGTCGAACTCAAGGGCGCGACGCTGTCGGCCAAGTACGACGTCAACCGCGAAGTGATCACCTCGCACAACATCGTCGGCCGCCTCGACGGCACCAAGCGTCCCGACGAGACCGTGATCTACAGCGGCCACTGGGACCACCTCGGCGTGGGCCAGCCCGATGCCAAGGGCGACACCATCTACAACGGCGCGGTCGACAACGCGACCGGCATCGCCGCGATGCTCGAGCTTGCCCGCGGCTTCGCCAAGGCACCGGCCCCGGACCGTTCGGTCGTGTTCCTGGCCGTGACGGCCGAGGAGAAGGGCCTGCTCGGTTCCGAGTACTACGCCTCCAAGCCGCTCTACCCGCTGGGCAAGACCGTGGCCGTGATCAACATGGACGCGCTCGATCCGCACGGCCCGGCGCGCAACTTCACCACCTCTGGCAGCGCCAAGCAGGAACTGCTCGACCAGCTGGTGACGACCGCCAAGCAGTGGAACCTGGACTACGTGACCGATCCGAAGCCGGAAGCGGGGCACTTCTTCCGTTCCGATCACTTCCCGTTTGCCAAGCGTGGCGTGCCGGCGATTTCGTTCGGTTCCGGCAATGACCTGGTCGACGGCGGCCTGGAAGCGGGCAAGAAGATGGAAGACGCATACGTCGCCGACCGTTACCACCAGCCGGCCGACCAGTGGGAAGCCGACTGGACCTTCACCGGCATGGCCCGCGACCTGCAGCTGCTGTACACGGTCGGCCACGATCTGGCCGATTCGGACCGCTGGCCGAACTGGGATTCCGCGTCGGAGTTCCGCGCCGCGCGTGATGCCAGCGCGAGCGATCGCAAGTAACACCCGGGTCCCTCTCCTGCATGCGGGAGAGGGTCGGGGGTGAGGCAAGGGCGAAGCGATGCTTCGCCCTTTGCTTTTTCAGGGGCTCACCACCTCTGCCGAGCCTCAACCCAGCTTGCGCGCCGCCGCGTACGACAGCAGGTTGCCCAGGCCGGTCATGCCCAGCAGCACGGCGACCACGCCGGGGGTGATCTCGCGCCAGCCGAAGGCTTCGATCAGGGCAAAGCCAAGCCCGAGCGCAACGAACAGGATGCCCCAGCGCAGCGACGCGTGACGGCGTTGCAGCGCCTCGGCCTGGACCAGGCTGCGGATCAGGTCTTCGGAGCCATTGCCGGCGATCAGTTTGGCGCGGGTGCGGGCGTCAACCACCACCTTGATGGCGTAGGTCACGCAGATGAACAGGGTGATCGGGATCAGCAGTTCGAAATTCATGGTGGCTCTCTTGGCTCGGTGGTCGGGAATTGTTTCGGGTTCAGGCCATCAGATACGGCCAGGCCGGGGCCGGTTGCAGCCGACCGCCACGCGTGCGGGATCCACCGTTGATTGCAACCATCCGTGCCCCGGGCGTATCCACATACCCATGACGGGTGGATCGCAGTGACCGAAGACGACCGCAAACTGGTCGAAGACGTGCTGGGCAATGTGCCCGGCGCGTTCGAGCGTCTCGTGCGCGAGTACCAGGGTTTGTGCTGGCACATCATCCAGCGCATGGTCCGCCAGCCCGAGGACACCCGCGAGCTGTGCCAGGAGGCATTCCTTCGCGTGCATCAGTGCCTGCACCAGTACCGCGGCGAGAGCGCGCTGAAGTCATGGATCGGCCAGGTGGCCTACTCGGTGGCCAAGCGCCACCTCGAGAAGCGCCGCATTGCCATCGCCGACAGCGGCGACGACGACGACGGCCTTTCGCTGCTTGATCAGGTCAGCGATGGCTTCGACCTCGAGGGCGCCTGCGCCGATGCCGAGATCGCCGCCAGCCTGCACGAAGAGATCGAAGCGCTGCCGCCCTTGCAGCGGACGCTGTTGACGCTGTATCACCTGGACGAAGTACCCATCGTCGAGATCGCCCGCATCACCGGCCTCGCCGAGGGCACCATCAAGAGCCATCTTTTCCGGAGCCGGGCGCGCCTGCGCGAACGCCTGCAGGCCCGGATGGGAGCCATCGCATGAACACGCCAGACGACCGAACCCCCATTGGCAACCCGCGCCCTGCGGCAGAAGCCCAGCGCATCGAGCGCGAATGGCAGGCGCAGGAGCGCGCCATGGAGCAGGAGCGCCGCGGCGTGCCGCTCGACCCCGCCGACCCGCGCGTCGGCGAGTACCGCCTGATCGCCCGCGCGCTGCGGGCCCCGGCGATGGAGCCGGTGCCGTTCGACCTCGCCGCGCAGATCGTGCGCCGCGTCGAGGCCGCCCAGACCCTGGGTGAGCGGGTCGAAGGCTGGCTCCTGCGGATCCTGGTCACCCTGCTGGTGGTGGTCGCGATAGGCGCAGTGGCGATCTATGGCCATGACTGGGCGTCGGCGTTCGCCGCCCTGTGGCCGGACCCGTCGCCACAGTCCGCTGGTTGGGGTGGCCTGCTGCTGGCCTGCCTGGGCCTGTCACTGCTGTGGCAGTGGGGCGGCCGCTTCCTGCGGCAGGAGCATGGGCACCCTGCCTGATGGCCGTTGCGGGCGCAGGTTGCCCGACTTACGGTGACCGTTAGCCCTGAGCGTTGGCGTTGGCTTTCCCAGCCCGACCTCCACTTGGGCATGCGAGGCTCGCCATGAACCGATCCTTCGTCACGGCCGCGATCACCGTCGCCGTCTGCGCCGCGCTCGCGTCGTGCCAGAAGCAACCCGCGCAGGCCGATGCGCCGGCTGTCCCGGCTGCTTCTCCCGCCGCTCCCGCCGCAACCGCCCCCACCGCCGTGGGCAAGCCCTCGGCCACCGAGCTCGAGCAGCTCGCCGAGCGCCTGGTGACCCAGTCCGCCGCGGTCAAGGAAGGGGAGGTCGTGCTGGTCAGCGGCCGCTCGCAGGACGCGGAGCTGATCGAGAACATCGCGGTGCAGGTGCGCAAGCTCGGCGGCTACCCGCTGGTCACCTATGGCAGCGACCGGATGTCGCGGCGGATGTTCTTCGACGTCCCCGAAAAATACGACGCACAAACCGACAAACTCGGCCTGCAGCTGGCCGACATCGCCGACGTCGCCATCGGCCTCAACAACGGCACCAGCGAGAACCTCTACGAGGGCGCCGATCCCAAGCGCATGGCGGCACGCGGCAAGGCCGACGAGGCGGTCAGCCAGGCCTTCCTCAACAACGGCGTGCGCATCGTCGAGGTCGGCAACAACCTGTATCCCACGGCATGGCGCGCCGAACGTTATGGCATGACCGAGCCGCAGTTGGCCGACGCCTTCTGGAAGGGGCTCAATATCGACTACGCGCAGCTGCAGTCGCGCGGCGAGCAGATCAAGGCCGCGATCGCGGCCGGCAACGAGCTTCACATCACCAACCCCAACGGCACCGACCTGAAACTTCAGGTCAAGGGCCGTCGGATCCTGGTCAGTGACGGCATCATCTCGCCCGAGGATGAAAAAGCAGGCGGCCCATCGCTGGCGGCGTTCCTGCCGGCCGGCGAGGTCTACACGACGCCGGTCCCCGGCAGTGCACAGGGCAAGGTCGTGCACACGCGCACTTACTTCCGTGGCAAGCCGATCGACAACCTGACCCTGACCGTCGAGGCCGGCAAGGTCACCGCGATGACCGGCGACGGCCCGGGTTACCCGGACTTCAAGGCCGAATACGACGCCGTCGGCGATGCCCGCAAGGACCAGTTCGCTTTCATCGACTTCGGCATCAACCCGAATGTCTCGCTGCCGGCGAGCAGCACGGTTGGCACGTGGGTGCCGGCGGGCGCCGTAACGGTAGGCACGGGCAGCAACACCTGGGCCGGCGGCGACAACTCGGTGCCTTACGGGGTGATCGCGTTCCTGCCGGGCAGCACCGTCACACTGGACGGAAAGCCCATCATCGAGAAGGGCGTGCTGAAGTTGTAGAAGCGTCATCCCGGCACACGCCGGGATGACCTCCAACCCTCTCCCCTTGCAGGAGAGGGACAGGCCGCAACGCGGCCAGGGAGAGGGGAGACCCCCTCACCCCTTGATGCACACCACCTGCCGCAACGTGTGCACCACCTCCACCAGCGCGCCCTGCGCCGCCATCACCGCCTCGATGTCCTTGTAGGCGGCCGGCGACTCGTCGATCACGCCCGCGTCCTTGCGGCACTCCACGTGCGCGGTCGCCTCGCGGTGTTCCTTGAGGGTGATCCGCGAACGCGCTGCGGTACGGCTCATGACGCGGCCGGCACCGTGGCTGCAGCTGTGGAAACTGTCGGCGTTGCCCTTGCCGCGGACGATGAAGCTGCGTGCGCCCATGCTGCCGGGAATGATCCCCAGCTCGCCCTCGCGCGCGCTGACCGCGCCCTTTCGGGTGACCAGCAACGACTCGCCATGGTGCTGCTCGCGCTGCACGTAGTTGTGGTGGCAGTTGACCGCCTGCGCATCGAGCTGGAACTTCGGCAGGCGATGGCGCATCTCGTGCAGCACCCGCGCCATCATCGCCTCGCGGTTGGCGCGGGCGTAATCCTGCGCCCACGACACCGCCTCGATGTACTCGTCGAACAGCGGCTCGCCCTCGAGGAAGAAGGCCAGGTCGCGATCGGGCAGGTGGAAGCCGAGCACGCGCTTCTCCAGCTCACGACGCGCCAGCTCGATGAAGTAGGTGCCAATCATGTTGCCGGTGCCGCGCGAACCCGAGTGCAGCATCACCCATACGCGATCGGCCTCGTCGAGGCAGATCTCGATGAAGTGGTTGCCGCCGCCGAGGGTGCCGGTCTGGCGCTCGACCTTGTCGGGGCGGACCTTCGGATGACGCTCGCGGATCCGCTCCAGCCGCGCCATCAGGTGCGACTGCGCCAGCTTCGTTTCGATGCTGTCGGGTAGACAGCGGTGCTCGCCACCGGGGCCGTTGCCGACCGGGACGCCGCGCTCGATCGAGCTGCGCAGCAGTGCAAGGTCGTCGGGCAGGTCGTCGGCGCGCAGCGTGGTGCGCACCGCGGCCATGCCACAGCCGATGTCGACACCGACCGCGGCCGGGATGATTGCGCCGCGCGTGGGCACGACCGAGCCGACGGTGGCGCCGATGCCGAGGTGGACGTCGGGCATCACCGCGACCCACGGGCCCACGAAGGGCAGGGTAGCGATGTTGCGCAGCTGCTGGCGCGCCTGGTCCTCGACCGGCACGCCGTGCACCCAGCCCTTGATCGGCGTGGCCGAACCGGGGGCGTGCAGCAACTCGTAGTCATGTTGCGTGTTCATGGTTCCTTCCTATGGATGAGAATCCATGCGGCCGGATCCTTCCGTCCGCATGGAGCTTACTGCTTGATGCTCACCAACTGGTTCAGCACGCCATCCAGGCCGCCGAACACTGTCAGCTTGTCGACCTTCTCGGTCACCTTCTCCAGCGCCTCCAGTTCCTTCAGGCGCATCAAGACCGGGCTCTGCTCGATCAGGCGCGCGGTGTTGAGCAGGGAACGCGTGGCGTTCGCCTCCTCGCGACGACGGATGACGTTGGCCTGGGCCGACTTCTCTGCCTGCACGACCGAGTTGAGGATGTCTTTCATCTCGCCCGGCAGGATCACGTCCTTGACGCCAACGCCGAGCACCTCGACACCGAGTTCGCCGACGCTGCCGCGCACATAGCCGAAGATGTCGGCGTCGAGCGAGGCCTTGTCGCCGAGCAGTTCGTCCAGCGTCTTGGCGGAGACCGCCTTGCGCAGGCCGTACTGCAGCTCGCGGTACACGTAGTCGCCGTACTTGGCGACCCGGGTACGCGCGGCCACCGGGTCAGTGACGCGGATGCTGGCGGCGAGGTTCACACGCAGGCTGACCTTGTCGCGGGTCAACAGCTCCTGGCCGGACACCTCGAGCGACTGCACACGCAGCTCGATGGTCTCGACGCCGACGTTCTTCTGGAAGTTCCAGAAGGCGTAGGCACCAGCACCGAGCGTGCGCTGCAGACAGCCGTCGACGAACACCAGGCCGGCCGACTCTTCCTGCACGACCAGCGACACCGCCACGCGCTCGAGCGAGCCGAGCTGACGCAGGCGCCTGGCGACGCCGGCATCGACCTGCAGGCTTTCATCAATCGACACCGCCTGCACTTCGATCGCGACCAGCTCCTTCCAGTACAGCTTGCGGCTGCCGGGTGCGAGCACGTCCTCGAGCTTGCCGTTCTTCATCACCAGGCCGACCTCGTTCATGCCGAGGTTGGCCAGGACAAAATGCGCGGACAGGCAGTCACCGAGTGCGGCTACCAGGACGTCGGTGTCATTGCCGCCGTACTCGCTGCGGGCGATGTTGTGCACGTTGACCTCGACCCGCGCGAACGGATCGAACCAGCGGTACACGCCCGGCGCGAGCACGCCTTCAAATTGACGGTTGCGATACACCAGGCCGCGCTCGCCGTCACCGATCACGACCCTCTTGGTCCAGAACATGGGTGTTCCTCCTTGTTGGCTCTGGTGGTCCGATCCGACGTTGTGGCCCGCGCGATGGATCGGTTCTCGCGCGTCGGCGTCTCCCGCATGCGGAAGAAGCAAAAGAAGTTGGAAACGCCCCCACGCCGATGCCGCGGAGTTCCGCGCGCTGCCAATGGGGCAGTCGCAGGTCGCGCAAGCAGCATGCTGCAGGCCCTGACCGGCGACCGGCCCGTCTCGAGGACGCGGGCCCGGCGACACCACCGCCGCGGCGTTCGTTGCACGTCGTGCACGGGGCGCGACGCCTGGCGAAACACCGCAGGGGGCGTTTCCTGTTCGGGCTTGCGCCCGGTGTTAACGACGTGACAGGTCGTTGTTTGGAGCGGGAATCGAACCCGCGACTCTCAGCTTACAAAGCTGATGCTCTACCCAACTGAGCTATCCAGTGGTGGACGAACCGGAATCGAACCGGCGGCCAGCGGCTCTCACCGCTGCTCTACCTCTGAGCTACCGTCCGCTCGAAACACCGCTTCCTGGATTCCGGCATACGCCACGGCACAGCCGCGCGCACCGGACGGGCGCAGCCTTCAAGCCACGAACCCGTGCCGCTGGAAATCCATTCGTCGATGCTTCGCATTGATGCCTGTCGCCAGGCACCAATTCATTGGCAATGCATCTCCCACCGCCCGTGCCGAAGCATCCCGGCACAGCGCCATGCGCTTGCGCAGTGTTCCCTTCCTCGGACCAGCATGTCCGGATGCTTCGGGACGCGATGCACCGCGTTAATCGTGTCTCCTTCGCTTTGGCGAACGACAAAAACAAAACGCCCCCGGGTTGTGGAACCCGAGGGCGTTCGCTTGCCTCGGGAGATCGGGGTAACCGATCTCCCAGGTGTCAGGAGATCAGTCGATGTGGCCGGCTTCGTCGCGATAACGCGGCGCCAGCGCGAGCGCGCACAGGCCGTGGCCGGCTGGCCGCAGCGCGTGACGCTTGACGATGTCGAAGTTGAATTTCATGACGAGGCGATGATCGAAAGGACGCTCGCAGGGAGCGAAGGCCGCGCAAGTTACGCGCACCAATGAATGAAAGCAAGACCGTTCATCGGGAAAGACGAGCGGTTGCGTGCATGCGACGTTGCGAGCTACTTCAACAACGGAGCCAGCGCCGTCCACACATGATCACGCAGCTTGGGCTGCGCGCTCGCCACGGGGTGCAGGTTGTCTGCCTGGAATGCATTGCGATCCAGCGCGATCGGTTCCAGCAGGAACGGCAGCAACGCGACGTTGTACTGCTTCGCAAGCGCGCTGTAGTTGTCGGCGAACCCCTGCGTGTACTCGCGGCCGAAGTTGGGCGGCATGCGCATGCCGATCAGCAACACCCTGGCGCCTGCATCCTTTGATGCACGCACCATGCGATCCAGGTTCGCGCGCGACTGCGCCAGCGGCAGGCCACGCAGGCCGTCGTTGGCCCCCAGCTCGATCACCACCACAGCAGGCCTGGTGCGTTTGAGTTCGCCGCCAATGCGGGCCGCGCCGCCGGCCGTGGTCTCGCCGCTGATGCTCGCGTTGACGACGCGCCAGCCCGGCCGGTCCCTGGCAATGCGGTCGGCCGTCAGCGCCACCCAGCCCTGCGACGCGGCCAGGCCATAGCCGGCCGAGAGTGAATCGCCCATTACCAGAACGGTCCGGGCCGTCGCCGCCGTGGGCGTGGCGCGCGCGGTGGACTGTGCCAAGGCTGGCGTTGCGAGGGCGAGCGCAAGCACCAGCACGGCACCCCATCCGATGGCACATTGAATGCGCCGACGCGATGCCGCATATCCTTCGTTCATGGCAGCTAATGTCTTGGTGAACATAGTGACTCAGGCTCCCGCCGATACCGAATCCAGCATAGAGACGATCATGGCCGATTCCCGTGAACTGCGCGCCACTCCACCGGCCACGGCTTCGGCCACGCTTCAGGTCGAGGGGCTCGGCAAGCGAGTGATGCTGCCCTCCGGCGAGCTGGTCATCCTCGACGATGTCGCCTTCGAGATCGGGCGTGGCGACACCGTCGCGATCGTCGGCGCGTCCGGCTCCGGCAAGAGCACGCTGCTGTCATTGCTGGCCGGGCTGGACACACCGAGCAGCGGACGCGTGACGCTCGATGGCGAAGTGCTCTCGACGCTTGACGAAGACGGCCGCGCGCGCGCGCGTGGGGAGAAGGTCGGCTTCGTCTTCCAGAACTTCCAGCTGCTGCCTTCGCTCACCGCGATGGAGAACGTGATGCTTCCGCTGGAACTGCGTGGCGACCGCGAGGTGGAGTCTGCCGCGCGCACCATCCTCGAGAAGGTCGGCCTGGCACAGCGCTTGGCGCACTATCCGCGCCAGTTGTCCGGCGGCGAGCAGCAGCGCGTTGCCCTCGCGCGCGCGTTCGTCACCCGCCCGGCGCTGCTGTTCGCCGACGAACCCACCGGCAACCTCGACACGCATACCGGCCAGGCCATCATCGAGCTGCTGTTCGAACTCAACGCCGACGCCGGCACAACGCTGGTGCTGGTGACGCACGATGAACACCTGGCGTCGCGCTGCAGCCGCATGCTGCGCCTGGACAGCGGCCGCCTGGTGTCGTCATGAGGATGGTCGGCCTGGCCTGGCGGCAACTGCGCCGCGACCTCGCCGCCGGCGACGTCCGCATCCTGATCGCGGCCCTGGTACTGGCCGTGCTGGCCGTCACCGCAGTCGGATTCGTCACCGACCGCGCCGAGCGCGCGCTGGCGATCGAGGCCAACCGCCTGCTCGGTGGCGATGCCGTGGTACGTGCGGACACGCCGATCACCGGCGTCGTCCGCGATGCCGCCAATGACCCGCAGCTGCAGCAGACCCAGACGCAGGAACTGCAGACGATGATCCGGGTCGGCGAGCGCCTGCAGCTGGGCGACCTTCGCGGCCTCGGCGAAGGTTTCCCGCTGCGCGGCACGTTCCGCATCGTCGACTCGACCGGCGTCGAACGCGACGCCGGCGCGGTGCCGGCGAAGGGCACGGTGTGGATGAGTCGCGCCGGCGCCGACACGCTCGGCGCACGACTGGGTGACGAGATCACCATCGGCGATGCACGTCTGCGCCTGGCCGCGCTGGTGATGCAGGAGCCCGACGCCGCGCTGGACTACTTCAACGTCGCGCCGAAGGTCTTCCTCAACCTGGGCGAGGTGCCGTCGACAGGCCTGGTGCAGGAAGGCAGCCGCATCCGCTATCGCCTCGTCATCGCCGGCCCGGCCGCGGCAGTCGAGCGTTTCGTGGCGCGCGCGCGTCCCGCGCTTGGCCGCGGACAGCGCCTGGAAACCATCGCCGATGCGCGTCCGGAAATCCGCTCCGCCCTCGACCGCGCCGGCCGCTTCCTCGGCCTGGCCGCGCTGGTGTCGGTGGTGCTGGCGGCGGTTGCGGTGGCGATGGCGGCGCGCCGCCACAGCGAACGCCATCTCTCCGGTACCGCGGTGATGCGCTGCCTGGGCGCCAGCCAGCGCACGCTGGTCGCCATCCAGGTCGGCGAGCTGGTGATGCTCGGCCTGATCGCCAGCACGATAGGCGTGCTGCTCGCTTTCGGGCTGCAATGGATGATTGGTGGCTGGCTCGAGCAGTCGCTGAAGCTGTCGATTCCGCCTGCCGGGTGGCTGCCGGCGGTGCAGGGCTATGGCGTTGGCCTGGTCGTGCTGCTCGCTTTCGGTGCGCCGCCCGTGCTCGCGCTGCGGCGCGTGCCGGCGCTGCGCGTGCTGCGTCGCGATCTGGATCCGACCGAACCCAGCGCATGGCTGGTGACCATCGCCGGCTTCGCCGGTCTCGGCGCGCTGCTGTGGTGGAAGGCCGGCTCGGCCGCGCTCGGCCTGTCGATGTTGCTCGGCATCGCGGCCACGCTGGTGGTACTCGCGCTGCTGGCGTGGTTGCTGATCCTGGTCGTGCGTCGCGTCCGTTCGCGCCTGCGTGGCAGCCTGCGTTACGGCCTGGCGAACGTCAGCCGGCGTGCCGGCGCCAGCATCGCCCAGGTCTCGGCGCTGGGCCTGGGCCTGATGGCCCTGCTGCTGCTGACCTTCGTCCGCACCGACCTGCTGGACCGCTGGCAGGTGGCGTTGTCGTCCGATGCGCCCAACCGCTTCATCATCAACGTGCAGGACGACCAGGTCGACGCGGTCCGCGCCTTCATTGCGCAGCAGGGCATCGCCGAGCCGACCTTGTACCCGATGATCCGCGGCCGCCTCGTCGCGCATGACGGCAAGCCGGTCACCGGCGCTGACTACGAAGCACAGGGCGAGCGCGCGCAGCGCCTGGCCGAACGCGAGTTCAACCTGTCGGTCAGCGACCACCTGCGCGACGACAACCGCGTCACTGCTGGCGAGTTCTGGGGCAAGCGCACGCCGGCCAAGCCGGAGGTATCGGTCGAGGAGGACTTCGCCGAGCGGCTGGGCTGGAAGATCGGCGACCGCATCGCCTTCGAGATCGCCGGGCAACCGTTCGAGGCGACGATCACCAGCCTGCGCAGCGTCGACTGGGAAAGCTTCCGGCCCAACTTCTTCGTGGTGGCTTCACCGGGATCGCTCGACGGGTTTCCTGCCAGCCACATCACCGCGGTGAGCGTGCCACAGGCGCGCACGCGTTTCACCGCCGACCTGGTCGAGCGTTTCCCGAACCTGTCGGTGATCGACATCGACGCGGTGCTCAGGCAGGTACGCAGCACCGCCGACCAGGTGTCGACGGTGGTGGAGGTGGTGTTCGTCTTCTCGCTGGCAGCGGGATTGCTGGTGCTGATGGCGGCGGTGAGTGCCAGCCAGGACGAACGCCTGCTCGAAGGCGGGGTGATGCGGGCCATCGGCGGCAGCCGTCGCCAGCTGCGCCTGGCGCAGGCGTCGGAGTTCGCCGCGATCGGCTTGCTGTCGGGCCTGACGGCCGCGATCGCGGCATCGGTGCTGGCCGGCGTGATCGCCACGCGGGTGTTCGACCTGCCGTGGAAAACCGACTGGCGCCTGGCCGCAGCCGGTGCCGCCGTCGGCGTGCTGGCGGCAATGCTGGCGGGCATGTTTGCCACGCGGCGCGTGCTTGACGCGCCGCCGTCGGTGACGCTGCGGGAGTTGCAGGACTGAGCCCAACCCCCGGGGCTATTTGCCTCGGGGCTACTGGAAGACGGTCTGCGCCTTGGCGCCGAACCGTCGCGGGTAGTCGCGTTCGCTGGCGACGCGATCGACCTCGGTGGTGGGGAGTTCGGGGGCGCCGTATACCGCGTAGGCGATCTCGCCGTCACGCATGCCGATCTGGTGCAGCCGATAGCGTGATTGCCCCGCGCCGGTGTTCTCCGGGTAATGCAGGGGCGGCTCGCTGCCGTCCAGGTCGAGCTCGCTGTTGTCGACCATTCCGCCTACGAAAAGCGCGCGCATCGCCATTCTCCTTGCCTGAATCTGCTGCCATGGTGCCGCGCAATACGTTGAATCGGCATGAAGTTGCGGTGCGATGGCCGTGCGTGGGCGCGCGGCCGCGTAGAATTGCGTCATGGCACCTGCACATTCCCCCATGAGTGCTCGGCATGCGCGCTGAAGACGGCGACGCGGCCCTGCAAGCCCTGCTGCTCCCATTCGCGGACGGCGTATTGCCCTGGCCGGAGACGGGCGGTGCGTTGTTCCTGCGCGCGCGAGACGGCTGGCCGCTGCACCAGCGCGCCTTGCCGGGACTGGTCTGCGAGCAGAGCTTCAAGCCTGAAGCCGATGCCCTGGAGCACTCCGGCCAGACCCTGGTCGATGCCAGCGCCGACAGCCGCCATCCGCTGGTGCTGGTCCTGCCGCCGCGCCAGCGCGACGAGGCACGGGCGCTGTTTGCGCGCGCGCTGACGCGTTGCGCCCCCGGTGGTCGCGTTGTGGCCTGCCTTGGCAACAACGAAGGGGCCAAATCCGGCGAGGCCGACCTGGCCCGCATCGCCGGACCGGTGGGCAACCTGTCCAAGCACAAATGCCGGGTCTTCTGGACCGCACCAATCGACGGCCCGGCCGACCCGGAGCTGGCGCGGCAGTGGCTGCAGGCCGACGCGCCGCGACCGATCGCCGAAGGGCGCTTCCTCAGCCGCCCGGGCCTGTTTGCCTGGGACCGGATCGATCCGGCCTCGCGGTTGCTGGTCGAGCAGCTCCCCGCCACCCTGTCAGGCCAGGCAGCCGACCTCGGTGCGGGCTACGGCTACCTCGCCAGCGAGCTGCTGGCGCGTTGCCCGGGGATCACCGCAGTCGACCTGTACGAAGCCGAGTTGCGCGCGCTCGAGCTGGCGCGAGCCAACCTCGAGCCGTCGGCAGCGCGGGCCACGCTCGGCTTCCATTGGCACGACGTCACCCGCGGCCTGGACAAGCAGTTCGACGTGATCGTCAGCAATCCGCCGTTCCACGCGCAGGGCCGCGCCGACCGTCCCGACATCGGCCGCGCCTTCATCTCCGCCGCCGCACAGGCATTGCGCCCGGGTGGTCAGCTGTGGCTCGTGGCCAACCGCCACCTGCCTTACGAGGAGATGCTCGCGGTGCATTTCGGCGAGGTCCGGACCGTGGCGCAGCGCGATGGCTTCAAGGTCATCGCCGCCGTTGCGACGACGCGCGCACCTGCTGCCCCGGTCAACTCCGGCGCGGCCGTCAAGGCGCGTCGCAAGGCCAAGGAAAGGCGCGGGGACTGGCGATGAAGCTCGTCAAGCTGATCGCCAACCTGGGATACGGCAGCCGCAAGGACGTGGCCTCGATGTTTCGCGAAGGGCGCATCACCGACGCAACCGGTGAAGTCCTGTACGCCGACGACAAGGTCGGCCACGACGCCATCCGCATCGACGGCGAGCCGCTGGACCCGCCGGCTGGCCTGACGTTGATGCTGCACAAACCAATCGGCTACACGTGCTCGACCAAGGATCCCGGCCGCGTCATCTATGACCTGCTGCCGCCGCGCTACCGCGAGCGCTCGCCGATCCTGTCGAGCGTCGGCCGACTCGATCGCGACACCTCCGGCATGCTGCTGATGACCGACGACGGCGCGCTGCTGCACCGGATCGTCTCGCCGAAGGCCCGCCTGGCCAAGGTCTACGAGACCACCCTGGCGCAGGACCTTCGCGGCGACGAGGGCGCGTTGTTCGCCAGCGGCACGCTGGTGCTCGAGTCCGAGGACACGCCACTGGCGCCGGCGCAGCTGCAGGCCACCGATCCGCGCCACGCCGCGCTGACCCTGACCGAAGGTCGCTACCACCAGGTACGCCGCATGTTCGCCGCGATCGGCAACCACGTCGAAGCGCTGCACCGCAGCCGCATCGGCGGACTCGTCCTGGGCAACCTTCCGGCCGGGCAATGGCGCCCGCTCGATGGCGACGACATCACGCGCCTGTTCGCGGGTACGGCGTGAGCCTGCTGGAGCCGGTGCGGTTCACCCCGGTCGCCGTCCTGTTCGACATGGACGGCCTGATGATCGAAAGCGAGCGCGCGCTGCTGCAGTGCTGGCGCGAGACCGCGGACGAACTGGGCCTGCAATTCGAAGACACGCTGTGGCTGTCGTTCGTCGGTCTGTCCGACCGCGCCTGCCACGACCTGCTGCGCACGCGACTGGACGAAACGCAGTTGCAGGCCCTGCTGCAGGGCTGCCGCCGCCGATACGACGCCCATGTAGAGGCAGGATTGCCGCTCAAGCCGGGCCTGCTGGACCTGCTGGACCTGCTGGCGCAACGCGGCGTGCCACGCGCGGTGGTCACCTCGACCCGGCGCGAGCGGGCGATGCAGAAGCTGGAGCTGTGCGGGCTGCTTCCGCATTTCGTCACCGTGGTGACGGGCAGCGACGTGGTCCATTCCAAGCCCGCCCCGGACATCTACCTGCTGGCGGCGCAGCGGCTGGGCGTGGCGCCGGCGCACTGCGTGGTGCTGGAAGATTCCGTGCCGGGCGTGCGCGCCGCGCTCGCCGCGGGCATGACGCCGATCCAGGTGCCCGATCTGGTGGTACCTGACGAGGCGGCACGCGCACTGGGGCACCGCATCGTCGATTCGCTGGCGCAGGCGCGGACGTTGATCGAACCGGCGCTGGCCTGACTACGGTCGGCGCCCTACGGCTCCAGCAACCGTCGCCAGCCCTCGATCCCCAGCTTCTCCAGCGTCGCGATGTTGCGCTCCACGATCACCTCCGGATCCGGAAACGCCGCCACCGCGCGCTCGACACTGGCTTCGCGCAACAGGTGCAGCATCGGATAGGGCGAGCGGTTGCTGCAGTTGCCGACGTCATCGAAGGCAGTGCCTGCGAACTGGTAGTCGGGATGGAAGCTGGCGATCTGGAAGTCGCCCTCCAGGCCCAGAGCCGCAACCACCGCGTCAGCCTGGTCGAGGAAGTCGTTGTAATCGAGGAAGTCGCCGAGCACCCGCGGATGGACCAGCAGGGTCGTGTCCGTCTGCTCCGGGTCGGCGGCGGCCAGCAGGGCCAGTTCGGCGGCGAGCTCTTCGCCCAGCGCCTCGGTCGTGGTCGCCTCGCTCAGCACCAGGCGCACCTGCTGCTTGACGTACACCGCCTTGGCGAACGGGCACAGGTTGAGCCCGATCACCGCGCGCTCGAGCCAGCGCCGGGTCGCGGCGATGGGGTCTTCGCCGCTCATCGCTCAGTCGCGGAAGTTGTCGAACTGCAGCGGGCGCTCGTACTCGGCGGCCTTGAGCAGCGCGATTGCCGCCTGCAGATCGTCGCGCTTCTTGCCATTGACGCGCAGCTTGTCGCCGTTGATCTGGCTGTCGACCTTGATCTTGGCGTCCTTGAGCGCGCCCTGGATCTTCTTGGCCAACTCGCGCTCGATCCCCTGCTTGACCGTGATCTTCTGGCGCGCACCGGCCAGGTTGGTCTCCACGTCGCCGAACTCCAGGCAGCGCGCATCGATGCCGCGCGCGATCAGGCGGGCGCGCAGGATGTCGTTCATCTGCTTGAGCTGGAACTCGCTCGGCGCCGACTGGCTGATGGTCTGGTCGTCGAGCTCGAACTTCGCATCGACACCCTTGAAGTCGAAGCGCGTGCCGAGCTCGCGGTTGGCCTGGTCGACGGCATTGGTCAGTTCGTGGGTGTCGACTTCGGAAACGACGTCAAAAGAAGGCATGACCGGCTCCAGCGGGGCGCGAATTCGGGGGCGCAAAGGGTAGCGCAGGCAGCGCCGCCGCGCAGCCGCGGCACGCTGTGTTCCGTGGTGCAGTCATCGCATGGGCCCGGCTGGGCATCGCCGGGGGATAGACTGGCCGCCCCTTCATGCCCCAAAGACGCCAGGAAGCGCAATGCTCAAGACGCCCGCCTACGCCGTGCAGGACGCCCGTTCGCCGCTCGCCCCCTTCACCATCGAGCGCCGCGAACCCGGCCCGGAAGAGGTGCTGATCGACATCCTCTACTGCGGTGTCTGCCATTCCGACATCCACCAGGCCCGCGACGAGTGGGGCAGTTCGAGCTTTCCGATGGTTCCGGGGCACGAGATCGTCGGCCGAATCGCGCAGGTCGGCACGCACGCAAGCAAGTTCAAGGTCGGCGACAACGTCGGCGTTGGCGTGTTCGTCGATTCCTGCCGCAGCTGCGCCAATTGCCGGTCCGGCGAGGAGCAGTTCTGCGATTTCGGCATGAGCGGTACCTACAACAGTTTCGAGCGCGATCCCATCGATCATCGCTTCGACAAATCGCGGCCGACGCAGGGCGGCTACTCCACGCGCATCACCGTCGACCAGGCCTACGTGCTGCGGATCCCCGAGGCGATCCCGCTCGACCGCGCCGCCCCGCTGCTGTGCGCGGGCATCACCACCTGGTCGCCGCTGAAGCACTTCGGCGTCAAGGCCGGTGACAAGGTCGCTGTGGTCGGCCTGGGTGGGTTGGGGCACATGGGCGTCAAGCTGGCGGTGGCGCTGGGCGCGCACGTGACCGTGCTGAGCACCTCCGAATCCAAGCGCGCCGACGCGCTCGCGCTGGGCGCGAAGGACTTCGCCGCGACCCGTGACGGCTCGGTCTTCAAGCAGCTGGCGCAGCAGTTCGACTACATCCTCGACACGGTCTCGGCCGAGCACGATTACAACGCCTATCTCGACCTGCTCAAGCTCGACGGCACGATGGTCCTGCTCGGCATTCCCGAAGCGCCGCAGGCGGTGTCGGCCGGCACGCTGATCCGGCGCCGCCGTCGCCTCGCCGGTTCGATGATCGGCGGTATCGGCGAAACCCAGGAGATGCTCGACTTCTGCGCCGAGCATGGCGTCGCCTCGGACATCGAGCTGATCGGCATCGAGCAAGTCAACGAAGCGTACGAGCGCATGCTGAAGGCCGACGTGCGCTACCGGTTCGTGATCGACATCGGACGCTGGGCGGCGCAGGGCGGCTGACCGATGCCTGCCAGCCACGGCTCCCGCCAGACCCGCGCCATGCTGACCATGCTGGTCGCCGTCGCGCTGTTCGCGATGATGGACGCCGGGCTCAAGCAGTTGTCAGCGCACTACCCGCCGTTCCAGGTGGCGTCACTGCGGGGTGCGGCCTCGCTGCCGCTGGTGCTGGTGTGGGCGCTGGCCACGACTGGCCTTGCGCCGCTGTTCAACGTGCGCTGGTCGCTGCACCTGCTGCGCGGCGTGCTGGGCGTGGCGATGATGGCCGCGTTCGTCTACGCGGTGGCGCGCATGCCGCTGTCGACCACCTATTCGATCTTCTTCGTCGCCCCGCTGATCATCACCGCGTTGTCGGTGCCGTTCCTGGGCGAGAGAGTCGGGCCGCGCCGATGGACCGCCATTGGCGTGGGCCTGATCGGCGTGCTGGTGCTGCTGCGACCGACCGGCGAGGGGCTGGTGAGCCTGGCCGCGCTGGCAGTGCTGGTGGCGGCGGTGATGTATTCGATCAGTGCGATCACGGTGCGGATCCTCGCGCGCACCGACAGCACCCAGTCGATGATGGTCTGGCTGATGGCGATGATCGCAGTCGGCGGCGGCGTGCTGGCGTGGCCGCAATGGGTGCCGATCCAGGCCGGGGACCTGTGGCTGATCGCAGGCGTGGGCGTGGCCGGCGCACTGGGTCAGTACGCGATCACCGAAGCCTTCCGGATGGGCGAGGCGTCGCTGATCGCGCCGCTCGAATACACCGCCCTGGTGTGGGGCGTGTTGCTGGATCTGACCCTGTGGGGCGTGTTGCCCGATTCGATCACCTGGCTCGGAGCCGGGATCATCATCGCCAGCGGTCTGTACCTGCTGCGGCGCGAGCGCGTGCACGCGGAAGCGGAACATCCCTGACCGACCCGTGGGGGTCGATGGCGCGGCCAGGCGAGCCGCGCCGTCGAGTCAATGGATGCCGCGATGGGCGGCGGTCAGTCTTCGGTGCTGGCTTTCAGCGCCGCCGTCAGCGCGGTGTTGCCGCCGACCAGGTCGGCCCAGCGTACTTCGTGACCGTTGCGGCGCCCTTTCTCGACCAGTTTGAGGCCATCGGCATCGACGGTCAGGGTGTAGGGGCGATCCTCGATCAGGATCTCTCGGCGCAGCGGTTTGTCGAGCTTGGTCGTCATGCGTGACTCCTGCCTTTAGGAAACACCGCGACCCTAACGTCGAGCGGTGATCGCGGTGTGAATGCAGCTGGGCCCTTGCATCGGCGTGCTCCGCCGTTGTCATGGGCGCGTGAAGAAAACAACGGACCCCGCAGGGTCCGTTGCCATTGCCGCCGGGCTGGAATGTCCGGCCGGCGGCGTGGCTCAGACGCCGGAACCGCGGGCGCTTAGAACCGCGCGCCAACGCCGACGCCGAGCACGACCGGATTCAGCTCGGCCTTGCCGACCTTTGCACCGTCGACGGTCACGTCCGGCTGGCCGGTGGTGTCCTGCATGTAGCGCACGTCGGCGCGGGCGAACCAGGTCGGGGTGATGTTGACGTCGACGCCGGCGGTCGCCATCGCGCCCTTGGCGGTTTCCACGCCGATGCGCTGGCCGGCCAATGCGCCGGTCGGCTCGGCCTTCTCGCCGTCGACATTGGCTTCGAAGTAGCCCAGGCCGACGAACGGGCGCACGGTGCTGGCGGGGGTGCCGAAGTGGTACTGGCCGCTCAGCGCATACGGCTGGCTGTCGATGCTGGCGACCTTGCCGTTGGGCGTGCGCACGCGATTGCCGAACTTGTCGGCCGCGCCCCACGCCTCGATGGCGATGTTGTCGGTGGCGTACCAGCTGGCGCTCAGCGTCGCCGCACCGTCACCGTCGACGTTGGTGCGGGCACCTGCGATCTGCGGATTGCTGGTGGGCTCGGCCAGCGCGTAACCACCCACCACTGCGAAGCGCTTGCCGCTCGCATCGGTGGTGGCGTCCTGCGCGAAAGCGGCCGGGGCAATGGCGAGAGTGGCCACGACGGCCAGGGTCAAATGACGAAAATGCATGATGGAGAGAACTCCTCTGTTCTTTGATCCGTGCTTGAGAACGACTTGATTGAGAACGATCGTTTGACGCCTTGGGGGAGGCTGCCTCGGAAAAGGCGCGACCACCCTAGCCAGCGATGCATGAACCGTTCTTGCCCCGGCGGTCGGGCAGCGCGGAACTTTCGCGAAGCGCTCGTGTTCACTGACGTGCGCGCGTAAACATTGCGTGCATGAACTTGCGGTGAGGACACGGCAACGGTGTGCGTAACCGAAGAGCACGTCCGCGCAATGCAGGCCATCCGACAGGGGACACCGCGGCGCGGAAGCGGCAAGATATGGCCTCCAGCAACCACAGGGGTCGGTCATGCGCCGCTTGTCCTTGCCCAGCGTGCTCTTTGCACTGACATTGCCGGTCGCGTGCGCGCACGCCGCCGAAATGGACGTCGACGTGTCCTGCAACATGGACAGTGACTACGACCTGACCATCGACGAGCGCAGCGTCATCCTCACCCGCGACGACGGTGTGCCCAAGGCCATCGTGATGCGCCAGGGCAAGCTCTTCGTCGATGACCGCTGGGTGACCCTTGGCAGCGCCGACTCGCAGCGCATCGCCGATTTCGAGAAAGGGGCGAGGGCGGCGATGCCCGAAGCGCAGGCAATCGGACGCGAGGCGGCCGACATCGCCTTCACCGTGCTCGGCGAGGTCGCCGCCGGTTTCAGTGGTGATCCGAAGGCGGCGCAGGCGCAGGTTGCACAGGCACGGGCGAAGATCGACACCCGCCTGGCCCGGTCGGTGACGGCCACCCGATTCAACGGGCGCGACCTGGGAGACGGTATCGGCGAGGCCGTTGCCGAGGTGATCCCGAGCATGATCGGCGACATCGTCAGCGGTGCCCTGGGCGCGGCCTTCAGCGGCGACGCCAGCCGCCTGAAGCGACTGGAGAACCTGGACGCGCAGATCGAGGCGCGCGTGCAACCCCGGGCCAAGGCCCTGGAGCAGCGCGCTGACAGCCTCTGCCGGCGCATGGTCGAGCTCGACCGGATCGACGACGCACTGGAGTTCCGCCTGGTCAACGGACAGCCGCTGAACCTGATGGAGGCGCGCCAGGTGAAAGCACCCCGGGACACGCCGTCCGACAAGGATGGTGCCAACCAGGCCACGGATGCCGCCGCAGAGGCGGCACGGGCAACGGCGACGCCTCCGGCGCGCTGACAAACCTGCGTCCGGGGTCGATACCGTGACGTATGTCGCCTGCGGTTGGCGCAGTCGCCGGCAACCCGCACAATAGGGTTTTCGCGTACTGCGGGACCCCCACACATGGCTGAGCTCAAAGAAGCACGCGTTCCCGACATCGGGGACTACGACGGCGTGCCGGTGATCGAATTGCTGGTCGCGGTTGGCGACACGGTCAAGCTGGACCAGGGCCTGGTCACGCTCGAGTCCGACAAGGCGACCCTGGAAGTTCCGGCGCCGTTCGCCGGCGTCGTGCGCGAGATCAAGGTCAAGATCGGCGACGAGCTGTCCGAGGGCAGTGTCGTGGCGATGATCGAGCCGACCGAAGCGGGCGCCGCAGCGGTCGCGCCGGCCAAGGCTGCCGAACCGGCCAAGCCCGCCGAGCCGCCGCGCGCCGAACCGGCCGCGCCGTCGCAGCAGGTCAAGGCGGCCGAGACCGGCACCAGGGTCGAGCCGGTTGTCGTGGAGGCCCAGCCCGACCGCATCGCCCAGGCATCGATTGACGCACAGCGCCCGGGCACCGATCCCGAGGCGATGCCCCCACGCACCCCGCCAGTGACCTTCGGTGCCGACGAGCTGATGCCCGACAAGGTGCCCTACGCCAGCCCGGCCATCCGCCTGTACGCACGCGAGCTGGGCGTCGACCTGTCGCAGGTCGCCGGCAGCGAGCGCGGTGGCCGCATCAGCAAGGACGACGTGTCGAAGTTCGTGAAGGGCGTGATGCAGGGCGGCGCCGCCCCGGCAGCCGCCGGTGCTCCGGTCGCACTGGGCGGCGGCCTCAATCTGCTGCCGTGGCCGAAGATCGACTTCAGCAAGTTCGGCGAGACCGAGACCAAGCCGCTGTCGCGGATCCAGAAGCTGTCGGGTGCGAACCTCGCGCGCAACTGGGCGATGATCCCGCACGTCACCCAGCACGACGACGCCGACATCACCGATCTTGAAGAGCTGCGCGTCGCGCTCAACAAGGAAAACGAGAAGGCCGGCATCAAGCTGACCATGCTCGCCTTCCTGATGAAGGCTTCGGTTTCGGCGATGCAGAAGTACCCGGCCTTCAACGCCTCGCTCGACGCGACCGCCGAGAACCTGGTGCTGAAGAAGTACTTCCACATCGGCTTTGCCGCCGATACGCCCAACGGCCTGGTCGTCCCGGTCGTGCGCGACGTCGACAAGAAGGGCGTGATCCAGATCGCCCAGGAAACCGGCGAGCTGGCCAAGAAGGCCCGCGACGGCAAGCTTGGCCCGGCCGACATGAGCGGCGGTTGCTTCTCGATCAGCTCCCTTGGCGGCATCGGTGGCACCAAGTTCACCCCGATCGTCAATGCGCCGGAAGTGGCCATCCTCGGTGTGTCGAAGTCGGCGATCCGGCCGGTGTGGGACGGCAAGCAGTTCGCGCCGCGCCTGATCCTGCCGCTGTCGCTGAGCTACGACCACCGCGTCATCGACGGCGCCCTGGCCGCGCGTTTCACCGCGCACCTGGCGCAGTTGCTGGCCGACATGCGGCGCGTGCTCTTATGAGGCGTGCTGCCGGGAACCTGCGCGCGCTGTGCCTGGCGGCGAGTCTGCTGGCTGTGCAGGCAACGGCCACTGCCCGCGCCGACGACGACGTGTGCAACCTCGACCTCGGCCGTGGCTGGCCGCCAGCGACGGAGAACTACGGCTCGGCCGTCGAGGGTCTGTTCGCCGCCGGCGTCAAGCCGACGCTGAGC
>DATDBI010000315.1:0-7037 GCA_036524915.1 Lysobacter sp. | reverse complement strand
CGAGGACAGGCGCTGCAGGCTGGTGGCGAGCTGCGAACCGGACGTCGACAGGTTGCGCTGCGCGTTCAACGACATGATGTTGGAGTTGATGACTTGCATGTGTGCGTGCTCCTGGAAGGTTGGATCCGGCGGCGACAGCCTGTCCGGCTTTCGCAGGGTGTTGGCCGGTGGGCCTAGCGCCGCTGCTGTGATCTATATCGGCGCCCCCTTGTCAAGCTTTAGGGCCGAACTGACCGATCACGAAAAAACCGCAACAAACTCCAAAACAAACTGCTGCGCACACTTACATCTTGTCGAACAGGGACAACGACTGGACCCGCAACATGGTCTTCTGCGCCGCTTCCAGCGCGGTGAGCTGCAGCGTGAGCTGGCTGGCGGCTTCCGCATAATCGACGTCGCGCAACTGCGACAGCGATTCCGAGAGCGTCAGGTCATCGGCGCCGCGCACGTCGGCCGCGTTGTCGAGCGAGGCCAGGCGCGTGCCGGTCCCGGCCCGTACCGCCAGCATGTGGTCCTGCGCCGTTTCGATATCGCCCAGCGCCGCGCCCAGGGCGTTGCCGCGGCGGGCGCGTTCGGCCGGGCTGGTCGCCGGCGTGTCGAGCACGTCGGCCAGGTTCTCGAGAGTGGCGAAGACATCGCGCACCGGCGCGCGTTCCACCGTGAACGTATCGCCAGCCGCGGGTGCACCGGTCAGGGTGACCTGCACGCCGCCGGCACTGATCGTGCTGTTGGCGGTGTAGGCACCGGTGGCGAGCACCGTGCCGCCGGCATCGACCACGCGGTAGGCATCGGGCGCGGTGAACTCGACGCGCAGCGAGCGGCCGCCCCAGGCAGCGTGATCGGTGATCGCGCTGGCCTGGAGCACGCCGGTGCCGGTATTGGCTGCGCCGGAAACGCCGCGCGCGATGCCGTCGCCGGTGCGCACGCGCATGAAGACGTCGCTCCCGGGATCGGTATCGGCGACGGTGAGGTCGGGTGCGACTTCAATCAGGTTGCGGCCATCGTCGCCGGCATAGGTAACGGTGCCAGCGGCGTCGGCAAACGGGATGACGCCATCGCGGCCGCCGGCGAACAGGCGTCGGCCCGCGCCGTCTTCGCGGTTGGCGATGCTGAGGATCTCGCCGCGAATCGATCGCAACTCGTCGGCGATGGCCTTGCGATCGGGATCGGACAGCACCGGGCTGTTGGCCTGGATCGCCAGTTCGCGTGCCCGCGTCAGATGGCTGCCGACATCGCTCAGCGCCTGCTCCTGTGAACGCAGGCGGTGTTCGAGCAGGCCTGCATCCTTGCCATGCTGCTCGAGCGTGTCCAGCGCGTGGTCAAGCCGCTGCGCCTGGGCCATACCGGTCGGATCGTCCGCGGCGCGTTCGAGCTTGTTGCCGGTGACCAGCTGCTGCTGGGTACGGGCCACCTGTTGCTGGCGCAGCAGCAGCGCGTTGAGTCCCTGCGAGTGCAGGCCGGCAGTGGAGATGCGCAATGTCATGTCAGTCCTTAGCGGCTCACGGCCGACAGCAGCGTCTGGAACATGTTGTCGGCAGTGGTGATCACCTGCGCGGCGGCCTGGTAGGCCTGCTGGAACCGCATCATGTCGGCGGCTTCCTCATCGAGATTGACGCCGCTGAGCGACTCGCGCTCGGCGATGACCTGGTCGTTGATCGCGGTCTGCGCTTCCAGGCTGAGCTTGGCGTGGCGGGCATCGCCGCCCACACGCGCGGTCAAGCCGCCCAGGCCGGCGGTGAGCGATTGCGTGCCGCCATCCAGCACGCCCTTCTGGTCGAGCCCGGCCAGCACGAGTGCATTGCCGTTGTCGCTCGACCGCGGCGGAGTGCGCGCCAGCGAGAAGCTGTCACCGGCGGCCGGCGTTCCGCTCAGCGTCATCGACCAGCCCGCGGCCGGATCGCCGATTGCCTGGCCGGCGGTGTACGGATACGGACCGGCGCCGTTGATGGTGTATTGCGTGGCGTCGATGAACTCGACCGTTGCACCTGCAAACGATGCGAATGCAGTCGGGTCGGTGACCTTGGCCGCGGATGCGCGCGCATTGCCGAGGTTGGTCGTGTCGCCCCTGACCTGCAGCGGCGAGGCTGCCGCGATCTGCGACGGGTCGGTGATGGCCACGCGCAGGCTGCCGGCGGCATCGGCGGTCGGTCGCAGCGTCAGGCTGTCGCCCACCGCCGGTGTACCGCCGACGACCAGCGATACGCCGGCAACCTTGAAGGGATCGGCAGCGGAACCGGTACCCGTCATCGGCACGGCTTCGCCGGTGTCGGCGCGGACGGCTTTCCACGCGCCGTCGAAGCGCAGCACCAGGTCGTTGCCCTTGAGTGCGGCGACGTCGCTGATGCTCGCGCTCATCGTCGCGTTGCCGGTGTTGCCGGCGTTGGCATCCACCCGCGGCGGTGCGATCGTGAAGAAGTCGCGGCCCGGTTCGCCGTTGTAGTCGACACCGGCGCGATGGGCGGCATTGAAGCTGTCGGCGAATGCGGTGGCGAGGCGGCCCAGTTCGGCGCGCGCCGGATCGAGCACTCGATCGCGGAACTCGACCAGGCCGCCCAGTTCGCCTGCGACGGCCGACTGCGGCAACCGCACTGTGCCGCCGCTGCCTTCGACGGCAACCTGCAGGCGATCGGGGCGGTACGGGTCGGCGACCGTGGTGAGCTTCATCGCACGGTCGGCGAGGACCAGCGGCTGCCCGCCCGGCGTGAACACGTTGATCGAACCGTCGTCCTGGGTGACGGTCTCGGCGCCCACCAGCGATGCAAGCTGATCGATCCGAAAGGCGCGCGCGTCGAGCAGGTCGGGCGCGACGTTGCTGCCGGCAGTGGCGATGTCGCGGTTGAGCGCGGCGATCTCGCTGGCGAGGCGGTTGGCATCGCCGACCTTGTCGCTGATGCGCTGATCGGTTTCACCCTCGAGCGACGACAGCTGCCCGTCGAGCGAACGCCAGCGGCCGGCGAGCTGTTCGCCGGCGGCCAGCATCTGGCTGCGCGCGACCTGCGATGTCGGGTCGGCGCTGACGCCCTTTGCCGCGTTGAAGAATGCCGACCACGGCGTCGACAGCCCGGTAGCCGAATCGGACACGAGCTTGTCGATGCGGCCGGCCATCGTCGACAGCTGCTGCAGGCGGCCAAGCTCACCACTGCTGTCGACCTGGCGCGCGAACACCAGGCCGTCGGCGAGGCGCTGCAGCTTGGCGACGTCCACGCCCTGACCGATGTAGCCGGGGCCATTGGCCTGGCCCGGACGCGCAGCCAGCTCGACGCGCTGGCGGCTGTAGCCGGGCGTGGCGACGTTGGCGACGTTGTGGCCCACCGTCCCCAGTGCGCGCTGGAACGCGAGCAGGGCGGAAGTTCCGGTGGAGAGCACTCCAGACATTGCTTATCCCTTGCCGCCCGAAGGCGTTCCGGTCGTGGAACTGGTGGCGGTGGCGTAACTGTTCAGGGAGCTGGTACCCGCGCCCGGCAACGTCGCCAGTGCACGGTTCAGCGTGGCGCCGTCGGCAATCGCGGTGATCTTGGCGGCGTAGGACGGGTCGGTGGCATAGCCGGCCTGCTGCAGCGCGCTGGCGAAGCCATGGACATCGTCTCCGGCTCCGCGCGCCGCGGCGTAGCGCGGGTTGCCGATCACGCGTGCGTAGTCGGCGAAGCTGTCGGCGGGCGACGCGTACGCGCGGAAATCGGCGCGCTCGGTGCGGCGCACGCCGTCAACGAACTCGTGGGTGCTGGCGCTCATGCGCTGCCCGCTCCAGCGGCTTCCGGCCTTGATGCCGAACAGGTTCTGCGAGGACGCGCCGCCTTCGTTGCCGGCGAAACGCCGGCCCCAGCCGGTCTCCAGCGCGGCCTGCGCGACCAGCGCTTTGGCAGGCACGCCCAGTTCGGCAGCGGTCTTCTGTGCGTGCGGCCAGATCGAACGCACAAACGCTTCCGGACTGCTGCAATCCAGCGGTGCGTCGGGCGGGCAGGCGGCCGCATCGGCGGCAGGTGCAACAGGCGCATCGATCGCCGGCAGTGCCGGCATCGAGACGCCCGAGGTCGAAGGCGCAAGCGGCAGCGGCCCGCCGGACATGGAAGGCAGCAGCGGCAAGGACGCAGTCGGCGAGGGCAGGGCATACGACGCCGGTGCCATCCCATCGGTCGCAGGCGGTGCGGCCGTGCGGCCTTCCAGCTGGCGCATGATGATCGGTGCCAGGCCAAGACCGCGGCCCTTGGCCAGCTCGCGCGCGAGTTGCTGGTCGTACATGTCGCGGTAGGTGCTGTTCTCGCCCATCAGCGGGTTGCCGAAGCTGGCGCTGCGCATGGACTTGATCAGCATCTGCGCAAACTGCGCCTCCAGCTCGTGCGCAGCCTTCTCGACCCGCGCGTGCGGCGTCGCCGTCGACGGTTCCAGTGCGATCGCGTGGGTGGCGGGCAGGCGCATGACGGCTTCCGAGTGCGAACTCAGATCACCTCGAGCTCGGCGCGCAACGCCCCGGCGCGCTTGAGCGCTTCCAGGATCGCGACGATGTCGCCCGGCGCCGCGCCAACGGCATTGACCGCGCGGACGATCGATTCCAGCGACGTGCCGCCGGCGAACAGGAACATGCGGCCGCCGTCCTGGTGGGTCTCGACGGTTGATTGCGGTGTCACGACGGTGTTGCCGCGACCGAATTCGTTGGGCTGGCTGACCTGGGCGTTTTCGGTGATCGACACGGTGAGCGAACCGTGCGACACCGCCGCCGGCAGCACCGTCACCTGGCCGCCCATGACGACCGTGCCGGTGCGTGCGTTGACGATGACCTTCGCCGCGGCCGCCCCCGGATTCACGTCGAGCGTTTCCAGTCGCGACAGGAACGCGATCCGGTCGCCGCCTGGCGGCGTGACCTCGATGGTGACGCCGTCGAGCGCATGCGCCGTGCCGCCGCCGAATGCGCCATCGACCGCGCTGACGATGCGCGCGGCGGTGGTGAAATCGGACTCGTGCAGGTTGAGCGTGACCACCCCATTGGACGCGGTGCCCGCGACGGCGCGTTCGACGATCGCACCGTTGGGGATGCTGCCGCCGTTGGGGGCGTTGACCGAAATCCGCGAGCCGTCGCGACCGGCCGCGCCCAGTCCGCTGACCACCAGCGTGCCCTGCGCGATGGCGTAGATCTCGCCATCGGCGCCGCGCAGGGGCGCCATCAGCAGGCTGCCGCCGCGCAGCGAACCGGCGTTGCCGATTGACGACACGGTGACGTCGATCGTCTGGCCAGGCTTGGCAAACGCTGGCAACTCGGCCTGGATCGCCACCGCGGCAACGTTCTTGAGCTGCGGATTCACGCCCGGCGGAATGGTCACGCCGAGCTGGTCGAGCATCGTCTTGAGGCTCTGCACGGTGAAGGGCGTCTGGCTGGTGCGGTCACCGCTGCCATCCAGGCCGACGACCAGACCGTAACCGACCAGCGGGTTGCCGCGTACGCCGGCGACCTGGGCGAGATCCTTGATCCGCTCCGCGCGTGCCGGCGCGGCCGGAAGGGCCAGCAGCGCGACCAGTGCGAAAGCGAGGCAGGTTGTGATGGACGGGCGCATGGGTTCGCAGTCCTCAGTAGGGGAACGCGGCGGAATTGAAGAAGCGTGCAAGCCAGCCCATCGCGTTCGAGCGCGCCAGCGTGCCGCGACCGCCATAGACGATCCGTGCCTCGCCGACCCGGTCGGATGTGACACGGTTGTCGGGACCGATATCGGCAATGCGCACGATTCCTTGAACCTGGACGAGCTCGTCGCCCTGGTTCAGCCGGACCTGCTTCTCGCCGGCCACGCGCACGTTGCCGTTGCCGAGCTGTTCGACCACGGTCACGGTGATGTCGCCATCGAGCTGGTTGCTCTGCGCGCTGTCGCCGGCACCGCCGAACTTGCGCTTGCCCTCGACTTCGGCCTGCAGCAGCGGATTGCCGTTGTAGGTGATGTTCTGGCCGAAGATCGTCGGCGCCGCCATGGCCAGGTTCGAGTCCTTGCTCACCGCGGTCTTGGCGTTGGTCTTGGCGCGGGTGTTCTCGACCAGCACGACGGTCAGCAGGTCGCCGACCTCGCGCGCCTTGTTGTCCTGGAACAACCGCAGGCCGCGGTTGCCGGGGCTGTTGCCGGCGAAGATCGAACCGGCGTTGCTGCCGGTCGACGCGGCCGCAGTTACGGGAACCGCCACCGGTGCCACCGGCACATCCGCAAACGGACGCACGTCGCCCACCAGGCTCGCGCAACCGGTCAGGGCCAGCAGCAGCACGCAGACGAAGAAGGTCTTCATCGGCTTCGTCACAGGTTGTTGTTGAGGAAGGCGAGCATCGAGTCGGTGGTCGAGATCGCCTTGGCGTTGGTCTCGTAGGCTCGCTGGGTCTCGATCATCGACACCAGCTCTTCCACCACGTTCACGTTGGAGCCTTCGAGCGAGCCCTGTACCAGCGTGCCGACGCCGCCCTGGCCGGGCGCGCCGCTCTGCGCCGGTCCGCTGGCACTGGTCTCCACAAAGAGGTTCTCGCCCCGCGCCTGCAAGCCGGCCGGATTGACGAAGTCGGCAAGCGTCAACGAACCGACTTGCACCTCGCCGGCCTGGCCGACGAGCTTGACGCTGACGGTGCCGTCGGCACCGATGGTGACGCTCTCGGCGCCTTCGGGAATCTGGATGCCGGGCTGCACCGGGTAACCGGAGTTGGTGACCAGCTCACCCTGCGGGCTGGGCTTGAAGCTGCCATCACGGGTGTAGGCGGTGGTGCCGTCGGGCATCAGCACTTCAAAGAATCCGCGACCGCTGATCGCCACATCCAGCGCGCCGCCGGTCTGCGCCAGGTTGCCCTGGGTGAATTCCTTGGCAGTCGCCGCGACGCGCACGCCGGTGCCGGTGGACAGGCCGGTCGGCAGCTGGGTCTGCTCGGACGAGGCACCACCGGGCTGGCGCACGGTCTGGTACAGCAGGTCCTCGAAGCTGGCGCGGTCGCGCTTGAAGCCGGTGGTGTTGGTGTTGGCGAGGTTGTTGGAAATCACCGCCATGCGCGTCTGCTGCGCGTCGAGGCCGGTCTTGGCGATCCA
>DATDBI010000314.1:0-27419 GCA_036524915.1 Lysobacter sp. | reverse complement strand
GGATTGCTCCGCAGCGGGACATGGATGTCCCGCGCCCCGCATCGGACAGGATGTCCGACTAAGGGGCGGAGCAATCCCCAGCCCGGCGGACGACGCCACTCCGCAACTCTACTCCCGCGACGAGCGACGCCACTGCGCCAGACGTGCGCCCGCGAGTCACGCGAATGGGAGAAGAACCAAAAAAAGAGCGCCGACCACAGGATCGGCGCTGAGGGTCAAACCCGAGGAGGGTCTGGAGAGAAGGGTTACTTCAGGCCGTTGGACATCGTGTTGACCAGCGTGCCTTGTGCGTCGTCGCCGCTGAATTCCCAGAAGAACGCGCCGCCCAGGTTCTGTGCCTTCACGTAGCCCATCTTCTCGGTGACCAGGGCTGGCGTGTCGTAGCTCCAGAACGTGTTGCCGTCGTACTTCCAGGTGGCGCGTGCACTGGCGTCGGTGTAGATCGTGCCCGGGCGGTCCTTGAGCACCTTGTAGTCCTCGTTGCCGGGTTCGTACGTGCCCGGTGCCGCGGTGCCGCTCTGGTAGAGGCCGTTGTTGACGTTGGGCACGTTGGTCCAGCCACGGCCGTAGAAGCCGATGCCGACGTTGAGCTTCGATGCCGGCACGCCGCGGCTCAGGAACGCCTCGATGGCGTCATTGCTGTTGTAGAACTTCTGGTCACCCGTGGATGGATCGTTGGGCGAGTCGAACAGCGCCGAGTGATGGTTGGTCTGCGGATCCCACGTCCCGTGGAAGTCGTAGGTCATCACGTTGATGTAATCCAGCGATTGCGAGTACGCGGCCGGATCCGTGACGCGCACCTTGTCGACGCCGGCGCCGGCGGCGATGGTCAGCAGCAGCCCCGGCCGCACCGCATCGAGCTGGCGGCGGAACTCGGCCAGCAGCGCGGTGAAGTTGGCGTTGTCGGCCGCAGTGCCGCAGCTCAGACCGCAAGCAACGGGGTATTCCCAGTCGATGTCGATGCCATCGAACACGCCGGCTGCCGCACCCGGACCACCGGCGCCGTCGGTCACTGGCAGGTTGCCCTTGATGTAGGCATCCACGCAGGAGGCCACGAAGGCCTGGCGGTTGGCCGGGCTGGCCGCGCTGGAGAAGTTGCGCGAGTACGTCCAGCCGCCCAGCGAGATCAGCACCTTCAGGTTCGGGTGCTTGGTCTTGAGCTGCTTGAGCTGGTTCCAGCTGCCACGCAGCGGCTGATCCCAGGTGTCGGCCGTGCCACTGACGCTTTCGCCGGCGCCGAAGGCCTTGGTGTAGTCGGCGAAGGCATCGCCACCGACACCGGTATTGGGATCGGAGGCCTGGGTCACGCCGACTTCGCAACGGTTGTTGCGGACGTTGCCGAAGGCGTAGTTGATGTGGGTCATCTTTGCCGCCGATCCGCTGGTGTCGATGTTCTTGACGCGGTAGTTGCGGCCGTAGATGCCCCACTGCACGAAGTAGCCGATCACGCGCTTGTTGCCGCCGCCACCGCCGTTAAGCGTGGTCGCGCTGACCGCGCCACTCTGCGCGGACGCATTGGCGGGACTGGCGTTGTCGCGCGCACGAACGGTGAACGAGTAGCTCGTGTTCGCCGCCAGGCCGCTGCTGGTGTAGCTGGTGGTGGTCGGCGACGCGACCAGGCTGCCATTGCGGTAGACGTCGTAGCCGGCCACGCCGGCGCCACCGGTGTTGTCGGTGGAGGCGTTCCAGCTCAGGCCGATGCTGCTCGACGACAGTGCGCTGGCGGCCAGGCCGGTCGGCACGCTCGGCGGCGTGGTATCGGCCGGTGGCGTGCCGGTGATCGTGATGGTGGCCGTTGCCGATGTCGTGCTGGCGCCCTGGTTATCGGTGGCAACGGCCTTGAAGGTATGGCTGCCGGCGGTGGCGTTGGCCCACGTCACGGCATATGGCGCGCTGGTGTCGACGCCGAGCGAGGTCGTGCCGCGGAAGAACTCGACCTGACTGATGCTGCCGTCACTGTCGCTGGCGTTTGCGCCGATGGCGATGCTGCTGCCAGCGGCGAAACTGCTGCCGCCCGATGGCGCCGTGAGCGCGACGCTCGGTGCTTGGTTGGTGCCGCCGGTGCCGCAGGCGCCGAGGTCCTGGTACCAGCCGCAGCTGGGGCAGTGGGTCGGCGGTGCATTCCAGATCTGGATGTTGGCCTGGTACAGGCGGTTCTGGTAGACCAGCTTGTCGCCCGGGTTGTAGATCGTCGATGCAGTCCAGGCGGGCACCGCCGCGCAGGACGCGGACTGGGCCTGGGCCGTTGGCAGTGCGACGAGTGCGAGCATGCCCGACAGAAGCAATGCGGCGGGTCTGGCAATTCTTCCTTGTGCAGCGTTCCGTGCAGCTTTCCCTGGTGTTCTCACGAGCTTCCCTCCCATACGAGATTGACCACCACGCATGCCAGCCCTTGCGGACTGGCTCCTATTTCCTTGCAGAAGGGGGTGCGGCGACGCGGCGATGCCTGCGTGCGCGGGAGGGGGAACGAAGCTGCCGATTCAAACGTCGTTGATCCAACACGTTCGCCTCCGGAAAGGTCGACGGCCGTCCTGGCCGTGCGTCTGCTGACAACGTTGTCAGTTCGGGTCAGGGCGAAATGTGTCAAGGCGCACAGTTTCCGTCGCCGACCAACGCGAAGGCGACGAACGGGCGGAGGCGTCACAGGCTGGAACGTAACAGCGTCACTGGCTTAACGATTGTCTTGTAGACAAACCGGTGAGGTCAGGAGACAAGGGCCGGAAGGCAGGCGGCGTCCACCCGCGTCAGCCACGCAGGGGTCGAAACGATGGTTGGGCGGTCCGCTACCTGCGCAGCTTCGAAACAGTCCCGACATCGACCGCAGTCGCCTGCCCGCCATGCCGCTGCCGCAACCACGTGGCGAGGGCGGCAACCTGCGCATCGTCGAGGTCGTCGGCGAAACCCGGCATGTCCTGCATGCGCGCGAGCCCGGGGAAGTCGTGCTCCGGCAGCCCATCGAGGATGGCAACGATCAGGTTGTGCGGGTCGCTGTCGTGCACGGCAGTGTTGCGACGCAGGCTCACCGCGACGTTGGGCACGCCCTCGCCATCGCGGCCATGGCAACCCGAGCACAGGTCGAGGTAATGGCGCTGGCCAGGGCCTGTAGTAGTGGCCACTGCCTGCACGCCGACCTTCGCCGGAAGGGGCGCGTCACCAAGCAGGTACACCGTGATCGCGCGTATGTCATCGCGACGCAGGCGACTGGTCGACAAGTCGACCACGCGCAGCATTTCGTCCGACGCCACCGCTTGCGCGCTGACGCCGGTTGCCAGGTACTGCTGCAGCGATGCCGCGTCCCAGCCGCGTGCGGCCAGGCCCGTCGGCGTGATGTCGGGTGCGGCGAAGCGGCCGAGCTTGCTGTTGCCGGCCATCGGGCGCTTGCGGTCTATCTGGCCGAGCATGCCGCGTGGACTGTGGCATTCGCCGCAATGGCCCAGCGTTTCCACCAGGTAGTGACCACGCTTCCATTGCGCGCTCGTGCCCTGCGAAGCGGAGCGGACTTCGGGGTGCGCGAACAGCAGATTCCAGCCGTGCAGGGCCGTGCGGATGTTGGCGGGGAAGCGCACGCCGTTCTTGCGATTGGCAACGGCGGCCGCGGGCTGGTTCATCACGAATGCATAGATCGCGTCGCTGTCTGCGCGGCTGATGGTCTGGTACGACACATAAGGCATCGCCGGATACAGCTGGTGGCCGTCGCGGGCTTCGCCGCGGGTGATGGCGTGGAAGAAATCGTCGGCGGTGTAGCGTCCGATCCCATGCTCGCCATCGGGCGTGATGTTGGTGCCGTGGATCGTGCCGAAGGGCGAATGCAACGGCACGCCACCTGCCAGCGGGGCACCGCCGTGGGCGGTGTGGCAGCCGGCGCAGTCGGCGGCATCGGCGAGATAGCGGCCGCGCTCGATCTGCTCGGGCGTGGCCTGGACCTTCTGCAACGGGCCGCGACTGGACCACCAACGCGCGATCCAGCCGATCAGCACCACCACCACGATGATCAAAAGCAGCCAGGCGAGCAGGCGCCTCCAGCCGACGCGGGTCACAGCGCACGCTCCTTGCCGGCCTTGACCAGCCCGGGCGTGTTCAGCACCAGCGCCTTCACCGCCTGGTAATAACGCACGTAGCCGGTGCAACGGCACAGGTGCGGATTCAATGCTTCCGTGATGGTGTCCTCGACCTGCTCGTTGCTGATCGGCGACTTGTGCAGGCGCTCGAGCAGCACCGTCGTGGCGTTGACGAAGCCCGGCGTGCAATAGCCGCACTGGAAGCTGAAGTGATCGAGAAAGGCCTGCTGCGCTGGCGACAATTCGACAATCTGGCCGGCCTCGTCGCGCCTGGCGTGGCCTTCGACCGTTCGAATGCGCTTGCCTTCGAAGTAATGCGCCCCGGTGATGCAACTGCGCACCTCACGCGGACCGCGGTCATCGTCGACGATCACCGTGCACGCCCGGCACACGCCCTGGCCGCAGCCGAAGCGCGTGCCGGTCAGCCCGAGGTATTCGTGCAGCACATCGACCAGCATCATGTCCTCGGGCACGTCGATCGGTCCGTGCGCGACGCCGTTGACCTGCAGCGACAGGGGCCGGACCTTGGCGGGAATCGTGCTCATGCCGTCTGCTCCTGCACGCGGCCGGTGACGAGCGCGGCCCGAACCTTCTCCGCCGTCACCGGCAGTTCGCGGAAGCGCAGTCCCGTGGCGTGGGCGATGGCATTCACGATCGCCGGCACCACGGCGATCATCACCACCTCGGCCATGCCCTTGGGCGGATCGCTGGTCGACAGCGCCGGCAGCACCTCGCTGGTCTGATGCCACACCGCGACATCGGCGGCGCGCGGCATCGTGTAGCGGTTGAAATTCCAGGTGCCATTGCCGGGGCCGTCTTCGTACAGCGGCAGATATTCATGCAGGGCATGGCCAATGCCCATTGCCAGGCCTCCCTGCAGCTGTCCGGAGACCAGTTGCGGGACGATCGGGTTGCCGCACTCCAGCACCGAATGATGGTTGAGCAACTCGACCTTGCCGGTGGCCGTATCGACCGCGACCTCGGCGATCGTGCCGATGGCGCTGTAGTAGACGACGCCGGCGTTGTTGCGCCGGGTCGGCGGGTAGTGCGCGCGGGTGCGTTCGATCATGCGATAGCCGTTCGCGGTGGGCGTGCCCTTGCCGGCGCCGCCATCGGCGCCCCAGCGCAGTGCGATTGCGTCCAGCGGAAGCCGCGCGTCGTCGCCATCCAGCGGGAACTCGGCTTCCGCCCACTGCCAACGGTTGAAAGTGTGGACGACCGCGCCGGTGGCCAGGCCGAGCTCGTAGGCCTTCGCCACGATCTGCTGCAGCGGCAGGCCACGCAGTCCGCCTGCGGTGAGCCTGCCGTCGACCCAGTGCGCGTCCTCGCGCCGGATCGACAGTGGCGCCAGTTGGCCGCCACCGAAGCCCTCGCCCCAGATCGCCTTGGCCGCCGGCCACAGACCTTGCGCAAACAGCAGCCGCGCCGCTTCGCGGGTGGCGTGGCCGAAGAAGTACGCCGAGTTGCTGGCGCTGCTGGGGCTGCACAGGTTGGGCGTCCAGCGCGGGTTGCCGACATTGCGGTCCTGCTCGGCCTGCTGCATCAGCCACGGGTCGCCGGTGGCGACCATCGGCAACTCCGGCCATTGCGTCTCGCCAGTGCGCACCTCGTCAGCCGGCTTTCCCAACCATGGAATGCACAGCGCCGACTGGCTGGTGGCCATGCCGGTGCCCATGTCGACGCCGATATGGCGCAGCAGCAGCCGGCCATCAGGCGACACCGACACTTCAACGAACGCCGCCTCGGCACCGGTGCCGAAGTCCTTCTGCACGCAACCGAACCCGGTGCCGTGGCGTTTGCCCGGATGCGCGGCTTCGTATGCCTGCTTGCGCTTGTCGCGATCGCGCCAGAGGGGATGGGCGCGGCAGCGGGCCAGCACTTCGTCGGCACGCTGCGCGCCGCCCGGGATCGCACCCTGTGTGTTCTTCATGCCGGTGGTGAAGACGTTGCGCTGGCGCAGCTCGATCGGATCGAGCCTGAGCTCGGCTGCCACTTCGTCGACCAGCATCTCGGTCGCGCCCATGCTCTGCAGCGTGCCGTAGCCGCGTGCGGAACCGGCGTCGACCGCGCGCGAGGCGATCACGGTGCTGGCCAGGTCGCTTTGCGGGAAGTAGTAGATCGACTGCGCCGCGGTCGCTGCCACCAGGCAGACTGACGGCGAGAAGTTCTGCCGCCCGCCGCCGTCGCCGACCATGTCGCCCTGGAATATCGCGAACTTTCCGGTCTTGCGGTCGACGGCAATGCGATAGCGGATGCGGAAACTGTGCCGCTTCAGGCTGGCCTGGAACTGCTCGTAGCGATCGTTGGCCAATCGCACCGGCCGGCCGTTGCCATACAAACCGGCCATCAGCACGTAGAACGGGAACGGGTTGTGGTCCTTGGAGCCGTAGCCCACGGTGTAGCAGGGATGCAGCACCAGGTTCTTCACATTCAAACCGCTGGCGGCGAGCATGCGCGGGCCGTCCTCGGCGATTTCCTGCGGTGACTGCGTGGCCACGACCAGATGCACGGTGGCGTTGGCAGCGTCGAACCACGCGTTGCCGTTGTCGAGCTCCAGTGCGGCGGTGTCGATCGACTGGGAAAAATACTCGCGCTGCAGCACCAGCTGGTCATCGCCAGGGGCATCGAGCGCCGCGGCGATTGCGGCGGCGTGTGCCGCGCCCTGCGCGTCCAGCCCGCCTTTCGGATTCGCCTGCGGCCACTGCGGGCGCTTCTTGCTGTAGGCCGTGGGGAACAGCGGCGTGTCCTTGAGGCTGGAATAGGCGTCGTCGTCGAATGCGGTCGCGCCGCCGACACGGACGTAGCGGAAAGCCGCCCACGGATCGCGTTCCAGCGGGCCAGAGACCGCGCCGTAGCGGATCACGTCGTCGCGAAACTTGAGTGCGGTCTTGGCGGCACGGAATCGCGGGAAGTCGTTCCAGATGAGCAAGGCCACGGCATGGCCCAGATAGGCGGGCGTCTTGCCTTCCGGCAGCAGCATGTCCTCGCCGTAGAACTGCGGGAACTGCACGCCGTCGCGTTGCAGGTCGGCGGCAGTGACGATGCGGTCCGGGCGCAACGCATCACCGAGGATCGAAAGGTCGAAGCCGGCGTAGGCGCGGTCGGCACGCGTTGCGCGCAGCAGCATCGCGTGGGCCTGCTGCTCCGGCCAGCCGGGCAGGTCGCGCCCGCGCATGTCGAAGCTGAAGACCTTTTCGCCGGTGACCTTGGCCGTGGCGTCGGTGCGGTAACGGATCTTGCCGGTGGTCGCGTCCCAGGGCATCGGCCGCAGGCGTTGCTGCTCGAACAACGCGGCCAGCGCGGCACTGCCTGGCGCGGCGACGTACACGCTGATGCCCGCCACCACGGTGCACTTGAGGAAGTCGCGACGACTGACGCGAGCTGGCATGGGCAACGCTCCGGCTGGCCTGTGCGGATGGTAGCCACAGTGGCAGGAGGGTTGTGTTGGCGGCGTGTGATGGCCGTTGCGTTGCGGCTACGCGATGCGCGTGGCCGCCCGGGTGCGTTTTGCCCGCCCGGGCTATGTTTGCCCGCTTGCGCTGGTCAGCACTCGATCACGTTGACAGCGAGGCCACCGCGCGAGGTTTCCTTGTACTTGTCCTGCATGTCGCGGCCGGTGTCGCGCATGGTCTTGATGACCTTGTCGAGGCTCACCTTGTGCTTGCCGTCGCCGCGCATCGCCATGCGGCTGGCGTTGATCGCCTTCACCGCGCCCATCGCATTGCGCTCGATGCAGGGGATCTGGACGAGGCCGCCGATCGGATCGCAGGTCAGGCCGAGGTTGTGTTCCATGCCGATCTCGGCGGCGTTCTCGATCTGGCTGGAACTGCCGCCGATCGCCGCGGTCAGGCCGGCCGCGGCCATCGAACAGGCCACGCCCACTTCGCCCTGGCAGCCGACTTCGGCGCCGGAGATGCTGGCGTTTTCCTTGTAGAGGATGCCGACCGCGGCCGCGGTGAGCAGGAACGTGCGCACGCCCTGGATGTTCGATCCGGGGCAGAAGCGGTCGTAGTAGTGCAGTACCGACGGGATGATGCCGGCGGCGCCGTTGGTCGGCGCGGTGACGACGCGACCGCCGGCGGCATTTTCTTCGTTCACCGCCAGCGCGTAGAGATTGACCCAGTCGAGCGTCGTCAGCGGATCGCGCATCGCCGCTTCCGGACGCGACGTCAGCTCCGCATGCAGCATCGGTGCGCGGCGCGACACGTGCAGGCCGCCGGGCAGCGTTCCGTGGGCACGGATGCCACGGCTGACGCAGGCCTGCATCGCCTCCCAGATTTCATCGAAGCCGGCGTCGATCTCTTCCGGCGTGCGCCACACCTGTTCGTTGGCGTACATCATCTGGGCGATGCTGAGGCCGCTGTCGCGCGCCTGCGCGAGCAGTTCGTCGCCGGAGCGGAACGGGTAGGGTTGTTCGGTCTCGTCGGCGACGATGCGATCTTCGGCCGCCTCGTCCTGGTTGACCACGAAGCCGCCGCCCACGGAGTAGTAGTCACGCGTGGCGATCACGTTGCCGTCGGCGTCGAACGCAGTGAAGCGCATGCCGTTGGTGTGGAAGGGCAGCTTCTGGCGCTTGTTCATGATGAGGTCGTGCTTCTCGTCGAAGCCGATCTCGTGCTGGCCGTGCAGGTGGATGCGCTTGCTGTTGCGGATCCGCTCCAGTGCCGGCGGGATCATGTCGGGATCGATCTGGTTGGGCAGGTGCCCTTCCAGGCCCATCAGCACGGCCTTGTCGGTGCCATGGCCGCGGCCGGTCAGTGCCAGCGACCCGAACACTTCGGCGCGGATGCGGGCAGTGCGCTGCAGGTCGCTGCCGTCGCCATTGCCGCCTTCGACCAGCCAGCGCTGGACGAAGCGTGCGGCGGCGCGCATCGGGCCGACGGTATGGGACGAACTGGGACCGATGCCGATCTTGAACAAGTCGAAACTGCTGACGGCCACGAGGGACTACTCCGGAAAGGCGGGCGGCGCGGGGGATGCGCGCGCTGGCGGGATGGCGGTGCAAACGGTATGCGCGTTTGCAATCAGGCTATTCTACGCGCCTCGGTGGGTTCGCCCCGCCATACCCTGCCGCACTGCCGATGCCCGGAACCGTGAGCGATTTGATGCCCCATTCCCTGCATGACTCCATTCCGGCCGCCGCGCCTGCGTTGACGCTGTTCCAGCGTGATGACTGCCACCTGTGCGACCTGGCGCTGGAAGTGCTCGCGGTAGCGCGGGCGCCCGAGTTCGAGAGTGTGTTCATTGACGCCGACGACGGCCTGGAGCAGCGCTATGGCGTGCGCGTGCCGGTGCTGCGTGACGAGGGCCGCGGGATCGAACTGGACTGGCCGTTCGACCTGGACCGCCTGCGGGCGTTCCTGGCCGGTTGATCGAGCCGGCAAGCCGGCTCTTCACGCGCCTGGTTACTTCGGCGCGAACACGACCTTGGTGCTGACGGCCACTTCGTTCGGGATCATGGCCGTATCGGCCCAGTCGCCGGCGCCGACGCCGAAATCCAGGCGCTTGATCGTGGCCTTGCCGGTCAGCACGGGCTTCGCACCCGGCGTCCAGGTGAAGGTGAGAACCACCGGCTTGCTCACTCCACGCAGGCTCAACGTGCCGTCGGCCGCAAACTGGTTACCGCCGAGGCTGCGGAACTTCGTCGCGGTGTACCGGGCTTGCGGGAATTTGCCGGAGGCAAAGAAATCATTGCCCTTGAGCGCATCGTCGCGATCGCTGTTGGCCGTCGACGCCGACGCCAGCGGGATGGTCACGTCGAGCTTGGCGCCGGCCAGCTGCTGCGGGTCGAAGCTGAAGCTGGTCACGAAACCGGTAAAGCGGCCCGTGAAGACTTCGCCTTCGTACTTGCTGGCGAAAGTCAGGCTGGAGCCGGCGGCCTGCAGGTAGTCGGCCGCGAACGACGGCGCTGCGACCAGCACCGCGGCGGCCGTTGCTGCCGCCAGGGTGAGGCGCTTGATCGAGATGATCGACATCAATGAATCTCCGAAGCGGGGGAGGGGGTGCGGCGACGGCCGGGCAACATGCGCGACAGCGTGGCGTCGTGCTGGAACATGTGGTGGTACAACGCCGCGAGCGCATGCACGGCGACCAGCGCGATCAGGATCCAGAACAGCCATTCGTGCCAATCGCGCACCAGCGGCTGCAGTTCCTGGCTGGGCGCGGCGATCTTGGGCATCTTGAACAGCCCGAACCAGCGCATCGGGCGCAGGCCGCTGACCGAGTCGTACAGCCAGCCCGACAGCGGTACGGCAAACGTCAGTGCGTACAGCAGGCCGTGGGTGGCGGTGGCAATGCGGTGCTGCCAGCCCGGCGTTCCGGCGATGGCCTGTGGCGCTCCGGCAAACACGCGCCAGACCAGGCGCAGCACCATCAACGCCAGCACGGTGATCCCGAACGACTTGTGCAGGTCGTACACCCAGAAGTAGCGCGGCGACTTCGGCAGCTCGACCATCACCAGGCCGATCACGCCCAGTCCAAGGATCAGCACGACGATCAGCCAATGCAGAAGTTGGCTGATCGTGCCCCAGCGGTCGGCGGTGTTCTTGAGCGTCATGGTGTAGTGGATTCCGCGGCGGGGTCGTCGGGTTGCTGGGATGCTGGCGTCGCCGGCTCGCTTGCCGGTTCAGTGGGTACGGCATCGGTTGGAGGCGCGACGTCATCGGCGCCTTCGGCCGGCTCGCCGGCACCGCGATCGCGCAGGGCCTCGGCCTCGATGCGCAGTTCTACGCGATCGCCGATCACGTTCTTCCACGCCGTCATGCCGAACTCGGCGCGGCTGAGGGTGGCGGTGGCGGAGAATCCGGCGGTGCGGCGAAACGGCGGCAGCGGATGGCGTTTGACGGCGTTGAGGGTCACGTCCATGCACAGCGGACGCGTCACGCCGCGCAGGCTCAACTCGCCGCAGACCCTGGCATGGTCGGCGTCGACTGGCTCGACGCGGGACGACACGAAATGCGCTTGCGGATGATGCCCGGCGTCAACCAGGTTGCTGGCGAGCACGGCCTTGTTCCATTTCTCGTCGCCCAGGTCCAGGCGCTGCAATGGCACCTGCACGTCCAGTCGCGCGTATGCCCAGTCGTCGCGGTCGAACACCAGCGTGCCGGTGCTGCCCGATACCGTCCCGAGTGCGTGTGAGAAGCCGGCATGCTCCACGGCGAACAGCACGCGTGTATGCACCGGGTCGAGCGACCACGTCTCCGGCGGGGCCGCCATGGCCATGGGCGCAATGCCAAGCAGGGCCATCAGGCAGGTCCGCGACATCGGGTTGGGCGTCATGGGCGGATCATCCGGCGGTTGAGGAGGCAGCGCAGAGGCGCCAATCCAAGGCAGCGATTCTAGGCGCAGGCGGGTGAACGGATCGGTGGACGGTCGCAACGGATTGTTGCAGGCGCCGGCCCGGAACCGCGGACTTGCGCCGCACCAGCGCTTCGACCAGCCTAGCGGCGGGGACAGGAAGCCGGAAAGGGGTCATGCGGACACGAGTCATCATCTGGATGCTGCTGGCGATGGCGGCACTGAGCCCGGCCCATGCCGCCATCCCGGAAACCCCGAGGCCGCGCCAGATCACGGTCGCCGACGGCCTGCCGTCGAACCGCATCAACGGCATCACCGAGGACCACAACGGCTACCTGTGGATCGCGACCAGCGACGGGCTGGCGCGCTACGACGGCATCGGGTTCCGCATCTGGCGCGCCGAGAACGGCCTGCGCGACAACTTCGTGTGGGCCGTCCACGTCGATGCACGCAACCGCGTCTGGATCGGCACCGGCCAGGCGGGTCTGGCGATGCTGGATGTCGATCGCAAGCAGTTGCGCTACTACAACCGCGCCAACACGCCGCAGATCGGCAGCGATACAGTCTGGGCGGTAACGTCCACGCCCGACGGGGCGATCTGGTTCGGCACGTCGTTCGGTGGCCTGCATCGCCTTGATGGCGACGGCAAGGTCACGCGTTTCATGCCGCGGCCGGGCGACCAACGCAGCCTGCCGGACGCCGAAGTCGGGCAGCTGGCGGTCGCGCCCGATGGCAGCCTGTGGGCCGGCACCAAAGGCGGTGTCGCACGCTGGACGGGGCGGGACTTCGAGCGCCTGCCGCCAGCTGCGCTGAGTTCGCCGCTGGTCAACGGCATCACCACCGAGTCCGACGGCACGCTCTGGATCGGCACTCCGCGCGGCGTCGGCGTGCGCCATCCCGACGGTCGCGTTTCGGCTACACCGTGGGCGGATGTCGGGCTGAAGGACTCGATCCTGCATGTGCTGCTGCGCGATCGCAGTGGCATGTACTGGTTCGACGTACCGCAAGGACTGGGCCGCGACGAGCACGGCAGGCTCAGCGTCGTGCCGCTCTACAGTGGCACCGCGCAGGGGCTGGTCCGACCGGGTTGGGTCGGCGCGTACCAGGATCGCGAAGGCGGGGTCTGGTTCGCCAGCAGCAGCAACGGCCTGTGGTATCTGCCGGCCAACTGGCGCCAGTTCGCGGTGATGTCGCGCCGCATCGACGATCCCACCTCGCTCGCCAATGCACACGTTCGCGGCATTGCCCCGGCTGCAGACGGCGCGATGTGGCTGGTTGGCAGCGGTGGCGTGCTCGACCGGCTCGATCCCGACAGCGGCGCCGTCACCCATGTCGTGCGCGATGTCGGGGACGGTTACATCCTGTCGCACGTGCTGGAAGACCGCTCCGGCGCGGTGTGGGTCAGCTATGTCGGCGGTGTGGCGCGGATCGATCCCGGCACGCATGGGCTGCGCCGCTGGAACGTGGACGACCCAATCGACCCGTCGCCGGCCGGCGAAAGCAAGCTGGTGCAGACCGGCGACGGCATGGTCTGGCTGATCACCGAAGACGGCGTGATCCAGGTGCGCACGCCGGACGGCCACATCCACGCTTCGATGGTGCCCGGCGCGAACATCGGCCTGGGCAAGGACGTCTTCATTGAGCAGGCCGGTCTTGGTCCCGATGGCGCGCTATGGCTGGCCGGCAGCGAGGGCATGTCGCGCTGGAACGCATCCAGGCAGCGGTTCGAGCCGATCCCCGGTGCCGGCCAGGGCCGCGTCCATGGCTTTGCCACCGACGCGAAGGGGCAGGTCTGGCTGGCCAGGCTGGGCGAGCTGGAGGCCTATCGCTGGACCGGCTCGGCGCTGCACCGGCATTGGCGCATGGGCACCGAACATGGCCTGCCACTGGTGGCGGCAGGCGGCCTGAGCGTGGATGCCGCCGGCATCGTCTGGATCTCGAGCGTGCGCGGCCTGACCCGTGTCGACCCGCAGCGGGGTACCGTGCGCGTTTACGGTGTGCGCGATGGCCTGCCAAGTCAGGAATTCGACATTGCACCGGTGGCCAGCCGCCGTGACGGCAAGATCCTCGTCGGCAGCCCGGAAGGCCTGGTGCTGTTCGACCCCTCGACCGTGCGGCCGAACACGCAGGCGCCCCATCTGGTGATCGAGGGCATCGACGTGCGCCGCAGGGATCAGCGCATCACGTTCTTCCCGTCGCAACCGTTTGAGATCCGTCACGACGATCGCGACCTGCACATCGTCGCGCGACTGCTGTCGTTCAACGATGCGCGCAACCATGCCTACCGTTTCCGCCTGGCCGGCTACGACAACGGCTGGGTCGACGTCGGCGCGGTCGGTGAGCGCGTATTCTCCCAACTCAAACCCGGACGGTACGAGCTGCAAGTGGCGGCGCGCACTGCCGACAACGTCTGGTCCAGGGCGCAGACGATCGCCTTCACCGTGGCCGCGCCGTGGTGGCAGACCTGGCCTGCGATCGCAGGTTTCCTCGGCCTGGCGGTGCTGCTGGGATGGTGGATGGCCGATGCCTATCGTCGTCGCCTCAAGCGCAGCCACGACTGGAAGTTCGCGCAGCAGGAACGCGAGCTTGCCAAGCAGGCCTCGCTGGCCAAGACCCAGTTCCTGGCGACACTCGGTCATGAAGTGCGCACGCCGATGACGGGTGTGCTGGGCATGAGCGAACTGCTGCTCGACACCCCCCTCGACCAGCGCCAGCGTGGCTACGTCGAGTCGATCCGTCGCGCCGGACGCCATCTGCTGCGTCTGGTCAACGATGCCCTCGACCTGGCACGCATTGAATCGGGCAGGCTCGAGCTCTCCGATGTTCCATTTTCGCTGTACGGCGTGGTTGAGGAAGCCACTTCACTGATGGCGCCATTGGCGCAGCAGCGCGGGCTGGCATTCCACACCGATATCGGCGTGGATGCGCCTGCCGGGCTGCGCGGCGATGTCAATCGCGTCTGCCAGATCCTGCTCAACCTGCTCGGCAATGCGATCAAGTTCACCGACAAGGGATCGGTGTCGTTGCGGGTGTCCAGGCTGTCGCCGCAGGGCGTGCGCTTGGAAGTCGCCGACACCGGTCCCGGCATCAACGAAGAGCAGCTGGCGCGACTGTTCCGACGCTTCGAGCAGGCCGAAGGGGCGCGCACGACGGCGCGTTACGGCGGCAGTGGCCTGGGCCTGGCGATCTGCCAGGAACTGGCCGAGGCGATGGGGGGCAGCATCCATGTCGAAAGCACGCCGGGCGAGGGCGCGCGTTTCATCGTCGACCTGCCGCTCGCACAGGCGGCGGCACCTCTCGCGCACGACGGCGGTGACGCGCTGCTGGCATCGCGCGGCGCGCCGTTGTCATTGCTGCTGGTGGAAGACGACCCGATCGTGGCCGAAGTCATCAGCGGGCTGCTGCGCGCGCAGGGGCATCGCGTCACGCATGCGGCGCATGGCCTGTCGGCATTGACTGAAGCGGCCACGGCGTCGTTCGACGCGGCGTTGCTCGATCTCGACCTCCCCGGCATGGATGGCCTGGCGCTGGCCGAGCAGTTGCGCGCGCAGGGATTCAGCCGGCCGTTGCTGGCGATTACCGCTCGTGCGGACGCCGATGCGGAACCGCAGGCGACCGCGGCGGGGTTTCATGGCTTCCTGCGCAAGCCTGTCACTGGTGCGATGCTCGCGGGTCTGCTGGAAGGTGTGCCCAGGAGGTAGTACGGCTGCGGGTACTACTCAGGCGTGCCGGATGATTCATCGCGGGCGTTATGGGCTGCGCGCGTCACAGCGACGCAAGCTCCGGCGAAACCGTGCGCCCCTGCGACGCCGAGTGCATTGCTGCTTCCATGACGGCCATGACCCGAATGGCCTCATCAGGCGGAACGGGATTGGGACCGTGCCCCGCGATGGCCTCCGCGAGTTCCGCATAGAACCGGGACTGGTCGCCCGGGATGGCGGATCGCGCCTGGATCGGGCCGTCATCGCGTCGCCATTGCAAGGGGTCTGGATCGATCCCCCATTGCGTATCGCCGGGTCGCAGCCCCGCAATTAGCTGCTGCTCCTGGCGATCGGGCTGCGCCTTGATCAGCGATCCCTGCGTTCCATGCACGACGAAGCGCGGCCCGGGAATGGCAGAAAGCATCCCGGCATGCAGGACGGCTCTGATAGCGCCGAAACCAAGCACGACGTGGGCCCAGTCTTCGGTCTTGGCGCCGCTGCGTTGTTGTGCGAGATTGGCTTGTACGGTATCGGGCCATCCGAACAGGGTCAGCGCCTGGTCCACCAGATGAGGCCCCAGGTCCCACCACAGGCCCGTCGCCGGCCCGGGTCGTTCGCGCCAGCGATCACGCACCTGCGGACGGAACCGTTCGATGCGCGATTCGAAATGACGCGCCTCGCCGATCAGCCCTTCGCGCATGGCCTGCCTCACCGACAGGAAATCGCTGTCCCAGCGGCGGTTGTGAAACACCGACAGGTGGCGGCCGTGTGCCTTTGCAGTGGCTACGAGTTCGCACGCTTCCGGCAGGCTTGGCGTCATCGGCTTGTCGACGACGACGTGCTTGCCCGCGCGCAGCGCAGCCTGGGCGAGCGGGAAGTGCGTGTCGTTGGGTGTGGCGATCACCACCAGATCCACGCCGGGGTCGACTACCGCCCGCATCGGGTCGCCTTCGACGTCGATGCCGGGCAGCTCTGCCCGCACCTGCTCGGGCCTGCTTGAGGCAATCAGCGCCAACGACAGGCGGGGCACAGCCTGGATCAGCGGCGCGTGGAATGTCCGCGCGGCATAGCCGTACCCGATCAGGGCGACTCGCGTCGGACCGGACGTGCTGTTCATCCCGAATAGCATGGTTGCGGTTTCATCCTGCCTGATGGTTTCGACTCGACGATACTAGGCGCCGCGGGCAAGGTCCGTCTGATGTCCGCTTACGACCCATGGCGCAGCACTGACAGGAAGACCTATGACCGACCCATACAACTCCTCGGCAAACCGTGCGACACCGCCGCACTTGAATGACTCGATGGTCACGACGGCGTTGGACCTGCCGGGATACCGGATCGTCCGCAATCTTGGCCTCGTGCGCGGCATCACGGTCAGGTCCCGCTCGATCGTCGGAAACTTCCTTGGCGGACTCCAGACCCTGTTTGGCGGCAACATCACCATCTACACGGAGCTGTGCGAGCAGGCCCGTCACGAGACCTATCGAGACATGGTGCAGCACGCCAGGCAGCTGGGCGGCAATGCCATCATCGCTGTCCGCTATGACGCTACCGAGCTCATGGCCGGTCTTACAGAGGTGCTCTGCTACGGCACGGCAGTGGTTGTCGAGCCGAACGGCGCCTGACACCGTAGAAAAGGTCGCCACCATGACGGCGACCGCCATGCAGCTCCCACCTGCGTTCCACTTGTTGGCCAACCCCGAGTTGCCTAAGCTCAGGCCGGACCAGGGGTTGGGGAGACACCAGTGGGCAAAGCAATCGCGTACCTGATCGTCGTGGCGTTCTGCGTACTTGTCCTGCGATCCACGGGCCTTTTCGACGGAATGTTCAGTCGTGGAAATCTGGAGGAGCGCGCCAGCTTCTGGGGGGAAACCGTAGCGCGTGAGGCGCCCCCGGGAACCGCCAAGGACAAGGTGGATGCGCTGGTCGCGCGTTACGGCATGTCGCTCGAGTGTTTCCATTCGTCCGTCGTGCCACCTGTCGCGGACTGCCTGGCAGATGACCCGAGCTCGAAGGGTGGGACGTCAGGTCATCCGGTGGCGCTGCAGCTTCGCTTTTCGTTCCGGAGCGAGCAGCTGGAGAAATTCGAGACCAGCCCGCACGTTCTCCAGTAGCGCTTGAAAAGGCATGGCGACGGGCTTCATCGACGAGCTCAGAAAGCGTGCCAGATCGCTTAAGGCGGAGATCCATGCGTTGTACCTGGCGGCTCGTCATCCGCTCACGCCCTGGTACGGCAAATTGCTGGTGGCGGTCGTCGTGGCGTACGCGCTGAGTCCGATCGACCTGATCCCGGACTTCATACCGGTGCTGGGCTATCTGGACGATCTGATTCTCCTGCCCTTGGGCATCGCCTGGGCCATCCGCCTGATTCCACCTTCGGTGATGGCCGAGTGCCGTGAGCGCGCGCAAGGCAGTCAGGGCCAGAAGCCGGCAAGCCGCGTGGCTGCCACGGTCATCGTCCTGATCTGGGCGGGGCTCTCGGTCTTGCTTGCCGTAGCGGGTTGGCAAGCATGGAAGGCGCTGCGAAACCGATGATCACCTCCCGCTGATCGCGTGGTCGCGGGAATCGCCAGGCGTGGCATCCTAAGGCGCCCATGGATCACCAGGCCATGTCCCGCGAGCCGCACCTCCGCCTACGCTGCAGGAACTCGCCTCGATTGCCGACTGCCATCCGGTCTATCTCGCGCGCGCATTTCGCAAGCGTCATGGCATTGCGCCCAGCGACTACATCCGCAAGCGCCGCGTGCACAAGGCGGTCTCGCTGATCGCCCAGCGCCGCACGCTGTCCGATGCCGCGTTGACGCTGGGGTTCGTCGATGAAATTCATCTGCATCGCTGTTTCGTCGCCGAGTTCGGCGTGACGCCGGGTACGTTCCGGCGCCTCGCGCTGGGCAGGGCGGAGGTTTCGCGGATACAAGATGGGCTCCTGAGAGGGCGGTAGAATCGCCGCAACCAAGGGGATCACGATGAAACGAGCGCTTCTTTCCATTTGCGTCGCCACGGCGTCGTGCAGTGCGGTCGCCGCCGATGCCGGCAAGTTCGAGCCAGCCCAGAAGGCTGTCGAGCAGGGCGAGTACAAGGCGATCACCAGCGTCCTGGTCGCCCAGGACGGCAAGGTCGTCTACGAACACTATTTCGACGCGGACGGAGCCGAGGGACGCCGTAACACCCGCTCGGCGACCAAGACCGTTGCCGGAATGCTCGCCGGGCTGGCGGTCGAAGACGGCAAGCTCACGGCCGCCACGCGCATCTTCGACGTGCTTGCGCCCGCGCGCCGGCAAAAGATGCTCAATCCCGATCCGCGCAAGGATGCCATCCGGGTCGAGGACCTGATGACGATGTCGTCCATCGTCGAGTGCAACGACGAAGACCAGTTCTCGCGGGGTAACGAAGAGCGGATGTACCTGATCGAGGACTGGGTGCAGTTCTACGCCGATCTCCCGGTGCAGGGCTTTCCCGCCTGGGTGCAGAAGCCGGCCGATTCGCCGCATGGCCGCAACTTCCGTTACTGCACGGCCGGCGTGAGCACGCTGGGCGACGTGATCCAGACCGCGGTGCACGAGCCGCTGCAGACCTATGCGCAGCGTCGCCTGTTCGACCCGTTGGGGATCCAGGCGCCCGCATGGCAGTTCTCGCCCCTGGGTCTGGCCCAGGCCGGCGGCGGGCTGGGGCTGCGCACGCGCGACCTGTGGAAGCTGGGGCAGCTGTACCTCGACGACGGACGCGCCGGCGGGAAGCAGGTGGTCCCCGCGGCATGGGTCCGCCAGTCGCTGTCGCCACAGGCCACGGCCCGCGAGGATGCCGACTATGGTTATCTATGGTGGTTGATGAAAATTCCGAGCGGCAACGGCACGATCACGGTGCCGACGATGGCGGGCACGGGCGGCAACGCGGTGTTCCTGATTCCGCAGAAGCGGGCGGTGGTGGTCATCACCACCACCAACTACAACGAGCGGCAGCCGCACGCACTCACCTTGAAACTCCTCACGCGCGATTTGATGCCCGCGCTTTGACTCCCCCCGCACGCAAGGAACGGCCATGCCCCTGTTGAGCCTGGTACTCGCCGCTGCAGCGGCCACGACCCCCGCGCCGCCAGTCGCGATTGACCCCGCCACCCGCGCCGCGATTGAAGCGACCTGTTTCGACTATGTCGACGGCCAGCTGGAAGGCGATCCGGAGCGGGTTTCCCGCTCGCTGCACCCCGATCTCGCCAAGCGGCGCGTGCTCGGCGACACACCGGACGAACGCCTGGGCCTGCGGCGGATGAGCAAGGAGGAACTGGTGGAGCTGACGCGCCAGGGCGCGCTGAAAACACCGAAGGACCAATGGAACCGCTCGTGCACGGCGCTGGACGTGGCCGGCAATATCGCGGTGGTCCGCGCGGAAACGCCCTGGTTCGTGGACTTCTTCCACATGGGCAAGTTCGGCGATCGCTGGATCATCGTCAACGCGCTGTGGTATTCGAAGCCCAGGTGAGCGCGGTGTTCACCGGGCCTGGCGTACCAGACCCGGAGGCCAGGATGATCAGCGCGCGCTGAGCTCGTGCACCGCCGCCACCAGCGCGGCGACATGATCGGGGCTCATGTCCGGCGACATGCCATGGCCGAGGTTGAAGACGTGGCCTTCGCGCGAACCGCCATTGCCGGCGGCGTAGTCGTCGAGGGCGCGGCCGACTTCGCGACGGATCGCATCGGGCTGCGCGTACAGCGTGACCGGATCGAGGTTGCCTTGCAGTGCGACCTTGCCGCCGGTGCGACGCGCGGCATCGCCCAGTTCCACCGTCCAGTCGACGCCAACGCCTTCGGTGCCACTGGCGGCCAGCTCCTCGAGGTAGGCGCCGTTGCCCTTGCCGAACAGGATCAGCGGGGTCTTGTCTTCACCGCGCGGCAGTTCCTGGGCGATGCGCTTGAGATAGCGCAGCGAGAACTCGCGGTACATCGACGGCGACAGCACGCCGCCCCAGGTATCAAACACCTGCAGTGCCTGCGCGCCGGCCTGGCGCTGCGCGTCGAGGTAGGCGATGACCGAATCGGTGACGACGTCGAGCAGGCGATGCATCGCCGCCGGGTCATTGAGGGCCAGCGACTTCACCTTCGAATAGTTGTCGCTGCCGCCGCCTTCGACCATGTAGCAGGCCAGCGTCCACGGACTGCCGGAGAAGCCGATCAGCGGGACGGTATTGTCGAGCTCGCGGCGGATGGTGCGGACCGCGTCGGTGACGTAGCGCAGTTCGCGGTCCATGTCGGGCACGGCGAGGCGGGCAATGTCTTCGTGGTTGCGGATCGGGCGCTCGAACTTCGGGCCCTCGCCATCGACGAAGTACAGGCCCAGGCCCATCGCGTCGGGCACGGTCAGGATGTCGGAGAACAGGATCGCCGCGTCCAGCGGAAAGCGACGCAGCGGCTGCAGCGTGACCTCGCAGGCCAACTCCGGGTTCTTGGCCATGGCCAGGAAGCTGCCGGCCGCGGCGCGCGTGGCGCGGTATTCCGGCAGGTAGCGGCCGGCCTGGCGCATGAGCCACACCGGGGTCGCGTCGACCGGCTCGCGCCGCAGGGCGCGCAGGAAGCGGTCGTTCTTGGGGGTGGTGGCTGCGGTCATTGCGGATCCTTGGACGGCGCGGGGGCGCATGGTTCGGTGGTGCGGTGGGGGCGGCATTATCGCCGCTGCCGGCGCCTGGCTGGCGATCCCGTCGACGGCGCCTGCGCACCGGACTGTTGCGGCAAAGGGTCAGGTCGGCGCGTCGGCGCCCTGCGCGAACATCAGCTGGAAGCCGCGCTTGAGCTGCTGATCGCGCGCGTCCTCCAGCGCTTTCAGCGCGCTGGCCTGGTCGAGGTACTGTTCGCGCCGCAGCGTGCTCTTGCCGCCGATCTGGCCCGATTCGCGCACCAGCGTCCAGCCGCCGAGCAGGTCGGGCTGCAGCATCAGTTGCACGAAGCGTGGTGCTTCTCGGCCGTCCGGCCGTTGTTGCAGTAGCAGGCGCATGGTCGGGATTGTACGGGAGCCCGGTCCGACGTATCCCGGGTGAGCAAAGGCACCCGGGATCGCCATGCCCCGCGCCGGGCGCGGCCGCAGGCATGGACCGGCTCAGCCGGCGCGCAATACCTCGAGCACGCGCTCGTCCGGTACGCCCCGGACCACGGTGGCCAGGCCGGCGCGGTCCCAGAGGATGAAGCGCAGCCCACCGGCGTCGGCCTTCTTGTCCAGGCACATCCGCGCCAGCAGGGCCTGCGGGTCCAGCCCTGGCGGGATCCGGGTCGGCAGCCCGAAACGTTGCAGCAGTGCCTGCAGGCGCTGCGCGTCGGCGGCCGGGGCGCGCCCGAGTGCGCTCGACAGCTTTGCCGCCAGGACCATGCCGACGGCGACCGCCTCGCCATGGTTCAGTGCGTCGCTGCCCGCGCCGGCATAGCCCTGCTCGGCCTCGATCGCATGGCCGAAGGTGTGGCCGAAGTTGAGCAGCGCACGCTCGCCATGCTCGTAAGGGTCACGGGCGACCACTTCGGCCTTGTACAGGCACGAACGCTCGATCGCCTCCGCCAGCGCGGCGTCGTCGCCGGCCGCCAGCGCCGGGGCATGCGACTCGAGCCAGCCGAGGAAATCGGCGCCGAAGATCGCACCGTACTTCACCACTTCGGCCAAACCGGCGCGCAGCTCGCGTGGCGGCAGCGTGTGCAGCGTGGTGGTGTCGGCGATCACCGCGCGCGGTGCATGGAAGGCACCCGCGAGATTCTTGCCGGCCTTGAGGTCGACGCCGGTCTTGCCGCCCACTGACGAGTCGACCATCGCCAGCAGCGTGGTCGGTACCTGCACGACATCGATGCCGCGCATCCAGCAGGCCGCGGCGAAGCCGCCGAGGTCGCCGATCACGCCGCCGCCCAGCGCGATGACCGCGGCATCGCGGGTGGCGCCCAGCGTGGCCAGCGCATCCAGGCATTCGCAGAAACGTGTCAGCGTCTTTTCCTGCTCGCCCGACGGCATCACGAAGCGGGCCAGCTGTATGCCGGGCCGTGCCGTGCGCAGGGTTTCCTCGACGCGGTCGGCGTAGAGCGGGGCAACGTTGGTGTCGCTGACGACGAGCGCGTGGCGCCCGCGCAGCACATGCCCGACCAGTGCCGGATTGGAGAGCAGCCCCGGGCCGATGCTGATGTCGTAAAGCGATTCGCCTTCGACCCTGACGGTGCGCATCGTGCTCATGTCGGTTCCTCGCTGTGCGCGCGCTGCAAGCCGGTGTCGATTCGTGCCGCTGGATCGCGCTGCCAGTGCGACTGCAGTTCGTGCACGAGTCGCGAGGCGACTTCGGTGGCGGTGTAGTGGTTGGTGTCGAAGCGCAGGTCGGCGACCTGCGCGTACAGCGGCTCGCGCGCCGCCGCCAGGGCATGCAGTACCTGCTCGCGGTCGCCGCGTGCGAGCAGCGGCCGGCTGCGATCGCGGGCCAGCCGTTCGATCTGGCTCTCGACGCTGACGTGCAGGTGGATGACGAAGCCGCGTTCGCGCAACTGCCGGCGGTTGTCGGCATCGAGCACTGCGCCGCCGCCGGTGGAGAGCACCACGCCGTCCTGGCGCAGCAGCTCGGCCAGCATGCCGCGCTCACGCGCGCGGAATCCCGCTTCGCCATCGCATTCGAAAATGGTGTTGATGCTCGCGCCCGCGCGCTGCTCGATCTCGTGATCGACATCAGCCAGGCGCAAGCCGAAGCGCTCGGCGAGGATGCGGCCGATGCAGGACTTGCCGGCGCCCATCGGCCCGACCAGGATCAGGTTGGTTGCGGGGTTCATGTGCCGATTGTAGCCAGCTGCGGCAGCGGTGGCGCTCGCGCGGTCTTTACGGCATGCGGCGTACGGTCGATTGCCCGCGTCAGCTTCGTGGTGCACTCACGCGGCCATTCCCGACGCTGGCCACACGCGGCAGGGGCTGCCGACGTGCATCCAGGGGCAGCGTCCAGTCGGCGATATCCGGCAGTTGGCGCAGCGCCTGCCGGCTGACCCGCTCGAACAGCTGGACGAACCGCTCGACATCGGCAGGGCCCATGGCGCGGTGTGCGGGCGTGCGGCTGCGCGCTTGCAGCGCCTGCTCCTGCTGCCAGCGCCATTGCGGCACCGATTCGAATCCCGGCGGCTGCAGGAACAGCAGACGATCCAGTCGCGACCACAGCGGCGGGTAGTCGCGCCCGAGCGCCTCGTTGCAGTAGTGGCGCCAGCGACCGTCCGGGTCCTCGTCCCGCTCGACGGCATTGATCGGCTCGCGCAATTCCCCGACGTCCTGCGCCGGCGTCTTCAGGAACCAGCCTTCGAACAGGGTCAGGTCTATCCCGTGCGCAGCGGGCCAACGCGATGGCGGCGCGCGCGTGTCGGCCAGCTTGTCGAAGCGGGGCAGGCGCACGGGCTGGCCCGCACGAAGGGCGTCGAGCGTCGCGCATGCCAGCTCGACGTCATGCGTGCCTGGCGGTCCGCGCGTGGCCAGCAGGGGATGGACCGCGCGGCCGAGGCGTTGCCGATCGCGCCGCCCGAGGTAGAAGTCGTCGATCGACAGCACCGCCACGCGCAGGCCGTGCGTGCGCGCCAGCGCTGCAACCTGCGCTGCCAGCGTCGACTTTCCCGAACCCTGCAGGCCGGCGATCGCATGGATGCGGCTGCCATGGCCCAGGGCATCGTCGAGCACCCGGGCGACCACGTCCGCGGCGAAGCCGGGGGCCGACTTTGCAGCGTCGGTGGCGGAGGGATGCAGCCGTGGCGACATCGGCCCACAATAGCGCAATGGATACCCCCGACCTGCTCAGCGAAGCCCTCGTCACGTTCGCGCATCTGTTCGGCGAGGCCGGCCATGCCGGCGAGCCCGACCCGACCGCGATGTATCTCGCCACCGCCGGCCTCGACGCGCGACCGGCGGTCCGCACCGTGCTGCTCAAGGCACACGACGCGCGCGGATTCGTCTTCTACACGCACCTGGATGGACGCAAGGGTCGCGAACTGCAGGCCAACCCGCATGCGGCGCTGCTGTTCCACTGGCCGCGCGCGCGCGAAGGGGTGCAGGTGCGCATCGAGGGCCCGGTCGAGATCGTCAACGACGACGAAGCCGATGCCTATTTCGCCCTGCGCCCGCGCGGCAGCCAGCTGGGCGCATGGGCATCGAAGCAGTCGGAGACGCTGGACTCGCGCGAGACATTCGAGCTGCGCCTGGCCGAAGCCGATGAGCGCTTCGCCGGCCGCGACGTGCCGCGCCCGCCCCGCTGGACCGGGCTGCGCGTGCGGCCATCGCTGATCGAGTTCTGGTACGGCGCCGGTTTCCGCCTGCACGAACGCCAGTGCTATGAACTCGATCGCGCCGGTGAGTGGCACAAGCGGATGCTGTATCCGTGACCACTGGCAAGACCGGTCCGCAGCGCATCGTCTGCCTCACCGAAGAGCCGACCGAGACGCTCTACGCCCTGGGCGAGCAGGACCGCATCGTCGGCATCAGTGGGTTCACCGTGCGCCCGGCGATCGCGCGCAAGGAAAAACCCAAGGTCAGTGCATTCACCAGTGCGAAGATCGGCGAGATCCTCAAACTGCAGCCGGACTTCGTGATCGGCTTCTCGGACATCCAGGCCGACATCGCCGGCGAGTTGATCCGCCATGGCGTCGAGGTGTGGATCAGCAACCACCGCAGCGTGGACGGGATCATCGATTACATCCGCCGGCTCGGCGCGCTGGTCGGCGCTGCCGATCGCGCCAATGCCTACGCCGACGGGTTGCAGCGCGGGCTGGACGACATCGCGCTGGAGGCGGCGAAGCTGACGCGCCGGCCGAAGGTGTACTTCGAGGAATGGGACGAGCCGCCGATCACCGGCATCTGCTGGGTTGCCGAGCTGGTGCGGATTGCCGGTGGCGAGGACATCTTTCCCGAGCGCGCAGTCGAGTCGCTGGCAAAGCAGCGGATCCTGGAGGATCCGGACGAGGTCGTGCGGCGTGCGCCCGACATCATCCTGGGATCGTGGTGCGGCAAGAAGTTCCGCCCGGAGAAAGTGTCCGCGCGTCCCGGATGGGATGCGATTCCTGCGGTGCGCGACGGCGAACTGCACGAGATCAAGTCGCCGATGATCCTGCAGCCGGGCCCGGCGGCGTTGACCGATGGCGTGCGTGAGATCGCAGCCATCATCCGCGCATGGTCCGGTCGTGCCGCTCAGCGCGGATAGAAGTCCCGGCTGAACTGCATCGTCGACGTCGCTCCGTTCTCGCGCACGATGGTCACGTCGAAGCGCAGCGTGTCCGGTGGCGTGAGCTCGGCCGTGCCGATGTAGTCGAGAAGATCGCCACTGCGCAGCTCGCGCATGTCGAGGTTCTGGCGGCGGCCGCGCAGGTCGGTTGCGGTGGCGGTGATGCGCGCGGGCAGCGCGACTTCCTGCGCCTCCGGGCCCTGGCGCACGGCGACCAGCAGCATCACCGAGTTGTCGGCGCGGGTGATGCCGTACTGGCCTGCCACGGTCGATGACAGCGCCGATGTCTGCATTGCGTTGGCGCGGATGCTGACGTCGCCGACACGGCTGACCGCTTCTCCCTGGGCCGCGGCGGCGGCGGGCCTGGGCGGGGGCGGGGCGCTGCCGCTGCAGCCGGCCAGGCCGGCAACCAGCACGATGAGCGGGGCGATGCGCATGCGATGTCTCCTCAGGCAATCAATCATTGGCAGCTGACAACTGCCGGCCGCGTTCGGTGGCGGCGGCAATCGCGCGCGCGACCAGCTCGCGGAATCCGCCGGCCTCGAAGGTTTCGATCGCCGCCTGCGTGGTGCCACCGGGCGAGGTCACGCGGGCGCGCAGCACGTCGGCCGGTTCGTCCAGGCGGGTCAACATCGTGGCGGCACCCAGCAGGGTCTGCTGGACCAGTGCACGGGCGGCATCCGGCGCCAGGCCCTGCGCCACGGCCGCCGACTGCATTGCCTCGGCCAGCAGGAACACATAGGCCGGGCCACTGCCCGACACGGCGGTGACCGCATCCATCCGGCTTTCGTCGTCGATCCAGACCGTCGGCCCGACCGCGTCCATCAGGCCGGCGGCGTGGTCGCGCTGGTGGCCATCGGTGTGCTCGTTGGCATACAGGCCGGTGATCCCGACACCCAGCAGGGCCGGGGTGTTGGGCATGGCCCGGACCACCGGTAAACCACCGCCCAGCCAGCCGTCGAGCTGCGCGGCGGTGATGCCGGCGGCGATGGAGATCACCAGCGGTCGCCGGTCCCGGGCGAGGTCGGCCAGTTCGGCGCAGACGCTGGCCATCACCTGTGGCTTGACTGCCAGCAGCCAGACATCGGCGCCGGCCGCGGCCTCGGCGGCATTGTCGAAGCCACGAATGTGGAAGTCGCGCTCGAGGGCCGTGCGAAGGGCGGCGGCGGGCTCGGCCACGTGCACGCTGGCGGCCGGCTGGCCGCGTGCGATGAGGCCGCCGACCAGGCTGCGCGCCATGTTGCCGCCGCCGATGAAGGCGATGGCGCCGGAGTGGTCTGTCGGAGAGTCGATCTTGGGCATGGACGCAGGTGACGGGGCAGTCCAGCGAGGATAGCAAGGCGTCAGGCGGGCCTCGGCCGCGCGCCGAACAGGGCCGTGCCGATGCGCACCATCGTCGCCCCCTCCGCAATCGCGATGGCATGGTCGTCGCTCATGCCCATCGACAGTGTGTCGATGCCCGGATGGGTCACGCGCAGGGCCTCGAACAGATCGCGGGTGCGGCGAAAGGCGCCGCGGCGCTGCTCGGGATCGGGGTGGGGCGTGGGGATGACCATCAGCCCACGCAGCACCAGGCGCGGCTGCGCGGCGATCGCTTCGGCCAGGGCCGGTATGTCACCCGGCTGGCAGCCGTGCTTGCTGGCTTCGTCGTCGATATTGACTTGGATGAGCACGTTGAGGGGCGTCCGGTCCGCCGCGCGATGCTGGGCGAGCGCCGACACCAGCTTGACCCGGTCGACGGTCTGGACCCAGTCGAACAGCGTCGCCGCCTCCCGCGCCTTGTTGGACTGGAGGTGGCCAATCAGGTGCCACTCCAGCGCCGCGCCGGCCGGCCCCGCGCCGCCCGGCCCCAGGCCCGCCAGCGCCGACTGCTTGGCGGCGGTCTCCTGGACGTAGTTCTCGCCGAAAGCGCACTGCCCGGCCGCCGCCAGTTCCGCGACGGCCGTCGCATCCTGGGTCTTGCTGACCGCGAGCAGCCGCGGAACTGGCCGTCCGGACGCCGCTGCCGCGTTCTCAAGCTTGAGTTGCATGTCCTGCAGAGCGTGAGCGCGCACGTCTCAATTCCTGTCGAAAGTGCTGGAAAGATGGCGAGGTTAGGGGGCTATACTGCGGCGCAGGGGTGGTTGCATTCCAGTTCCAGTTTTCATCAATTCCTGTTTTTCCAGTGGCAGTGCA
>DATDBI010000313.1:0-8939 GCA_036524915.1 Lysobacter sp. | reverse complement strand
GATCGGCAAGGCCGGCTACAAGGCCGGCGAAGACATCCTGCTCGGCCTCGACGTCGCCTCCAGCGAGTTCTTCGAGAACGGCAAGTACAACCTCACCGGTGAAGGCAAGCGCCTGACCAGCGAGCAGTTCGTCGACTTCCTCGCCAACTGGGCCGCGCAGTACCCGATCATCACGATCGAAGACGGCATGGCCGAGAACGACTGGGCCGGCTGGAAGCTGCTGACCGAGCGCGTCGGCAACAAGGTGCAGCTGGTCGGTGACGACCTGTTCGTGACCAACCCGAAGATCTTCCAGGAAGGCATCGACAAGGGCGTGGCCAACGCCATCCTGATCAAGGTCAACCAGATCGGCACCCTGACCGAGACCCTGGAAGCGATCGCGATGGCCGATGCCAACCGCTACGCCTCGATCGTCTCGCACCGCTCGGGCGAAACCGAGGACACCACCATCGCCGACATCTCGGTCGCCACCACCGCGACCCAGATCAAGACCGGCTCGCTGTGCCGCAGCGACCGCGTCGCCAAGTACAACCAGCTGCTGCGCATCGAAGAGCAGCTGGGTGCCGCGGCGAAGTACGCCGGCCGCGACGCCTTCATCTCGCTCAAGCGCTGAGTCCGGAGACCGGACGCATGCGCGGCTTGCGACTGCTGCTGCTGGCATTGGCCGGTCTGCTGGTGTTCCTGCAGTACCGGCTGTGGGTGGGCGAGGGCGGCAGCCGCTCGGTCGCCCGCCTGCAGCAGCAGGTGCAGCAGCAGGCGCACGAGAACCAGGGCATGCAGCAGCGCAACGACGCCCTCGCCGCCGAGGTCGAGGACCTCAAGTCCGGCGAGGCGGCGGTCGAGGAGCGCGCGCGCAGCGAGCTGGGCATGATCAAGCCGGGCGAGACGTTCTACCGCGTGGTCGAACCGGAAGGTGCGACGCCGGCGCCGGAAGACAATGCCGAGCCGAAGAACGAGTGACGATGATCTGGGCTGTCATTCCCGCTGCCGGTCGCGGCTCGCGCTTTGGTGGTGAGACACCCAAGCAGTATCTCGAAATCGCCGGCCGTCCCTTGATTGCACACGCGCTCGACACATTGCTCGCGCACCCGCAGGTGGCCGGTGCAATCGTGGCGCTATCGAAGGACGATGCCTTGTGGCCCGGCTGGACCGCGATGCACGGCAAGCCGGTGCTGCGGTGCGTCGGTGGTGGCGAACGCGCCGACTCGGTACTGGCGGCCCTGCGCGCGCTTCCGGCCTATGTGGCCGACGATGCGCTGGTGCTGGTCCACGACGCTGCACGGCCGAACCTGTGCCGCGATGACCTCGAACGCCTGATCGCCGCTGCCACTGCCCATGCCGATGGCGCGATCCTCGGTGCGCCCGTGCGCGACACGCTCAAGCGCGCCGACGACGGCGCCCGCATCGCCGCGACCGAACCGCGCGAACGGCTCTGGCGCGCGTTCACGCCGCAGGCATTCCGCCGCGGCGCATTGATGGCTGCGCTCGATCAGGCCCGCGCCGCGGGCGTGGTCGTCACCGACGAAGCGATGGCAATGGAGCGCATCGGCGCGCACCCGGCACTGGTCGAAGGGCGCGAAGACAACCTCAAGGTAACCACGCCGGCAGACCTGGCGTTGGCGCGGTATCTGATTTCGAATCGGGAAAACCCATGAACATCCGCATCGGCCAGGGATTCGACGTCCATGCATTCGGCGACGGCGACCACGTGATGCTCGGCGGCGTACGGGTGCCGCACGACCGCGGCATCATCGCCCACTCCGATGGCGACGTGGTGATCCACGCGCTCTGCGACGCAATGCTCGGCGCGCTCGCGCTGGGTGATATCGGCCAGCACTTTCCGCCCGGCGACCCGCAATGGAAAGGTGCGGACAGCCGCGCGTTCCTGCGTCATTGCCAGGCGCTGATCCGCGAGCGCGGATGGGCGCTTGGCAACGCCGACGTCACCGTGATCTGCGAACGGCCCAAGGTCGGTCCGCACGCGGCGGCGATGCGGCAATTGCTGGCCGGCGACCTGGGCCTGGCGGACGATGCCGTCAGCATCAAGGCCACCACCACCGAGAAGCTCGGCTTCACCGGCCGCGGCGAAGGCATCGCGGCGACGGCGGTGTGCCTGCTGGTGCGCGCGTGAACGGGCGCGAGCCCACGCAGCCGCGCGCCCATGGGCAAGCGGTGCTCAGCGCCAACATGCGCACCACGCCCGAGGATTTCCTGGTCGAGGAGTTGCCTGGCTTTGAGCCCAGCGGCAGCGGCGAGCACCTGCTGCTGACCATCGAGAAGCGCGGCATGAACACCGCCTTCGCCGCCCGCCGCATCGCCGAGTGGGCAGGCGTGGGCGAGGTCGCGATCGGCTACGCCGGCCTCAAGGACCGCAATGCCGTAACCCGGCAGCGTTTCAGCGTGCACCTGCCCAAGCGCGTTGCGCCCGACCTGGCGGCACTGGAGACCGGCGAGGGCGGGGATGAGCGACTGCGCGTGCTCGAGCACACCTGGCATGCGCGGAAGCTGTCGCGCGGCGCGCTGGCCGGCAACCGCTTCGTGCTCAACCTTCGCGAGGTCACCGGCGATCGCAACGCCATCGAATCGAGGCTGCACGCGATCGCCGAACGCGGCGTTCCCAACTATTTTGGCGAGCAGCGCTTTGGTCGCGATGGCGACAATGTCGCCAACGCGCTTGCGATGTTCGCCGGCCGTCGTGTCCGTCGCGAGCAGCGCACGCTGCTGCTGTCGGCGGCGCGCTCGGAGCTGTTCAATCGCGCACTGGCATCGCGCGTGGAATCGGGCAGCTGGGACCAGGCGCTGGACGGCGAGGTGTGGTTGCTCGATGGCAGTCGCAGCGTGTTCGGCCCGGAGCCTTTGAGCGACGAACTGGCGCAGCGCCTGGCAACCTTTGACATCCATCCGAGCGGGCCGCTGTGGGGTCGCGGCGACCTGCGCAGCCAGGATGCGGCGGCCGGACTGGAGCTGGCGGCGCTTGCCGGCGACGACGCACTGGCCCTGCGCGCCGGGCTGGAAGCGGAGGGCCTGAAGCAAGAGCGCAGGGCACTGCGGCTCAAGCCCGCCGACCTGGCGTGGCAATGGCTCGGTGACGATGTGCTCCAGTTGGCTTTCAGCCTTCCACCGGGCACGTATGCCACCGTCGTGCTGGCCGAACTCGGTGACGTGCACGCGCTCGGCCGCAGCGGCTGAACAGGAATTTCCGACCGTTCGTCGGAAAGCATCTGCTGGCACTGGTGCCCCCCAAGCGCCGGCGTATAAGCCGAAATCGTACAAGGCATCAAGCCTGGTGCCGTCGTACCCGCTGGGTACGGCGAATCACGTCATGGAGATGTCGTCATGAACGCATCGTTACGCATGGCTGTTTTGGTTTCCGTCCTGGGCCTGGGCGCCTGTGCCGGCATGGAAAGCAAGAGCACGTATGTGCCCGAGCCGAAAACGCCGTCGATCATGGACGATGACGACACATACATCGGTTACGTCGAGCGTATTGCCCGCCGCCGCGGAATCGAGGTGGTCTGGGTCAACACGCCGAAGAAGACCGCCGAGCAGATCGCCCAGGTAAGCGGTCAGTAAAACCACTGTCTGGCGTCCCGGCGAGCTGGGCTCAGGTTGAGCGCAGGCGACGGGGCGCGAGCAGTACCAGCACCGCTCCGGTGCCGCCCTGCGCGGGTGGCGAGGAGTGGAATGCCAGGACGTCCGCGCGATGCCGAAGCATGCGGTCGACCAGGTTCTTCAGCACCGGCACGCCGCTGCTCGCGATCGAGGCGGCGCCGTGCAATCCCTTGCCATGAATGATGCGCACGCAGCCAACGCCGTGCTGGCGGGCATCGTGCAGAAAGGCGCGCAGCAGCTGTTCGGCTTCGCGCGAGTCGGCGCCGTGGAGATCGAGCTCCTCCTGCGCCGAGATCTCGCCGCGCCGGAGCTTCTGCAGCAACCGCGGTGAGACTTCTTCGCGGCGGTAGGACAGGGCATCGCCGGCGTCGAGGGGGAGTTCGTCCAGCGCATGGCGGAACTGCTCGCGGGCCTGGGCTTCGTCACGTTCGGCCATGCGGGCGCGCGGCCGCGGCTTGGGCGCTGCCGGTGGCGGCGCGGTGTCGCGCAACCGCCGTACCGGGCCGATCGCGGCGCGGAACAGCTCGGCGTCGTCGTCGGGGTCGTCAGCCATGGCCAATAGTCTAGGCGGGTAGGAGCGAGCTTGCTCGCGGGGAGGGCGTCGCCCGGGGTGAGGGGCTGCAATCCCCATCGGCTATCATGGGTGCCGCACGGTCCGGCAAGCGCACGCAGTACGCGCCCGGAACGCAACAAGCCCACGTTCCAAGGTTCGATCAAGGGAGTTCATGCGAGTTCTGGTCAGCAACGACGACGGCGTCGACGCGCCCGGTATCCGCGTCCTCGCCGAAGGCCTGCGCGCCGCCGGCCATGAGGTGCTGGTGGTCGCCCCCGACCGGGACCGGTCCGGCGCCAGCAATTCGCTCACCCTGGATGCGCCGGTGCGCGTCCAGCGGCTCGATGCCACGACCTGGCGCGTCTATGGCACGCCCACCGACTGCGTCCACGTGGCAATCACCGGCATGCTCGAGGTCGAGCCGGACATCGTGGTCTCGGGCATCAACAACACCGCCAATCTCGGCGACGACGTGATCTATTCGGGCACTGTCGCCGCGGCGATGGAAGGGCGCTTCCTTGGCCTGCCGGCCGTGGCGATGTCGCTGCAGACTGTTGACCACACCGGCCGCCATTACGAGACCGCGGCGCGCGCGGCCGTCGAGATCATCGCCCGCCTGCGCGTCGACCCGCTGCCGGCCGACACGATCCTCAACGTCAACGTGCCCGACCTGCCGTGGGACGAGGTCCGTGGCTTCGAAGTCACCCGCCTGGGCAACCGCCACCGCGCCGAGGCGTGCATTCCGCAGCACGACCCGCGCGGGCGCGAATGGTGGTGGATCGGCGCTGCCGGGCAGGAGCAGGATGCCGGCCCGGGCACCGACTTCCACGCCCTGCGCACCGGCAACATCTCGATCACCCCGATCCATGTCGACCTGACCCGCTACCAGGCGCTCGACCAGGTCGCCAGCTGGGTCGATGGCCTGGCGGTGTCGCTGGACCGTGGCGCCGTTCGTCAGGGCGCGACCCTGCAACGCACACTGCAAGATCCGGAGCACAGCGCATGACCCTGCGCATGCGCCTGCAGCCCGAGGCGATCGGCTCGGGGATGACCTCTCAGCGCGTGCGCGACCGCCTGGTCGAGCGCCTGCGCGAGAACGGCATCCGCGACGAGCGCGTGCTCAACGCCATCCGCACGGTGCCGCGCCACCTGTTCGTCGATGAGGCGCTGGCGACGCGCGCCTACGAGGACACCGCGCTGCCGATTGGCCACGGCCAGACCATCTCCCAGCCCTGGGTCGTGGCGAAGATGACCGAAGCGGTCCTCGAGGCCGAGCCGAAGAAGGTGCTGGAGATCGGTACCGGTTCGGGTTACCAGGCCGCGGTCCTGGCCGCGCTCGGCCTGGAAGTGCACACCGTCGAGCGCATCGGAGAACTGCTGCGCACCGCGCGCAAGCGTTTCCGCCAGCTCGGCATGAACATCCGCAGCAAGCACGACGACGGCCGCATCGGCTGGGCCGAGAACGGTCCGTTCGATTCGATCATCGTCACCGCGGCGGCTCCGGCGCTGGTCGAATCGCTGACCGCACAGCTGGCCCCCGGTGGCACGCTGATCGCGCCGGTCGGCGGCGCCTCGTCGCAATCGCTGCTCAAGCTGCACAAGGACGCCGAGGGCGTCGTCACCCAGCACACGCTGGCACCGGTCGTGTTCGTGCCGCTGCTGTCAGGGATGATCGATTGAATACCGCAGGAACACTCGCCGCAGTGACGTACCGGAAGGACTGGCGTTGAAAATCTTTGGACCCCTCTACGAGCGCACCATCGGCTGGGCGCGGCATCGCCGTGCGCCCGCGCTCCTGACCTTGCTGAGTTTCGCCGAGGCGGTGGTGTTCCCCGTCCCGCCGGAAGTGATGCTGGCGCCGATGTGCCTGGCGGATCGGCGGCGCGCATTCTGGTTCGCCACGCTCAGCCTGGCCGGCTCGATGGCCGGCGCCTTTCTGGGCTACGCGCTGGGTCATTTCGCCTACGAACTGGTCAAGCCGCTGCTGACCTCGCTGGGCTGGATCGACCGCATCGACGCGCAGGTCACGCAGTTGCGCGAGATCGCCGCGAACTCGCCGTGGAAGGCGTTCTGGCTGCTGGTTCTGGCCGGGTTCACACCCATTCCGCTGAAGATATTCACTTGGGCATCGGGCATCGTCGGCGTACCGTTCCTGCCGTTCCTGGCCAGCATGTTCATTGGCCGCGGCAAGCGCGTGTACCTGATCGCCCTGGCGATCCGCCTTGGCGGCGAGCGCGCGGAAGCGGCGCTGCGCCGCTACATCGAGCCGATCGGCTGGGCCGCTTCGGTCCTGCTGTTGGCAGCATTGGCATGGCTGGTATGGAAGGCACAGTTCAGCGGATGAACGCACGCACGACACAAGCACGAATGACCCGCGCTTCGCGGCACCTGTTGGCGGCCGCGCTCCTGGCTGCCGCGGTGGCCGGTTGCGCGAGCTCGAAAGTCACCCGCGCGCCGGGTAGCACCACGACCACCACGGTGAAGGCGTCGGTCCCGAAGTACGGCAAGACCATCGTGGTGCAGCGTGGCGACACGATGTACCGCGTTGCTTCCGGCAACGGCATCCGCGCGGTCGACCTGGCCGCATGGAACGGCATCCCGGCGCCTTACACGATCTATCCGGGCCAGAAGCTGCGCCTGTATCCGTCGGGTAGCGCGGGAAGCAGCCCGGCATCATCGGGCAGCACCACGGCCACGCGGCCGGCGACGACGCCCAGGCCTACCCCGACCACGCCGCGTCCGGCGACACCCTCGCCGAGCGCACCGGCAGCAACCCCGGTGGCCAGTGGATTCAACTGGCGCTGGCCCGCCGACGGCGAGCTGATCGGCCGTTACGTGGTTGGCGAGCCGACCAAGCAGGGCATCGACATTGCCGGCAGCAGCGGCGCACCGGTGCGTGCGGCCGCCGATGGCGTGGTCGTGTACTCGGGCTCCGGCCTGGTCGGCTACGGCGAACTGATCATCATCAAGCACAACGAGCAGTGGCTGTCGGCCTATGGCCACAACCGCAATCGCCTGGTGAACGAAGGCCAGCTGGTCAAGGCCGGCCAGCAGATCGCCGAGATGGGCCGCAGCGGTGCGCCGCGCGAGATGCTGCACTTCGAGGTCCGCTACAACGGCAAGCCGGTCGATCCGCTGCTGTACCTGCCGAAGAAGTAGGTAGCCTCAGGGATTCATCACGAATGCCGCGACCACGCGCCGGCCTTCGCCGGCCAGCACGTTGAACGTGCGCGCGGCGGCGGCATTGGTCATGGTCTCAAGGCCGACGCCGCGGCCGAGGCAGGCTGCCATCACGGCGGCCGTCGGAAAGACCTGGGTCGCGCCACTGCCGAGCAGGATCACTTCCGGTTCCAGCGCCAGCACCGGTTCGAGGTCCTGCGGGGTGATCGCCTTGACCGCACGCACCGGCCATTCCTCGAGCAGCTGGTCCGGCGAGAGGATGAAGCTGGCGTACAGGCGTCGATCATTGACCAGGGCCGAGGTGCCGTCTGCGGCACGCAGGTAGAACGCCTGGTCGGGATGTTCGAGGTTGAGCTGCATCGGCGATGGGCCCGGGGCGATCGGGGATCGGGGTCAGGCCCGCGGCAGCACGATCTGGCGACGGTCCTGGCTGGGCTTGTACAGGATCGCGGTATGGCCGATGCGCTGCACCAGCGCGGCGTCGGTGCGCAGGGCGATGTCATCGATCATGGCGTCGCGGGCGTCGCGATCCTCGGCGGCCACCTTGATCTTGATCAGCTCGTGGTGCTCGAGCGCCAGATTGACTTCGGCGATCAGCGACTCGGTCACGCCCTTGCCGCCAACCTGCAGCATGGCCTTCAGATCATGGGCCTGGCCGCGCAGGAAACGGGTCTGGGCGGCGGTCAGGACGGTCTGCATTGGGGCACGGGGAGCATGAGGGTGGGTTGCGCAGGGTATCATGACCGCCCCCACGGCCCCCACGGCCCATCCACGCCGGCTCCCCCTACGCCCCATGGCGACTCGCAGCAAATCCAGCCAGCGCTGGCTCAAGGAACACTTTTCCGACCCCTTCGTGAAGAAGGCCAAGGCGGAGGGCCTGCGCTCGCGCGCGGCCTACAAGCTCGAGGAGCTTGTCGAGCGTGACCGGCTGCTGAAGCCCGGAATGGTGGTCGTCGACCTGGGCGCCGCCCCGGGGGGCTGGTCACAGTGGCTGCGGCAGGAGCTCGACCGCATGGATCCGGCGAGGCCGGGCAGGGTGATCGCCCTGGACATCCTGGAGATGCCATCGCTGGCAGGGGTCGAGTTCCTTCATGGCGATTTCAGGGAAGATGAGGTCCTATCGCGGCTGGTGGCCTCCCTGGATGGCCAGCGCGTGGACCTTGTCCTGTCCGATTTGGCCCCCAATAAGAGCGGTGTGGATGCGGTCGACATGCCGCGGGCGATTTACCTGTCCGAACTGGCAATGGATTTCGCCGACCAGCACCTGCGTACCGGCGGCAACTTCCTGATCAAGCTGTTCCAGGGCGTGGGCTTCGACGAGTACGTCAAGGAGCTGCGCCGGCGCTATGACAAGGTCGTCATCCGCAAACCGGAGGCATCGCGCAAGCGATCCCCCGAGGTGTACGCGCTGGCACAGGGCAAGCGCGCAGTTATGAAGTAATGTTCGACAACCCCCGGATGTACAGGCGCTCCGGCGCCGCCCCGCTGTAACCACGCCATGAGGGCGACAGGTAGGAATTGATGAACGACTTGGCCAAGAATCTGCTGCTCTGGGTAATCGTCGCCGTCGTGCTGATGGTGGTGTTCCAGGCGT
>DATDBI010000312.1:0-18251 GCA_036524915.1 Lysobacter sp. | reverse complement strand
CAAAAGGCCGGCTTTCGCCGGCCTTTGCCTGGTACTGGTGGGCGGTACAAGTTTCGAACTTGTGACCCCTGCCGTGTGAAAGCAGTGCTCTACCGCTGAGCTAACCGCCCAAAATGGCTGCGTAGTATAGCTCAAGCGGGGACGGGGTTGGCAAGGGGGATGTGCCACTTGAGTGTGCCAGGGACACGGCACAGTTCGTTCAGGGCCCCCCGGGCGCTTGGGGCTAGACTCCGGCGCTGTGCTCAAGGAGGAGCCTCATGTTCGATCTGCATTGCCACCTGCTTCCGGCCATCGACGACGGGGCGGTGGACCTCGACATGGCGCTGGAGATGGCGCGCATGGCCGCGAGCGACGGCATTCTCACGGTCGCCTGCACGCCGCACATCTATCCGGGCATGTACGAGAACACGGCCGCAGGCATCCGCGCGGCGATCGTTGCCTTCCAGGCTGAACTCGATCAGCGCGGCATCGCGCTGTGTCTCGTCGAGGGGGCCGATGTCCATTTGGACCCTGGCCTGCTGGCGGGTATCCGCGACGGTCGCGTGCCGACTCTGGCAGGTTCCCGCTATCTGCTGCTGGAGCCACCGCACCACGTCGCGCCGCCGCGATTCGAGGAGTCGGTGTTCGACCTGATGGCGGCCGGACTGGTGCCGGTGATTACCCACCCCGAGCGCCTGAGCTGGGTCGAGACCCACTACGACGTTTTCGAGCGGCTGGCCCGGCGGGGCGCGTGGATGCAGATCACCGCCGGGGCCATGACCGGGCGCTACGGGCGACGCGTCAGGTACTGGGGCGAGCGTTTCGTCAGCGACGGGTTATGCATGATCCTCGCGACCGACGCGCACCATCCGCAACGGCGACCGCCATTGCTGGCCGAGGCACGGGACGCCGCTGCCGCGCTGGTCGGACGAGAAGAAGCGCTGCACATGGTCGACACGCGCACGCGCGGAATTGTCGACGACGTGCCGCCCGAACAACTGCCGTCAGGGTTGTTCCTGCGTGGCGATATCAACCTGCGAATGAATGACTCCGACGCGTCGGCAGGCGGTGGCGCAGTTGCGCGATGGTTGCGTTCGATGCGCGCGAAATGAGGAAAAATCTCAGTCGCGCGAAGCGGCCAATTCAGACTCTGCGGCATATATTGAATCGGGAACCGTACGACAACGTACGTACTTCGAAACTCTTTCCTGAGGACGGCACTTGATCAGCATTCTTCGAGTGTGGGCGCTTGTGTGCCTGATGCTTTTGTGCGGCTGCTCCAGCTCGGGCGCAACCAGCGAACAAGCGGCGACGCTGCCCGAGGGCGATCCGGTGGCAGCGGCGATGGGCCGTAGCGAGTACCTGATCGGCCCCAGCGACCTACTCGCGGTGACCGTGTTCCAGATCGAAGATCTCAATCGCGAGGTTCGCGTCAACAACGCCGGGCAGATTGCGCTCCCCCTGGTGGGCGCGGTCGCGGTCGCCGGTCGCACCGTGGGAGAGATCGAGCAGGACATCGCCGGACTTTACCGCGCACGCTACCTGCAGGACCCGCAGGTCACCGTGTTCGTGAAGGAGTTCTCCAGCCAGCGCGTGACCGTCGGTGGCGCAGTGAAGAAGCCCGGCATCTTTCCGATGACCTCCAGCCTGAGCCTGCTGCAGAGCCTGGCCCTGGCAGAGGGCTTCAGCGACGTCGCCAGTCATCGCAACGTGCTGGTGTTCCGCACCATCGACGGCGAGCGCAAGTACGCGCGCTTCGACGTCAATGCCATCGAGAAGGGTGAGCATCCCGATCCGCAGATCTACGGCGAGGACGTGATCGTGGTGGATACCTCGCTGGGGCGGCAGACCCTGCGGACGTTGATCCAGTTGGCGCCGTTCATCGCAGTGTGGAGGTCCTACAATTGAACGCCGTCGCCGAATCGATCGACTCGTTGCGCCACGACGCTGGGGACGATGACGAGATCAATCTTCTCCAGTACTGGCGAATCCTTCGTGAGCGCCAATGGTGGGTGCTGGGCACCGCATCCGTGGTGGCGTTCCTGACACTGGTGTTTACGTTGCTGGCAACGCCGGTCTACCGTGCCGGATCGACCCTGCAGATCGAGCGCGACACGATGAAGATCGTCGAGTTCGAAGGCCTGCAGCCGACCGAGTCGCCAATGGACCGCGACTTCTACCAGACCCAGTACGAACTGCTGAAGAGCCGCTCGCTGGCGCGTCGCATCGTGCAGGACCTGCGCCTCACCGCGAGCAGGCAGTACGAGAAGGAGATGGCGCAGGTCGACGAGGACCTCGCCGACAAGGCCAACGGCCAGGCCGTGACCGCTTCGGCCAGGCAGCAGGCGCGCGAAGCGGCGATGATCGAGCTGGTGCTGCAATCGCTGGGCATCGACCCCGTGCGCAACTCGCGCCTGGTGCGCGTCAACTTCGATTCGCCCGACCCGGCGCTGGCGGCGCGCGTCGCCAACGCGTACGCCGAGGGCTTCATCGCCAGCAACCTCGAACGGCGGTTTGACGCATCGTCCTATGCGAAGAAGTACCTGGAGGAGCGACTCTCGCAGCTCAAGGGCAAGCTGGAGGATTCCGAGAAGGAGCTGGTGGCGTTCTCCGAGAGCGAGCGCATCGTTTCTGTCGGGGACGACAAGCCCTCTCTCGACGCGCAGAACCTGAGCGACCTCAACGCCGCGCTGGCGACGGCGCAGGGCACCCGCATCAAGGCCGAGGCGATGTGGGCCCAGGCCAGCGCCGGCAACGGCATGGGCTTGCCCCAGGTGGTGGCCAACCTGCTGATCCAGAAGCTGCGCGAGCAGCGCTCCACGTTGATGGCCGAATACCAGAACAACCTTGGCACCTACAAGCCCGACTACCCGAACATGGTGCAGCTGCGCAGCCAGATCGACGAGGCCAATCGCCAGATCAATACGGAAGTCGGCAACATCCGCGACGCCATTCGCGCCGAGTACCAGGCTGCGCTGGCACAGGAAACGCTGCTGCGCGATCGCATCACCGGCCTGAAGAGCGACGTGCTCGACCTGCAGAGCCGCTCGATCCAGTACAACATCCTGCGCCGCGAAGCCGAGACCAACCGCCAGCTCTACGATGGGCTGTTGCAGCGCTACAAGGAGATCGGCGTCGCAGGAGGCGTTGGCGCCAACAACATCTCGGTCATCGACCGCGCGGTCGTTCCCGAGAAGGCCCACCATCCGCGCAAGCTGTTGAACATTGCCTGCGGGCTTGCCCTGGGCGGATTGCTCGGCGTGCTGCTCGCGCTCCTGGCGCATCATCTCGACAGCACGGTTCATGACCCGAAGGCACTGGCGATCGTGAGCGGCCTGCCGGTACTGGGCGCGATACCGCGACTGGACAGCGGCGTCACCCCGGCGCAGGCGGCGGCCGACCTGCGCTCGCCATTCGCGGAGGCCTACCGTTCGGTGCGTACGGCGTTGCAGTTCGCCACCGTGAACGGGCTGCCGGGCAGCCTGCTGATCACCAGCACCAGCCCCGCGGAGGGTAAGAGCACCACCGCGCACGAGTTGGCGCGCAACATCGCCCAGCTCGGCAAGCGTGTGGTGCTGGTCGATGCCGATCTGCGCAATCCGTCGGTGCACAAGGCCACGGGCCTGTCGTCGGCGCAGGGTCTGTCGAACCTGCTCGCGGGGGCGAGTGAGCTCGCTGACGTACTCCAGCACATCCCGGGGGACAAGCTGAGCGTGATCACCTCCGGACCACTGCCGCCCAATCCGCCCGAACTGCTGGCGGGCGAGTCACTGTCGAAGCTGCTGACGCAGCTGCGCGAGAAGTTCGACGTGGTGGTCCTCGACGGGCCGCCGGTGCTGGGCCTGGCCGACGTGCCGCTGCTGGCGAACCTGGCGGAAGCCACGATCGTGGTGGCATCGGCAGACGACACCCGCAACGACGCGCTGCGCGTTGCGCTGCAGCGATTGAGGTCGGCACGCGCACGCGTGATCGGCGCCGTGCTCACCCGCTTCGATCTCAAGCGCAAGGGCGAAGGCTACGGCTATACCTACTATGCCTACGGCGGCGAACCGGATTGACAGTGTGTGGGCACGCTCCATGCGAATGGGGAGCGGCCTGCTCGCGGTCATCGTGGTCGCCTGGCTGTCCTGGCAGCAGCTGCGTGTCGATGCCAACGTAGGCGCAGCGTTTGGTCCGGATCGTCGCATCACCGATGCCCGTGGTGAGGTCAACGACGCGCAGACGCTGAAGGCCATCGCGCGAGCCACGTTGCGCGACCGGCCGATCGACGCAGGGGCGTTCCGCCTGCTTGGGCTGGCGGCCAGGCTCGAAGGCGATCCAGAGCGAGCCGGCGACCTGTTCCGCACCGCTGCCCGGCGCTCGCCACGCGACGAAGTCGCCCAGGCGATGCTTGTGGATGAGCTGTTCGCGCAGGGCAGGGTGGCTCAGGGCATGCGTCACGTCGACGCCCTGTTGCGCGTTGCACCGCGGATGCGCGCGCCGGTCCTGGCCTCGCTCATTGCAAACGCTGCAAATCCGGAACTACGCAGTGAGCTGGCGCGTGTCCTGGCGACCAATCCTCCGTGGCGCGAGGCATTCCCGTCGGTCCTGCGTGGCTCCGATGCGATGCGTCCCGATCCGGCACGTTCCGAGGCGGTGCTGGCGAGCCTGGCAGGCGTGGCGGCGCTAACCCCTTCCGAACTTGCAGCGCGGATTGAAGCGCTGACGGCACTCGGGCAGCCGGCCCAGGCGCGGGCGATCTGGCTGCAGTCGCTTCCGCAGCGCGAACGCCGTCTCGATGGGCTGCCGTTCGACGGCGGGTTCGAGGGGGATCGGCAGATCGGTGGGTTTGGCTGGTGGTGGGACGACGAGAGCGGCGCATTGCTGTCACTGGATGCAAACGAGCGAGCGCAAGGTCGTCAGTCGTTGCAGGCGCAATTCAGTGGCCGCGCTGTGCGATTTGCTGGCCCTCGACAACGTCTGGCGTTGGCGCCTGGCCGGTATGAGATCAGCTCCGCGGCGAACGATCGAACCTCGTCATCACGAAGATTCGCGTGGTTCATTCAATGCACGTCTGGCGTGACGTTGGTGCGACTCGAACTGCCGGCAGCGTCGACCGGTGGCTGGCAGAACGCGCGCACGCAGTTCGACGTCCCGCGCGATTGCCTCGGTCAGCAGCTGACACTGCGTCACACCGGAAGATCAATGGCTGAACGCCAGATAGGTGGCACTCTGCATGTCGACAACGTGAGACTGCGAAATCTTCCCGGTCTGCGCGCATTGCAAAGTGCATCGCGTCGCGAATAGGCTTTCCACCTGACACGTGCCGTGTCGAACCATGGAGTGGTGAAGGCATGAAACGGATTCTCATCGGTCTGGTTGTCGTGTCCTCGTTGGGCACCGCGTTCGCGCAAGTCGCACCGCCGGCAATGGAATTGCAGGCACAGGGACAGGCCGCCCAGGCCCGGCCGGCATCGAAGCCCAAGCGAAGCAATGCCGACGACTCGACGGTTCTGGCCGTCGTCGCTGGCGTGGCGGTGGCGGTCGCAGTTGGCTCGGGTCAGGGTGACGGTGATAAAGCGCCGACGCGGAGCGCACCTGCGCCTTCGAGCCCTTGATTCGGCGTCCGCGCGCAAGCGCGGTACACCCTTGAATGAGTTGATCTGGAGCAGTGAAATGAAGTCGTTGATTGTTGCTGTACTTGCGTTGTCCTTTGCGGGTGGTGCCCTGGCCGAATCACCGAAGGTGCTTGTCCGCGCCGACAGTGGCGACGTGAAGGTAGCCGGCCGGTCCGTCGAGATGGCCAAGAGCTCCGGTGCCGAAGCCGGCGACGTGGTCGCCGTGATGGGTGGCGAAGCGCGTGTCACCTATTCGAACGGCTGCACGGTGAAGGTGACGGACAGTTACACCGTGGAGAAGACGCCGCCGGCCAAGTGCGCGGCGCTGCTCACGGTGGGTTCCAGCGGAAACCATGCCAAGGTTGGCGCTGGTATTGCCATCGCTGCAGGCGCGCTGGCATTGGCCAGTGGCGGCAGCGACCGCGGCAAGGCATCACAGCCACGCTCGTCGAGTCCCTGAGCCGATCGATGACCGAGGATTGGCCGCTCAGCCGGGCCGCTCCTCAAAGAAATCTGGGTGTAACGGGCCGCCACGCGCGGCCTGTTTACTGTCGGTGAGGTCGCGATGCGTTCGATGAGGGCCAGGTCGACGCGCGACGCGATCGCGGAATCTGCAGCCGCGCTATTGCTTGTCGTGGCACTGCTGGCAGGCGGTGGGTCTCGCGGCGTGTCGGATGCGGTTGTGCATATGGCCGCCTTGCCAACGCTGCTGCTGGCCTTCATGCGCTGGAAATGGAACGCGGAAGCAGGAGCGCAGCGCGTCCTCGCGATAGTGTGCCTGGCCGCCATCGCGCTGGCATTGCTCCAGTTGATGCCTCTCCCGCCATACCTCCATGTGCGATTGCCAGGACGCGGCAGTATCATCGCTGACCTGGCGCAGGCGCAGCAGCCACAGGGTTGGCTCCCGCTGACGTTGGACCGGCGGGGCACCGTGCGCGCATTGCTCGCGCTGGTTGTGTTCAGCTCGTTCTGGGTGTTGTCGTGCACGCTGACGAACGCCGCGCGCCTGCGACTTCTCAAGGTCGCATTGGTGCTGGCTGCGCTGATGGCGATGCTGGGCTACGCGCAGTCGGCATCGGGCGCGCGTTCCGGGTTGCGCTTCCACACGTTCCACCATCCGATTGGAGCCATTGGCCTGTTTGCCAATCGCAACCATTTCGCGTGCCTGATGGCGATGCTCACGCCGCTGGCAATCGCCCTGGGCGTGCGGTCCCACGTGCGCGAGCGTCTGCCCGCGGCGGCGGCCTGGTATGTCGTGGCCGCGATGCTCCTGCTGGCGGCGGCGCTGAGCCTGTCCAGGACGGGGATGGTGCTTGCTTCCGTCGCCGCGGTGGTCACTGTCCTCCTGATGCGCCAGCGCCCCGTTGCGGCATCTGCGAGGCAAGGCGAGAGCGCGCTCTTGAGCATCGCACCGGTGGCTAGCATCGCGGTAGCCGTCGCCGGCATCGCGGTCTATGCGTGGGACGGCATCCGGCAGCGCATGCAGCAGGATCCCCTCGAGGACCTCCGTTGGCAGTACCTGCGTTACGGCTGGGATGCTGCATTGGCGTACCTGCCATGGGGCGCCGGATGGGGCAGCTTCAAATCCGTGTATCCGGCGTTCGAACCCATCGAGGCGATGCGCGAGGTCTATGCGCTGCACGTGCACGACGATGTGCTCGAGACATTGATCGAAGCCGGGCTGCCCGGTGTCGTGCTGTTACTCGCAGCATTCGTCACGGTCGTGCATGCCGCAAGAAAAAATATCATTGCCCGCAATTCTGACGCGTCGATACTCAGTGCTGCGGCGATCGCCGCGTTCGTCCCGATGGCGCATTCCTTCGTCGACTATCCCTTGCGCACCCACGCGGTCGCGGTGGTACTCGCGCTGGTGTTGTCCCTCCTGATGGCGGATGCGGACGCATCGCGATGACAGGAGCGTCCCGCAATGCTGTTCTCGCCAATCCGGGCAGAGTACGCGACCGAACATGCCTCGATGGACAGGTTTGCAGCCTTGTTCGGGCTCTTGCTGCGTGTGTTCGATATCGCGGCGCTGGTGCTGGTCGGACTGGCGACCTACTGGTGGCGATTCGGTACCACGGGGATGCCACCGGAGTTCCGGCACGCGCTGGTGCGTGGTGTGATGTTCACGCTGCTGCTGATGGGCTCGTTCTCGATGTACCGCAGTTCGCGTGGGCGGGGCTTCGCTGGCGAGGCGCTCAAGCTGGTCTGCGTATGGGCCGCGGTCTTCCTGCTCGGTATCCTGTACGTGGCGCTGCTGAAAGTGCAGGGCCTGTCTTCGCGCCTGTGGTGGGGGTGCTGGTTCGCCGGCACGGTGCTGGCATCGGCCGCCGGTCGCATTGTATGCCGCCAGGCGGCTTCCTGGGTTCGTGAGCGCGGGTTGGATGTCCGCACCGCCGTCATCATCGGCTCCAGCGCCGATGCCGAGCGCATTGTCCGCACGTTTGACCAGCAGCGTTGGGCCGGCATCGAGGTCCGCGGCTGGTTCAGCACGCTCAAAGGTCCGCAACCAGCGCTGGCTGGCGTCCCGCACCTTGGCGATCTGGAGACGCTGGCCACGTATGTCGAGTCCCGCCACATCAGCCAGGTGTGGATCGCGCTGCCGGTGAGCGAGCAGGCGGCTATCGATCGCATCGTCGCGTCCCTCGACTACTCGACCGCCGACATCAAGTTCGTTCCCGATCTGTTCGGTCTGCACCTGCTGAATCAATCGGTGGAGGAAGTGGCAGGCATGCCGGTCATCAACCTGCGTGCGAGTCCGCTCAGTGGCGAAGCGCGGCTGGTCAAGGGTCTGCAGGACCGGGGACTGGGGGCGCTGATCCTAATCATGATCGCGCCGCTGCTGGTGCTGATCGCGATCGGCGTCAAGCTGAGTTCGCCCGGACCGGTGCTGTTCAAGCAGAAGCGCCATGGACTGGACGGCAAGACCATCAAGGTCTGGAAGTTCCGCAGCATGCGCCTGCACGATGACCATGCCGGGAAGGTGACCCAGGCAACACGCGACGACCCTCGCATCACACCCTTTGGCAACCTGTTGCGCCGTACCAGCCTGGACGAGCTGCCGCAGTTCATCAACGTGCTGCAAGGCACGATGTCGATCGTCGGGCCACGCCCGCATGCCGTGGAGCACAACCACCACTACAAGATGATCGTCCAGAACTACATGCAGCGGCACCGGGTGAAGCCGGGCATCACCGGTTGGGCGCAGGTCAACGGATTGCGTGGCGAGACCGACACCGTCGACAAGATGGCCGCCCGCGTCGAGTACGACCTGCACTACATGCGTAACTGGTCCTTGTTTCTTGACCTGCGCATCATCGCGATGACAGTGGTCAAGGGATTCATTGGCAAGGCTGCCTACTAGGTGATCATGGACGAACTCACGGTTTCAGTTCGCGGTGGCGACGCCGCTGGTAGTCGCCTGCGATTGAAGGCGCTGTGCGTGTTTGGCACGAGACCGGAAGCGATCAAGATGGCGCCGGTCGCGACCGCGCTGTCGCGCGATGCGCGATTTGAAGCGAGGGTCTGCGTTACCGGACAGCACCGGCAGATGCTCGACCAGGTGCTCGACCTGTTCGGGATCACGCCCGACTACGACCTGGGCGTGATGAAGCCGGGCCAGGACCTGACCGATGTCACCACTGCCATCCTGACGGGAATGAAGGGCGTGCTGGCTCAGTTCCGGCCGGACTTCGTACTCGTGCACGGCGACACGGCAACCACGCTCAGCGCCAGCCTCGCGGCCTATTACCAGCAGATCCCGGTCGTGCACGTGGAGGCTGGGCTGCGCACCGGCAATCTCTATTCGCCCTGGCCCGAGGAGGCGAATCGCAAGCTGACCGGGGCGCTTGCGAGCATGCACTTCGCGCCAACGGAAACGTCGCGCCAGAACCTGCTGGCCGAAGGCGTCGATCGCGCTGCCGTGCATGTCACGGGCAATACCGTGATCGATGCCTTGCTTGGCGTCGTGGACAAGGTCAGGGAGTCGCCGCTTCTGCGCGACCAGTTCGCCGAGCAGTTCGCCTTCCTTGATGCGTACTCCAAGCTGGTGCTGGTCACAGGCCATCGTCGCGAGAGCTTCGGCGCGGGTTTCGACAGGATCTGCGTGGCACTTGCACAGACGGCAAGCGAGTTTCCCGAGGCGGCGATCGTCTATCCGCTGCACCTCAATCCCAACGTCCGCGAGCCTGCGAACAGGGTCCTGGCCGGCATCGGCAACATTCACCTCATCGAGCCGCTCGACTATCTGCCATTCGTCTACCTGATGGATCGGGCAACGGTGATCCTGACCGACTCGGGTGGCATCCAGGAAGAGGCCCCCTCGTTGGGCAAGCCGGTGCTTGTGATGCGTGACACCACCGAACGGCCCGAAGCCGTCGCCGCCGGGACTGTGAAGCTGGTTGGAACGCAGGTCGACAGCATCACCCGGCACCTGCGGGAACTTCTCTGCGACGACGACGCCTGCGCACGCGCAGCTCGCGCGAGCAATCCCTACGGCGACGGCAAGGCCAGCGCCAGGATCATCGATTCGTTGCTCGCGCGCACTTGGGCGCGTGAGTTGGCCCACCCTTAGAACAAGAAGCGCGATCATGTCATTCGAAGCTGCTGTCGACATCAAGCACGCAACCACCGCTGGCAGGCCGCCGAAGTTCGAGACGGTCTCCGTCATCGGGCTTGGCTACATTGGGCTGCCAACTGCCGCTGTTTTCGCAGCTCGCAAGAAGAAGGTCATTGGCGTCGACGTCAACGTCGCGGCGGTCGATACCATCAATCTCGGGCAGATCCATATCGTCGAGCCTGACCTCGACATCGTGGTGCATGCCGCCGTGACCGAGGGGTACCTGCGTGCGACGACATCGCCTGAGCCTGCGGACGCCTTCCTCATTGCGGTCCCGACGCCGTTCAAGGCCGATCACGAGCCCGACCTGTCCTTCATCGAGGCCGCCGCGGTTGCCATTGCCCCGGTCCTGAAGAGGGGCGACCTGGTCGTGCTGGAGTCGACGTCTCCAGTGGGGGCGACCGAGCAGATGGCGCAATGGCTCGCACAAGCCCGGCCCGACCTGACCTTCCCGCAGTCGGCAGGGGAGGCGTCCGACATCCGGATTGCGCATTGCCCAGAGCGGGTACTGCCGGGTCACGTGCTGCGCGAGCTGGTGCAGAACGACCGCGTGATCGGCGGGTTGACGAACCGATGCTCGCAGGCCGCGGTCGCGCTGTACAAGACCTTCGTGCAAGGCGAATGCGTGGTGACAAACGCGCGGACGGCCGAGATGTGCAAGCTGACCGAGAACAGTTTCCGCGACGTCAACATCGCATTCGCCAACGAGCTGTCGGTCATTTGCGATGCGCTCGACGTCAATGTGTGGGAGCTCATTCGCCTGGCCAACCGTCATCCGCGCGTCGACATCCTGCAACCCGGTCCTGGTGTTGGTGGCCACTGCATCGCGGTCGACCCGTGGTTCATCGTCAGCAAGACCCCTGACAAGGCGCTGCTGATCAAGTCCGCGCGTGACGTCAACGATCGCAAGCCGGCATGGGTCATCGGCCAGGTTCGCGATGCCATCGACCTGCACCTGCAGGAGAACCCGGGTACGGCGCGGGAGAAGGTGGTGGTCGCGTGCTACGGGCTGGCATTCAAGGCCGATATCGACGACCTGCGTGAAAGCCCGGCGTTGCGCATCGCCCGGGCCATCGCAGGCGAGCATCCGGGCCCGGTACTCGCCGTGGAGCCCAACATCTCTTCCCTGCCGGACGGCCTGGGCAAGGTCGAGCTGGTCGATTCGCTGCGGGCGATGGAAGTGGCCGACATCCACCTGCTGCTCGTCAACCATCGCGAGTTCAAGCTGTGCAAACCCACGCGTGGCACGGTGATTGACACGCGCGGTGTCTGGTAGCGCCTTGCACGCATGATCTACAGGCGAGCACGTGACCTGCTGTCGATGCGACGGGCAGGGCTGCTGTTGATCACCGCGGCGCCGGGGCTGCAACGATTGGCGTTCATGGCGATCCTGTCGGTGCGGTTGCCTGTCGAGTCGGTGGGGCTGGTGATGGCGGATCTGGGTGTGGCCGCCTTCCTCAGCCTCCTTGCAGGAGGCGCGCTGTCGACGCAGGTGATGGCATCGTGGGCAGGCATGGCAGATGCGGTGTCGCGAAGGCGCGTATGCCATCAGATGCTGGCATGGCAAGCCGTGTCGATGGCCTTCGTGGCTCCGCTGACGGCGCTGTTGTGGAAAGCCGGGCTCGTCGCGGCGCCGGTGCCGGTCTTCCTCTTCTATCTTGGCTTCTCGATCTGGCAGACCGAGCGGGCCAAGCTGCTGTGCGATCGTCGCCTTGCCCTGCTGCTGGTCGTCGAGGTGTGCCTCACCACCGTCGCGGCGGCGAGTGCGCTCGCCGGCTCGGCGACAGCGCTCGCCTCCTATGCAGTGGCCATGCTCGTCGCCGGCGTCGCAGTGATGGCCTTCGGGCGGATTCCGCCCGGGTTGCCTGGCGCGGAGGTGGCCGAAGGGTTGAATCACCGCGAGACGGCGATGCTGGCGGCCAACAGCCTGGTGAGTACCGGTCGTGACCTGTTGATGGTCCCGGCGATCCGGTGGGTCGCAGGTAACGCCAGCGCGGGACTGGCAGCGCAGGTCCTGACGACGATGGCTGCGCTGCTGCTGCTGCCACGGGCGCTGTCGTACCACTACATGCCGGGCCTTTCACGCCAGGCCGGCAGCGCGTCGGGCATCGCCGGCGTGCTTGCGGACTACCAGCGTGCGATGTCGCGGGTGCTTGCAGGGATCAGTGTCGTGCTGCTGCTGGGGGTCGGCGCGGCATGGTCGTCGGGAGTGGCACCCGCGCAGCTGCTGATCATTGCACTGGCCGGAGTGAGCCTGATCGCCGGTCAGGCAGGCCTGGTGTCCGCGAGTGTCCTGATGGTGCGGCAGACCGTCGCGCCCATCCTGGCGAGCGCGATCTGGACAACGCTGGTGTGGGCGCTCGCGGTGCTGGCGCTGGCCGCAGGTAGACCAGGCGGACATAGGCCGGCCGAAGCGCTCCTGCTCCTTGCCGTCGTGCTCTCGCTTGCTCGTGCGCTCTATCTTCGCGGTCGCGCTGGTCGTGCGGTCAACACCATCAACAACGAGCTGATCCAGGGCAGGTCATGATCCTCAGATTGCACCGGCTTTCCCGCTGGCTGTGGCAGCGAAGGGTTCCGCTGCTGCCGCGGCTGATCTATCTGTTCATCCGCATCGCATTGACGGCCGTGGTGCCGCCATCGGCATCGATCGGCAAGGGCGTGCTGCTCGGCTACGGCGGCCTGGGCATCGTGATCCACCGGCGAGCCGTCATCGGGCAGCGGGTGAATGTCGGCCCGAAGGTCACCATCGGCGGTCGTGCCGGGCTCGACGGGGCGCCGGTCATCGAGGATGACGTGCTGATTGGATCGGGTGCGCAGGTCCTCGGCCCGATCCGGATCGGACGCGGCGCGAAGATCGGTGCAAACGCCGTCGTCGTTCGCGACGTCCCTGCCGGAGCCACGGTCGTCGGCATTCCCGCCCGGATTGTTTCGCATGGCAACGGTGGGACGCAGGACGTCCGGCAGGATGCTCGCGGGACCGCTGACGCAGGTATCGACCTCGATGCCTGAGCATAGTCCTGGCAACCCCCACCACGACGGTCGATCCACGCACCCCGGCATCGATGCGACCGTGGTCCTGCTTGGCACGCAGGCCGGGGTCGGAAAAGGCGGCATCTCCAGCATCATCGGCCAGCATCTGGAGATCGTTCGAAGGGTGCTGCCGGGCAGGGACGTGCAGCACCTGGTGACCCATCGAGGCAATGGCTGGCGCGGGAAGATCCTGCCTGCCATCGGCTGTGTGCCTGCGGTTGTGCGCGCCGCCAGACTGGCGCGCCGTCGTGGCGATACGTTCGTCGTGATGGCGCATCCGGGATCCGGGTTCTGCCTGGTCCGCACCGCAGCGCTTGCCACGCTGTGCGCGATGCTGGGGGGCAAGGTCGCCTGGTTCTTTCACACTCCCATCCTGGAGCAGTACCTGGAACGGATGTTCTGGCGCCGCTTCTTCGCATTCGTCGCGACTGTTTCCGATGCGCTGTGTTTCCTGACGCAGCACGGTCGCTCAACCTTTGCGCGCGCATACCCCAGCGCCGTGTCGAAGTCGTCTGTGATCGGCAACCCGTTGCCTTCCGACACCCCGGCAATCGACGAAGCCTCGTTGCGGACCAGGCCTGCGCGTGTCGGATCCACGATCCTGTGCATGAGCAGGCTGGTTGCCGGCAAGGGTGTCGACAAAGTCATCGCGGCCATGCCGTTGCTCCCCGATCACCGACTGTGGATTGCCGGCGAAGGCGACCAGGAGGCGCACCTGCGCGCGATGGTCGCCACGCTTGGTCTGGGGGAGCGGGTGGCGTTCCTGGGCTGGGTCACCGGATCGGAGAAGGACCGGCTGTGGCGCGACTGCGGGCTGTTCTGCCTGCCCAGTCGCTGTGATTCGTTTGGCATGAGCTTCGTTGAAGCGATCGTGCGCGGCGTGCCGGTGGTAGCGCTGGACTGGGCGGGCGTGTCGGAAGTGGTATCGCCACGCTGGAACGTCCTGGTGGCCGATGACGCTCCGGCGGACGTGGCCGCGGGAGTTTGCGCCGTCCAGGCATTCGGGTCTGACCCCGATCATCGGGTCCTTCGGCGCAGGGACATTCTCGAGCGGTTCGCGGACGACCGCATCGAGGCGTCCTATCGCGGCCTGCTGACACGGATGTGCCGATGAGCGCCGTGCCGGGCGAGTCTTCCGGGGGGTACTCGGATATTCCGGGCCTGCGCGCGGTGGCGCCCGTTCACCGGTTCCTGCGCCCGGTGCCCGTCTTCATCTGCGCCTATTGCGTCTACAACCTCCTGGGGTTGATGCCTGCGCCATGGCTGCTCGAGGACGCCTACAGCAAGTCATTGCCATGGCAGCTGTTCCTGCTCGGGTTGGCCGGCCTGGTGGCAGGCGCGTTCGTGTCCCGGCTCATCTCCACAAGGACCATCCGCCAACTGAGCCGTGGGCGTGCGTGGAAAGCGCGGCGGGCGGGGGTGGTGTTCTTCGCGTTGCTCTTCGTCTGCCTCGCGGTGACGGTGGTCCGCAATCGAGGCATTCCGCTGCTGATGGGCGAGGCGCGATTCGAGAACTCCGCCCTCATGTTCAACCTGTCCCAGCTTTGCGGTCTGTGGATGATGCTCAAGTCGATCATCGACCTGGAGGAAGGGCGCCTGCCCAACGTTGTCCTTTGCGCCGTCTATATCGGCTGCATGGCCTGTTTCGGTTATCGCACGCCGGTGATCGTCTTCATTCTGGTGATGGCTTGCCATCTCGTGCTGTTTCGCCTGCGCCGGTCGCTCTCCGTCCCGATCATCGCGGCTTCGGCGCTGGCGTTGCTGCTGTTCGCATCCGTGTCCTCGGGCTTTCGCGTGGGTCAGAGCTACGACAAGGAGGCGTTCTTCGTCGCCATCGACTACCAGTACGTGGATGACCACCCGCTGATCGCCCCGCTGGTACCCGCGCTGTCGATGTTCGATTTCAGCCAGCGCACGGTGAGCGGCATCGGCGACGGTCTGGATGACCACATGCTCGGCGGCCTGTTCCTGAGCAACTACGAGACGCTGCTGCCGGGCACGCACTGGGGCGCGCGGAACATCGTCGGCGACATCACGTCGGCGAGGTGGGTCGGAGGCCGGCCGATGAGCATCACGCCCACGCTGCAGGGCGCGCTGTTCATAGACTTCGGGCCGATCGGCGTCGCTGTCGGCTTCCTCTTCCTCGGCATCGTCCTGGCAGTCATGTACCGGATTGCCGCGTTCCAGTCTGGCATCGGTCGATTCGTCTTCTGCTACGTGTTTGCGCTTGCGCTGATGTCGATCCACAACGGCTACTGGGACCTTGCGTTCCCGTTCTTCGTCATGTTCGTGCTTCTGGCCGTCAAACCGGCGCGGCGCAGGTAGGCTGAACTCAACAGGGACTGTTCGATGCAATCGGAAATGGAATTCCTCGGCACGCGCATGCATGCCATGACCATGCGTGGCACGGTCGCCCACATCAATTCGAGGGTGAGGTCAGGCGCGTTCACGCAGCATGTCGTGGTCAATGTCGCAAAGCTCGTCCACATGCAGCGCGATGCCGCGCTGGCCGCTTCGGTGAACGCGTGCAACATCATCAACATTGACGGGATGGGCGTGGTGTGGGGCGCACGCTTCCTGGGGCATCGCGTCCCGGAGCGCGTGTCCGGCGTGGATCTCTTTCACGAACTGCTCCAGCTCGCGGCGGCCCGGGGGTACCCGGTGTTCCTGCTGGGCGCTACTGCGGAAGTGGTGGCCGAAGTGGCCGCCCGGGTCACCGCTCGTTACCCGGGGCTGATCGTGGCCGGATTCCATCACGGGTACTTCTGGGACGATGAAGCGGCGATCGTGCAGAAGGTCCGCGATTCCGGGGCCCGTCTGCTGTTCGTGGCGATCACGTCTCCGAAGAAGGAGAACTTCATCAACCGCTGGCGGGGCGAGCTGGGCGTGAGCTTCGTGATGGGCGTGGGTGGCACGTTCGACGTTGTCGCCGGGAAGGTACGTCGCGCGCCGCAATGGATGCAGCGCTCCGGTCTGGAATGGCTCTACCGCGTCATCCAGGAGCCCCGGCGGATGTGGAAGCGCTACCTGACCACGAACCTGGCGTTCGCCGGCATGCTCGCCAAGGGCAAGTGGCGGCAGGTCACTGGCCGATGACCTGGCGTGCCGCCGTCGGCGCCTGTCGCGGCCGGGAGCGCTGCAGGCCTATTCGAACTCGGCAAACGGCTGCCTGATCAGCGCGTGCACGCGCAGACCGGGATGCAGATCGGCCAGCTTCAGCGCCCCGCTCAGGGCGACGACGCGATCGAGGATGTTGGTCAGGCCATGGTTGGCGCGCATGCCTCCAACGCCGCCGATGCCGTCATCGCAGACGTGGATGAACAGCCAGATGGCGTCGTTGCGCAAGTTGATCCGCAGGCGCACTTCGCAGCGGCTGGCGCGGGCGTGGCGCACGACATTGGTCACCGCTTCCTGCACCACGCGGTAGGCCGCATGGCGGTGGACCGGGGCCAGCATCGCCAGCAGGCGCGCGTCGCCTTCCAGGTGGGCGTCGAAGGCGATCCCGGCTTCTTCGACCAGACGGCGGATCTGGCCGCGTTCGATGGACGCATACAGGCCCAGTTCGTCCAGCGCCGCCGGACGCAATGATTCGAGCACCGAGCCGATGTTGCGGCGCATGTTGCGGGTGAGTTCGAGCAGGTGATCGACGACGGCGGTGCGGCCGCTCTCGACGAAGTCGCGCTGGGCAAGCTTCAGGTGCGTCTGCAGCGCGGTCAGGTTCTGGCCGAACTCGTCGTGCAGGTCGGCTGCCAGGCGCCGGCGCTCGCGCTCCTCGGTCTGCAGGTTGCGCAGCGCCGATGCGTGCAGCTTCGTGGTCAGTGCCGCGGCCTGCTCGTTGGCCTGGCGGAGCAGGGCGGTGCCGCGGCGCATGTCGTCGACCGTCACACCGAAGAGCAAGGCCATCGCGCCGGTGATGGCAATGAACATCTGCAGGCGGATCGGGGTGTAGACGGGAAAGCCGACGTGCTCCTCCACGGAGATCGCGATGCTGGCCACCAGCACCGAGATCGCCGCGCCGCGCCAGCCATGGCGCATGGCGAACACCACGACGGCCACCATCAGCAACAGCCGCAACACCTCGCCGAGGTTGCTGCCGGGCTGGCCCAGGCTCAGCACGAGGTACAGCGCCATCGTCGGCAACAGATAGCGGATGGCGCTCTTGATGATCGGCGCCGACGGCGAATAGTGCGCGGGCTCCGAGATCCACGCGCCCAGCGGGATGATCAGCATGCAACCGATGAAGTTGCCGAAGAACTTCTTCAGCATGAAGGTGGCCAGCATCGTCCACACGCCCGGCCCGGTCAGCGGAATCATGTCCATTGCGCCGGCGAGGTGGACGTCGCCGATCCGGCCGTCCACCAGCACGTAGGCCAGGTCCTTGCTCACCACGGCCAATGCCGAGACGGCGGTGGCGAGGTGGATCCGGGCCATGGCCTCCAGGCTCATGGGGTCCTTGGGGAACACGCGCCAGTGCTGCAACAGCACCACGCCGGTGGCGAGCAGGAAGGGCTCAAGGACGCTGCTGAGCACGAACTGGACTGGGCCCGGCCAATACAGCATGAATTCGCCTGGCACGCCGGCGGTCATGCTGATGACCGCACCGTTGATGGTGCGCGCGATCACCGCACCGGCGAACAGCCAGGGCCACCAGCGTCGCGGCAGGCACCACAGGGCGGTGAACAGCACGCCGTTGGCCACCATCCAGTGGAAGAAGCCCAGCAGCCCGAGCGGCACGTAGACCGCGACCACCGCGAGCATGGCGATCGCGCCCAGTGCAATCTCTCGCGTGGCCCCGTTGAAGGGGCCGGCAGAGAGCGGGTTCGAGCTGCGTGGCGGGTCGGACGGGCGCAAGTTCTGATCCATCGGCGAGCAGGTTACCCGGGGTGCGCGCGGGCTCGGACAGAGACTTTTTCTAACCCGCCGGGCGCGAGGGCTGTCAGACTAGTGGCATGGTCAGGGTATTGCTAGTCGACGATCACGCGATCGTACGAGAGGGCTTCAAGCGCCTCTTCGAAAACACGGATGGT
>DATDBI010000311.1:0-2623 GCA_036524915.1 Lysobacter sp. | reverse complement strand
GACAAGGTCCGCGTCTTCAGTGAAGTAGTGCTCGAACAGGTACAGCAGGACGTCCAGAATGCTCTCTTTCATTTCCCTCGGCCTGCGCCGCATGCGGCGCGGTGGGCAGAAACTTGCGGGTGACCCGCGGGTCGTTGGGTGGGGCGGTGGATGCCTCATTCAGCGATTGCGGAAGTACCGGCCGTGTTGTGCCTGAACACGACCATCAAGCTCCATGAGCAGCAGCATGGAGGACACTGCTGCGGCCGTCAATCCAGTCCGTGTGACAAGTTCATCCATAGTGGTGGGGTCGTGACCCAGTGCCAGCCACAAGCGGTGGTAGTCGGCGTCTTCGGGCGCTGAATCCTCCCCGGCCCTGCCATGGACTTCGTCACCGCGGTGAATGGGGGCGTTCAGGCGCGTCCTCAAGTCCTGCGCCAGCGCCTGTGCCTGCGGGGCCAGGGCGACGATGACCTCGCCGGCACCCTCCACCAGCGCGGCGCCGTCCCGGATCAGGCGGTGGCAGCCCCGGGCCATCGGGTTGTGGATCGAACCGGGCAGGGCGAAGACGTCCCGACCGGCCTCGGCGGCGAGCCTGGCGGTAATGAGCGCGCCCGACTGCCAGGCCGCCTCGATGACCACGGTCGCCAGCGAAAGTCCGGCGATGATCCGGTTGCGGGTGGGGAAGTGCGACTTCAGCGCGCTGGTGCCCGGCAGGTGTTCGCTCACCACCGCGCCCTGCGCGGCGATGCGCGCCAGCAAGCGGGCGTTCCCGCGCGGGTAGGGCACGTCGGGCCCGGTGCCCAGTACCGCCACGGTGATCCCACCGGCCTCGAGCGTGGCTTCATGGGCGGCGGTATCGATGCCCGCGGCCAGGCCGCTTGTCACCGCCAGCCCGGATCGCACCAGCGCGCGGGAGAAGGTGCTGGCATTGGCAGCGCCTGCCGGCGTCGGTGCACGGGTGCCGACGATCGCAACGGCGGGATGCCAGAGCAATGCAGGGTCGCCGGCAACGAACAGGGCCAGGGGCGGATTCGGACCACGCCGAAGCAGGGGCGGATAGTCGCGGTGATGCCAGCCAAGCAGATGGTGCCCCGGCTGTCGCAGCCACACCTGCGCGTTTGCGAGCCGGCCCGGCAGCGGCCCGGCATTGCCCGCGGCCAGGTCACGGACCTGTGCCGGAGACAGGCCGCAATCGCGCCACGCAGCGGGACCTGCAGCCAGTGCCTGCGCCGGACTGGAGTGCCGGTCGAGCAGACGGCGACGAGGATCGCTCGCACCGCCGGCGGCCATCAGGAGGAGCAGGGCGCGGATATCGCGGGGGTCGGAGTGGGCGGAGTTGTCGGCGGCTGCATCCGCGACGTCCGTCGATCGAGGGTGGGTCGGCATCGCCCAAGCGTGGGCCGGAAACGACGACGGCGCCCTAGGGCGCCGTCGGTCTGGATCGTAAGTGAACCCCTGTCCGCAGGGGCCACCGGGCTATCAGTACGTCGCGTCCGGGTGCTTCAGGCGGTAGCCCAGGCGGGTCGGGCGGACGCCGTCCATGACCAGCGCATAGCTGACCTTCTCGAAGGTGCGGAAGACCATGACGTGGCTGGCGAACTCGTCCGGGAACTTGACCTCGCCACCGCGGGTGGTCGAGTCGTAGCTGCGGTCGATGCCAGCCTTGACGCGGTCGATCTCCAGGTCGCCCTGGCGCCAGGCCGAGAGGACGGTGCCGTTGTCGACGCCGTCTGCCGTGCCGACCGAGAGCGCCACCACATCACGGGTGCCACCGCTGCTGAGCATGTCGGCGACCGCGATCACGCGGGCCTTGTCGATCGCAAGCTCGGCGCTCGGTGCGTGCGGCATGAACTGCAGGTCGTAGGCCTGCGCCTCGACCGGGATCAGGCGGTCGCCGGCGCGGACTTCGCGGCCGTTGCCGTCGATCACCAGCGTGGCGACGTCGGAGTCTCCGGCGATGCCGCGGCTGATGGTGCCGGTGGTCTGCTTGGCCAGCTCGTAACCCAGGAACTCGCCACCGCCGGCCGGCATCTGGTAGTTCCACAGGGACTCCAGGCCGATATTGCGCTTGCCGCGGAAGTCGAGATCGGCGGCGCGACGGCCGGAGTTGTCGCAGCAGCGGTCCGGATCCATCGAGACGTAACGCTGGGTCGGGCGGACCACGGCGTAGCGCTGCCCGGCCTGGGCGTCTGCCAGGCCCTTGATGTAGGCGACCTGGTTGAGGCTGCCGCTCAGGCGGCCCTCTTCCAGCCCGACCACGTAGGGCAGGCCCTCGAAGTCATCCACCACGCGCAGGTCCTTGAGGAAGGCCTCGACGTCGGACAGCGGGATGGCGTTGATCGGAGCCTCCTCACGGGGGCCCTCCTGCACGCCGACGCGGTCCAGATAGGCCAGCGACAGGACGTCGCCGGGGTAGATCAGGTGCGGATTCTTGACCTGCGGGTTGGCCTGCCAGATCTCCGGCCACAGCCAGGGCTTCTGCAGGAACTTGCCCGCGATGTCCCAAAGCGTGTCGCCCTTCTTGACCACGTAGGTGTCAGGATGGTTGCCCGCGACCTCGGCGGCCACGCCGTAGGTGGCGACCGTCAGCAACGCAGCGGTCAGCACCGTGCGCAACGGTTTGAAAATGGTGACCATCTGG
>DATDBI010000310.1:0-35708 GCA_036524915.1 Lysobacter sp. | reverse complement strand
CCACCAAGCGCACCTATCAGCCCAGCAACCTCAAGCGCAAGCGCGACCACGGCTTCCGTGCCCGCATGGCGACTGCCGACGGCCGCAAGATCCTTGCCCGTCGCCGCGCCAAGGGCCGCAAGCGTCTCTGCGCCTAAGCGTTGCTGCCGCCGCAACTCGCGGCGGCCGACCGGCACTCGCCGGTAATCCCTAGATCGGAAGTCATCAGATGACCTCGGCCCGCTTCCCGCGCACGGCGCGGGTACGCGCGCGTTCCGACTTCGATCGCATATTCCAGCATGGCAAGCGCGTGGCGCTTCCCGTGCTGGCTTTGCATTGGCAGGCCAGTGACGTTCCCGCACGCCTGGGCCTGGCCGTTTCGCGCAAGGTCGACCCCAACGCGGTCGGACGCAACCGCATCAAGCGCGTTCTGCGCGACACCTTCCGACAGATCCGTGGCGAACTCGCCGCGGGCGACTATGTCGTGGTCGCACGCCCGGCGGCCGCGCGCAGCACCGGCCCGGAACTCGTCGCGGCCCTGCGCGGTCTGTTGCAGCGGTGCGGTGCACTCACCCCTGCGTTGCCCCCGTCATCGGCGCCCGGCACAATGCCCGCCGCTTCCCCTTCCGCCCCATTGCCTGACTCCGGTCAAGGCTGAGCCCGCCTGTCGCCCATGAACCAGACCCGTGTTTTCCTGATCTTCGCCTGGCTGATGGTGGCGACCTTCCTGTGGATGGAGTGGGGCAAGGAGAAGGCCGCGCCGCCTGAGCCTGCGCAAACCACGACCGCGACCGAGGCTGTCGGCGCCGGCTCCGTGCCGGGTGCGCCTGTCGCGCCGGCCGCCGGCGCAGTGCCGCTCGCACCGAACATGGCCGCCGCCTCTGCAGCGCCGGCCGCGGCCGCGGCGACGGCTCCGACCGTCACCGTCACCACCGACGTGCTCAAGCTCGTGCTCGATGGCGGCGAACTGCGCCAGGCCGATCTGCTCAAGTATCCGAGCACGGCCGATCGCAACAGCGCGCCGGTGCGCGTGTTCGCGCAGGACCCGGCCAACTACTTCGTCGCCCAGAGCGGCTGGGTCCAGAGCGGCAACGGCCACAACGCGCCAACCCACCAGGGCGGCTTCATGCCCGAAGGTGGCAAGGCCGACTACTCGCTGGCTGACGGCGCATCGAGCGTCGACGTGCCGTTCGTGTGGACCGGCGCCAACGGCGTGACCATCCGTCGCACCTATACCTTCAGCCGCGGCGACTACGTAGTGAAGGTTCGCGACGACGTGGTCAATGCCGGCAATGCACCGTGGCAGGGCTTCGTCTACCGCCAGCTCAGCCGCGTTCCGCGCGCGCTGGTGAAGAAGGGCCCGATGAGCGCCGAGCAGTACAGCTTCCAGGGCGCGGCGTGGTACTCCAGCACCGACAAGTACGAGAAGCGCAAGTACGACGACTTCGTCGATGATGGCCCGCTGGAAAAGCAGGTCACCGGCGGCTGGGTCGGCATGCTGCAGCACCACTTCTTCTCGGCCTGGATCCCGGGCACCAACGACAAGAGCACCTTCTCGCTGGCGACGACCCAAGGCGCCGGCGGCACCCAGTACGTGGTTCGTGAGATCGGCCCCGGCGTCAGCGTGGCACCGGGCACGAAGGCATCGACCGAAGCACGCCTGTGGGTCGGTCCGAAGCTGGTCAAGGCGATCGAGGCACAGAACATCCCGGGCCTCGACCGCGCGGTCGACTTCAGCAGCTTCAGCATCATGGCCACCATCGCCAGCTGGCTGTTCTGGGTGCTCGAGAAGATCTACGGCCTGGTGGGCAACTGGGGCTGGGCGATTGTCGGCCTGGTCCTGCTGATCAAGCTGGCGATGTTTCCGCTGTCCGCGGCGCAGTACAAGTCGATGGCCAAGATGCGCAAGTTCCAGCCGCGCATGGCGCAGCTCAAGGAGCGCTACGGCGACGACAAGCAGAAGCTGCAGATGGCGATGATGGAGCTGTACAAGAAGGAGAAGATCAACCCGGTCGGCGGCTGCCTGCCGATCCTGCTGCAGATGCCGGTGTTCCTGGCGCTGTACTGGATGCTGTCGGAGTCGGTCGAGCTGCGCCACGCACCGTGGATCGGCTGGATCACCGACCTGACCTCGCGCGATCCCTACTTCGTGCTGCCGGTCATCAACGTCGCGGTGATGTGGTTCACGCAGAAGCTCAACCCGACCGCGGGCATGGACCCGATGCAGGCGAAGATGATGCAGTTCATGCCGCTGGTGTTCGGCGTGATGTTCGCCTTCTTCCCGGCCGGCCTGGTGCTGTACTGGGTGACCAATGGCGCACTCGGCTTGCTGCAGCAGTGGTGGATGATCCGCCGCTACAGCGAGGAGCCGGCGAAGGCCTGAGCCTTGCCGCGCTGATCTGAACGAAGATCCGAACGAAGCCCGCCGCAAGGCGGGCTTTGTCTTTTCTGCGACCATATCGCCATGAGCACGCCTGCCCGCGACACCATCGCCGCGATCGCCACCGCCCCGGGCGCGGGCGGTGTCGGCATCGTGCGGCTGTCGGGTCCGCGTGCGCGCGCCATTGCCGAAATGCTGTGCGCGCGAATACTCGCGCCCCGCCATGCCCATCACGTGCGCTTCGCCGCGGACGACGGCACCGCCATCGACGACGGCATCGCCCTCTACTTCGCCGCACCCGCCAGCTACACCGGCGAGGACGTGGTCGAGCTTCAGGCGCATGGCAGCCCGGCCGTGCTGCAGGAGCTGGTGGCGCGATGCGTCGTCCTCGGCGCGCGACGGGCGCGGCCCGGTGAGTTCAGCGAGCGCGCCTTCCTCGAAGGCCGCATCGACCTGGCACAGGCCGAAGCGGTCGCCGACCTCATCGCCGCTGCCGACGCCCGCGCCGCCCGCGCGGCGCGGCGCGCGCTCGACGGTGAGTTCTCGCGCCGGGTCGATGCCCTCGCCGACGAGCTGCTGGCGATCCGCGTGCACGTCGAGGCCGCGATCGACTTCGCCGACGAGCCCATCGACACGCTCGGCGGGGCTCAGCTTCGGGCGCGACTGGCCCGAACCGCCGGCGACCTCGACGAACTGCTGGCCGCCGCCGAACGCGGCCGTCGACTGCGAGACGGCCTGCATGCGGTGATCGTCGGCCCGCCCAATGCCGGCAAGAGCTCGCTGCTGAACGTGCTGGCCGGCAGCGATCGCGCGATCGTCACCGACATCGCGGGCACCACCCGCGACCTGCTGCACGAAACCATCCGCATCGACGGGGTCGAGCTGACCCTGGTCGACACCGCCGGCCTGCGCGAGGGCGGGGACGTCATCGAACGCGAGGGCATGCGCCGTGCCCGCGGCGAACTCGATCGCGCCGACCTGGCCATCGTCGTGCTCGATGCGCGCGAACCCGAGGCCGGCAGAATTGCCGTCGTCGACGCGATCGCCGGCGTATCCGCCCGCCTGTGGCTGCACAACAAGGCCGACCTGCTCGACACACCCGCCACCCGGGCCGATGCCGACACGCTGCAGGTTTCGGCCCGGACCGGGCTGGGCATCGAGGCATTGCACGCGCGCCTGCGCCAGCTCGCGCAGGGCAACGACGACGGTGCGGGCGAGGGTGCCTTCACCGCCCGCGCCCGCCACGTCGACGCCCTGACCCAGGCCCGGACGGAACTGGTCGACGCCCGCCTCCATCTCGACCACGAGATGCTCGACCTCGCCGCCGAAGCGCTGCGCCTGGCACACGACCAGCTCGGCGAGATCACCGGCCGCGTCCGTGCCGACGATCTGCTCGGCCACATCTTCTCGAGCTTCTGCATCGGCAAGTAGGGCCGCAGCTGACCCGCGCGGGCAGAGTCCGGCCCGGGCCGTGGCGAACGAAGGCGATCGGCGTGCCTGAACAGGCTGCCCCCGGAGCCGATGGGATTCAGTAACAGGCCGGGTCGATGGTAGGCTGCTGCCGCCGCCGCTTGACAAACATGGCCCGCTCACGCGATCTAGTGCCGTGTGCTTGTGACGGCGCACTTCAGGGGAGCTTTGCCAACTATGACCGTCGTAAATCCGAAAGCCCGGCGTTCCAGCCGGCTGTCCGCAGTAACGCAGTTGTCCGCCGTGCTGGCCATCGCCTGCGCGCTGGTTGCCTGCCAGAAAGAAGAACCCGCGCAGCCATCCGCGGCAGCACCTGCAACCACTGCGGCCGCGCCGGCAGTGACGCCTGACACCGCGGTGTCGGCGAAGGTCACGGCCATGACGGCTGACCAGTTGCGCGAAGCGGCCCGCAAGGCCTATGCCGAGAACCGCCTGTACGCCCCGGCCGAGGACAACGCGGTCGAGTACTACCTGGCCCTGCGCGACAAGGCACCCGGCGATGCCGCCGTGTCGAGCGCGCTGACCGACCTGCTGCCGATGACGGTCATCGCCATCGAGCAGAGTGTCAACCGCGAAGACTTCACCGAAGCGCAGCGCCTGTCGGCACTGCTCGAGAAGGCCGACGCGCAGCACCCGGCACTGGCCCGCCTCAAGGCCAGCGTCGCCGCGCAGCAGGAAGCGGTCGGCAAGCGTGCTGCCCAGCAGCAGCTGACCGCCGAGGACGAGGCCAAGCGCAAGGTCGAGCTCGAGCAGAAGCGCGTTGAGGACCAGAAGAAGCAGCAGGAAGACGCTGCCAAGCTGCTGGCCTCGCAGAACGCCAAGGTTGCCGCCGACAAGGTTGCCGCCGACAAGGCCGCTGCCGACAAGGCCGCCGCCGACAAGGCAGCTGCAGACGAGCGTGCCGCCGAACAGCGTGCCGCCACGGCCCGCCAGACCGCAGCCGCGCCGGCCAGTGCCAACGCCAGCGATCTGCGTCCGCTGTCGATGCCGCCGCCGCGTTACCCGCCGGAAGCACTGCGTGCCGGCACCTCGGGTGAGGTGCAGGTCGAGTTCACCGTCGGTACCGATGGCTCGGTCACGGCCGCACGCGTGGTCCGTTCCAACCCGGCGCGCATCTTCGACCGCGAAGCGGTCAATGCAGTGCGCAAGTGGCGCTTCCAGCCGGTCGATTCTCCGGTCACGACGCGCCGCACGATCGGCTTCAATCCGCAGAGCTGATCAGGCCAGGCGCCGCGAGTCCGGTTGGGGAACCGGGTTCGCAGCGCACGGCAGCCAACAGAAAAAGCCCGGCGCAAGCCGGGCTTTTTTGTTGCTCATTACCGCGCTGCGGCGATCAGCCGGAGATCGCCAAGCGCTCCTGGTGATACCGGCGCACGGCCGCGAACCAGAGCAGCGCCGCCACGCCGAAGCCTGCGGCCAGGTAGATCGCCCATACCTTCGGGTCGATCGACTCGCCACGGATCACCTTCAACAGCATCTGGTTCTGCGCGAGGAACGGCACCGCGAACTGCCACATCTGCGTCTTCACCGGATTCACCGCCAGCGCGATCGTCGGGATCATCGGCAGCAGCATCAGCCACGTCATGTGGCTCTGGGCTTCCTTCATGCTCTTGGCGGTGGCCGAAAGGTAGGTCAGCAGCGTCGTCCCGATGAACAACATCGGCAGCAACACGAGCAGCATCTTTCCCATCGCGGCGAACCGCACATCCAGCATCTTGCCGACGGCAGTGCCGAACTGCGCACTGAACTTGAACGCCAGCAACGTCAGCAGCAGCGACAGCAGGCCCAGCGCACACGCCGCCGCGATCTTGCCGCTGACGATCGCGCCACGGCGCGCGGGCGTGGCCAGCAACGGCTCCAGCGACTGACGTTCGCGCTCGCCCGCAGTGGCATCCATGATCAGGTACGCACCGCCGAGGAACGACATCAGGATCAGCAGGTACGGCATGATCGACGACAGCACCAGGCCGCGCTTGGCATCCTCGGTGGCAAGGTCGCGACTGCCGACGTTGAGTGCGCGCGTGATCGAAGGGTCGATGCCACGTGCGAGCAGCCGCAACGCACCGACCTGGTCGCCGTAGGCCATCAGCGCTGCGCGCAGGCGGGCGCCCGGAATCTCGCTGTCGCGGCGCGTGCTGTCACGCACGACCTCCACCAGGGCCGGCTGGCCCTCGTGCCAGTTGCGCGCGTACCCGACGCTGATGCGCATGGCGACGTCGATGTCCTGACGCGCGATGGCCGCGTCCAGGTCTGCCGGAGCCGGCTTCGCCTCGATGCCCTGCGTGGCCAGGAACGCGACCAGGTTGGGTGCGCGTTCGATGCCAACGGTCGGCACCTCCAGCACTTTGTCCAGCTGGGTCTTCGCGCGGCTCTCGGCGAGCGTGCCGATGCCGATCATCAGCAGCGGGTACAGCAATGGCCCCATCAGCAGCGCCAACGCGAGCGTGCGACGGTCGCGCGAGATGTCACGAAGCTCCTTGCGCATCACCGACCACAGCGTGGCGATGACTCCGGTGCGCGGCCGGGCCTTGTCGGAATGGGTCGGGCTCATGCGTGCAGGCCCTCGTCTGATCCGATCGCCTTGACGAAGGCGTCCTCGAGGTTTGCTTCACCGGTCTGCGCACGCAGCTCGTCGGCGCTGCCAGCGGCGACTACGTGGCCCTTGGCGATGATGACGATACGGTCACACAGCGCGGCGACCTCCTGCATGATGTGGCTGGAGAAGATCACGCAGCGGCCCTCGGCGCGAAGCTGTTGCAGGAAGCCGCGCATCGCGCGGGTGGTCATAACGTCGAGGCCGTTGGTCGGTTCGTCGAGGATCACGTTGCGCGGGTCGTGCACCAGGGCGCGCGCGATCGCGGTCTTGGTGCGCTGCCCTTGCGAGAAGCCTTCGGTCTGGCGGTCGAGGATGTCGTGCATCTGCAGTGCATCGGCGAGTGTCTGCGTGCGCTGCGCGATGGCCTGCGCGGACATTCCGTGAAGCTCGCCGAAGTAGGCGATGTTCTCGCGCGCGGTCAGCCGCTTGTAGACGCCACGCGCGTCGGGCAGGACGCCCAGCGCACGGCGCACCGAGGCCGGGTCGCGCGAGGCATCGATGCCGTCGACCATCACCTCGCCCGAATCGGGCTTCATCAGCGTGTAGAGCATGCGCAGCGTCGTGGTCTTGCCGGCGCCGTTGGGGCCGAGCAGGCCGGTGATCTGGCCGTCGTGCGCTTCGAAGTGGACGCCATCCACGGCGCGCACGATGCCGGTCTTGGTCTTGAAGCTCTTGTGCAGGTCGTTGGCGATGATCATGGTTCCCACCCGTTGAAGCCGGTGAACGGCGGCACGTAGCCGATGCTGTCCAGGCACTTGGCGTCGAGCTTGCGTGCGTCGCCCGATTCGATGAACTGACCGACCAGCTTCGGCAGGCAGCCGACGCCACCGACGTTGTGACCCTGCCCGCGCAACACGAGGTGGCGGCCGTTGCGAAGTCCCTTGAGCACCTGTTCGCCGAATGCCGGCGGTGTCACCGGATCGATCTCGCCGGAAAGCAGCAGCGCGGGAACGTCCGACTTCAACGGCTCGTTGAAGCCGGCAGGGCGCGTGCCGTGCGGCCAGCGCGAGCAAGCAGCGAAGAACGCCGTCGCGACGTCGGCACCGAGCACGGTACTGGCATCGTCCGGATCCGGGCGATAGCGATCTGCATCCTCGGCGCAGATCACCGACCACTGCATGGTGCGCGACATCTGCCCACCGACCTCGCGCGTCATCATCTGCGACAGCGCCATCAGGGGCGCATAGCGACCGCGGTCGGCCTCGTCGATCACCACCGGCAGCAGCGATGCCATCTGCGGCATGTACGAGAACAGGTGCGTCAGGCCGACGACGGTGTCGGCGGTGAGCGTGTCGTGCTTGACCTCGGCGCTGGCCGGATCGCGGTACTCCACCACTACCGGCGCCGCTGCCAGTCGCGTCTTCAACGCATGCAACTGCGTGCGCAGGTCTTGCGGGAAGCGCTTGCGGCAACTGGGCAACTGCCGGCACTGGGCGATCTGCAAGCCGAGCGCGCGTTCGAACGTGCGGGCGAACTCGCCACCCACGACCATCTCGTTCGGTGCGACACCGTCGAGCACGATCGAGCGCGTGTGCTGCGGGTAGCGCGCGGCGTACTGTTGCGCCACGCGCGTGCCGTACGACACGCCGACCAGGTTGATGCGTTTGACGCCCAGTGCGGCGCGCGCCGCGTCCAGGTCGGCGATGGCCTGCGTGGTGGTGTAGAAGCGCGGATCGGCCTTGCCGGCCAGGGCCTGGGCGCAGCGCTCCGCGTAATCGGCGATAGCGTTGGCATCGGTCTCGTCGGCATCGGGCAGCGCCAGCTCACGGCCATTGCCATCACGGCAGTCGAGCGGGCTGAGCTTGCCGGTACCGCGCTGGTCGATCAGGACGATGTCGCGCTGCTTGCGCACGTCGCGCAAGGCCATGTCGATCTGAGCGGCGTATTCGGTCGCGGCCTGGCCGGGGCCGCCGGCGAGGAAGAACACCGGGTCGGCCGTGCCACCGGACTGGTCGTTGGCGGGCAGCCAGGCGATGTTGAGCGCGATCCTGCGGCCCTTCGGCTTGTCAGGATCCTCGGCGACGTCGAACTTCGCGCACTGCGCATCGATGCTCGATGGCGACAGCGGTGTCGACAGCGTGCAGGGCTCGAATGCAATCGTGCCGTACATGCGTCTTCCGGTGGCCTTCGCCGCCGCGGACGGGTCCGCGACCTGCGAACCGCAGCCGGACAGCAGCAATCCCGACAATAACGGGACCGCTGCCAAGGCGGCAGTCCATCCCCTGATCTTGCGCATGGCGTCCTCTCGTCCATAAGGCAAAGCGCCTTCAAGGATGCCAGACGCAGACCATCGAATGAACGTGACCATCCGCACCTGTCACCCCGGCGCGGGTCAGGATCGAAAAGCGGCGTCGGCCCTACTTGCTGCTGACGTACTTCTCGCGCCGGATCTGCGGGATCGGCAAGCCATGGCCCTTGAGCACCTCGAAGCAGGCATCGACCATGTTCGGATTGCCGCACAGGTAGGCGATGTCGTCGCCGGCGCTGGGCGCGAACTCGTCGAGGTACTGCTGCACATAGCCGTGGCGGACGTCGCCATGGGCTTGCGCCGAGCCCGGCTCCGGCAGCTCGCGCGAGAAGCACGGCACGAAGCGGAAGTTGCGCGGATGCTTCTGTGCGAACGCGCGGAACTCGTCGCCATACAGCAGTTCGACCGGGCTGCGCGCACCAAACAGCAGCACAACCTGGATGTCGCGCTCGCGGATCAGCGCTTCCAGCTGCGGCAGCATGGCCCGGTACGGCGTGACGCCGGTTCCGGTGCCGATCAGCAGGTAGCGCTTGTTGGCGTCGGCCGGCATCAGGCAGAAGCGCCCGAATGGGCCGCTGGCATCGACTCGCCCGTCGTCTTCCAGACCCTCGAACAGCGCCGTGGCGGCGCCGCCGGAGACATAGCTGACGGCAATCTCCACCGCCTCGCCCGGTCCCAGGGCGTGGTCATGGATGGTCGCCAGCGAGTAGCTGCGCTTGGTCGCGGTGCCGTCGGCGTAGGTGAAGTGGACCTGGATGAACTGGCCCGGGATGAAGTCGAGCTGCTGGCCATCATCGCGGACGAAGGTGTAATGGCCGACCGTGGGGGCCAGCATCCGGCGCGAGACGAGCTTGAGAGGGAAATGCTGGATGGCCACGGCAATACCGGAAAAGGTGCGACAAGATGCAACAGACTGTGGCCGGAGTGCCGCCACGAGGCCGCCTATACTACCGGTTATCGCTGCGCGGCTCGCGGCGAAGACGCTCCACGACAGGCTCCCAGATGACCCCCGCTTCCGACCTATCCTCCGCGGTGACCGCCGCTTCCGCCGTCACGGCTCCCGCGCTGTCCGTCCGCGACCTGCGCAAGACCTACGACACCGGCGTCCAGGCGCTCAAGGGCGTCTCGCTGGACGTCATGCCGGGTGACTTTTTCGCCCTGCTCGGCCCCAACGGTGCCGGCAAGAGCACCCTGATCGGCATCGTCAGTTCGCTGGTCAACCTCAGCGCCGGCTCGGTGTCGATCTTCGGCGTCGACCTGGCGCGCCAGCGCGACGCTGCCATGCGCCTGATCGGCCTGGTGCCGCAGGAGCTGAACTTCAACATGTTCGAGAAGCCCCTCGACATCCTGGTCAATTACGCCGGCTTCTACGGCGTGCCGCGGCCGGAGGCGCTGCAGCGCGCCGAGGTCGAACTCAAGCGCGCGCAGCTGTGGGAAAAGGCCAACATGATGAGCCGCACGCTGTCGGGCGGCATGAAGCGACGCCTGATGATCGCGCGGGCGATGATGACCCAGCCCCGGCTGCTGATCCTCGACGAGCCCACCGCGGGCGTCGACATCGAGATCCGCCGTGGCATGTGGAAGACGCTCAAGGAGATCAACGCCGCCGGCACCACGATCATCCTGACCACGCACTACCTGGAAGAGGCCGAGAGCCTGTGCCGCAACCTGGCGATCATCGACCGCGGCCGCATCGTCGAGCAGGGTCCGATGAAGGCGCTGCTGGCCAAGCTCGATGTCGAGGGCTTCCTGCTCGACATCGACGGCCAGCTGCCGGCGACGCTGCCGCTGATCGAAGGCACGACGCTGCTGGCCGCTGACGACCACACCCTCGACATCGAGATGCCGCGCGCGATGGACCTCAACCGCGTGTTCGCCGTGCTCGGCGACGCCGGGATCCGCGTGCGCTCGATGCGGACCAAGTCCAACCGCCTAGAGGAATTGTTCGTGCGCCTGACCGGCGAGAACAACCAGGACGGCACCGCACAGGCGCCGCCCGAGCCGGTGGCGTAGTACGGACACCAGCAGGCCCGCTCCGGCCGATGCTGCCGGTGCCCGAACCAGAATCGCATTGCAGGACGAACCATGAATACCGCCGTCGCCAAACCTCTCACCGACCACCAGCGCAACCTGGTCGCGCTGGGCACGATCGTCCGCCGCGAGGTCAGCCGCATCCTGCGCATCTGGGGCCAGACCCTGGTGCCGCCGGCGATCACGATGACGCTGTACTTCCTGATCTTCGGCGGCCTGATCGGTTCGCGCGTGGGCGAGATGGACGGCATCAAGTACATGGATTTCATCGTCCCCGGCCTGGTGATGATGAGCGTGATCCAGAACAGCTACGGCAACATTTCCTCGTCGTTCTTCGGCGCCAAGTTCGGCCGCCACGTCGAGGAGCTGCTGGTCAGCCCGATGCCGAACTGGGTGATCCTGGGCGGCTATGTTGCCGGTGCGGTGCTGCGTGGGCTGATGGTCGGCGCGATCGTGCTGATCATCGCGATGTTCTTCACCAAGGTGCGCATCCCGCATCCGCTGGTCACCTTCACCACGGTCCTGCTGGGCGCGACGATCTTTTCGCTGGCCGGCTTCGTCAACGCGGTGTACGCCAGGAAGTTCGACGACATCGCGATCGTGCCGACCTTCATCCTGACCCCGCTGACGTACCTGGGCGGCGTGTTCTATTCGGTCAAGCTGCTGCCGCCGTGGGCCGAGGCGATGACCCACGCCAATCCGATCTTCTACATGGTCAATGCCTTCCGCTACGGTCTGCTGGGTGTCAGCGACGTGCCGGTGTGGGTGGCCTTCACGCTGATGCTGGCGTTCGTCGTGGCGCTCGGGTCGCTGGGCCTGTGGCTGCTCAAGCGCGGTGTCGGCCTGCGCAGCTGAGGAATCGCGCATGCGTGTCCTGGTCCTGGGTGCCGGCGGTACCGGTGGTTACTTCGGCGGGCGCCTGGCGCAGTCGGGTGCCGATGTCACCTTCCTGGTCCGCGCGCCGCGCGCCGGGCAGCTGGGCGCGAACGGGCTGGCGATCCGCAGCCCCCTGGGCGATGCCGACATCCCGGTCGCGTGCGTCACCGCCGATTCGCTGCCGACGCTTGCGCGGCAGCGGCCGTTCGATCTGGTGCTGCTCAGCTGCAAGGCCTACGACCTCGACAGCGCGATCTCATCGGCGGCCCCCGCCGTTTCCGATCGCACTGCAGTGCTGCCGATCCTCAACGGGCTGGCGCACTATCCGCCGCTGGACGCGCGCTTTGGACGCGAACGCGTGCTGGCCGGCTTGTGCTTCATCAGCGCGATGAAAGGACCGCAGGGCGAAATACTGCACCTGGGACGACCGGCATCGATCACCTTCGGCGAGCGCGAGGGCGACCCCGACAGTGAGCGCACCGCGGCATTTGCCAGGCTGTGCGCGGACGCCGGCATCGACCACGTGCGTTCGCTGCGCATCGCCGGCGAGCAGTGGGCGAAGTACGCGTTTCTGTCGACGCTCGCCGCGGCTACGTGCCTGATGCGCAGCAGCGTCGGCGGCATCGTCGCAGGCGAAGGCGGCGATGCCTTCATGCGAGCGCTCTACCGCGAGTGCCTGGCCGTTGCCCAGGCCGAAGGCGAGCCGATTCCGGATGCTGCCCAGCAGGCCGCGCTGGAAACGCTGACCCAGGCGGGTTCACCGCTGAAGGCATCGATGCTGCGCGATCTCGAAGCCGGGCAGGCGGTTGAGGCGATGCAGATCGTCGGCGACATGTTGCACCGGGCGCACGCGGCCGCGCTGCCGTCTCCGCTGCTGGCAGCGGCCTGGTGTCATCTCCAGGGGTACGAGGCGGGGCGCAATCCTCAACCCGGCATGCAGTGAATCAGAAGAATCTGATGGAGTAGGGCGCCGCGTCCGCACATTGTCTCCGGGCTCCGCCACGGAGCGTTCCAGACGGAGAGGACATGGCAAGCAACGGCGCCGGCCCGGTGCGGGAGAGCACGCTCGCCACGCGGGCAATCGCATTTACGGCCTTGCTTGCCGCTTCGCTGCCGCAGCCGGCCTGGGCGAATGGCCTCGCCGTCGCGACCGTCCCGATCGGTGAAATTTCAATTCCGGGCCTGACGGCACTGCGCGCCGAACGCGTGACGCCCGTGGCCGGCCTGCCGCCCTGGATGGAACGCCCGCGCGATCCGGATGCTGGGGCTGCGAAACGCAAACCGCTGGTGTTCGGAGCAAAGCAGCACGAGCCCGCGGGGACCTTATCTTCCTTCAAGGATCCCTGCGCGAAGGAAAACCTCAACCGCAACGACGAGCCGCTGTCGCAGCGGGTGAACTGCGCAGGCCTCGGCATTCCATCGGGTTGGTTCTTTCCGGCCAGGGGCCGGGCCGAAGCAGGCCGCTAGTCGCAGCGCAGGCCGGCACCATCGGCCTGACAGACGTCCGGCCAGCCATGTTCGCGCCAGTACGAGGCGATGCCACTGCGCTGCAGGTAGCGCTGGAAGGCGGGATGCTGGCGCAGCGCCCGCGACTCGGGCTGCCAGAACACCCACTGATAAGAGGCATAGCCGGCGCGCTGCACGGCATCGAGGCCATCGATGTCGCGTGCGTAGTCGCGCACGGGCAACAGCAGGCGAGTGAAGTCGTACGGAACCTGCCCGTGCAGCGGGTGCCGCTCGGAGGCTTCAATCGCGGCGGGCACCGCCGGCCACAGGGTCGGGTCCCGCAGCGCGGCAACCGCAGCCAGTTCCGATGCGCGCCATGGCACGTCAGACGGCAGTGCCTCGACCAGTCGTTGCGCGGTGCCGTAGTCGCGGCGCCATATCGCATTGAAGAACGCCGCCGTCGCGACGCGCTCGGGCGATGCCAGCGCAAGATGCTGCTGGGCTTCGTCATGGCGCCCGAGGGTGTCGAGCAGCCGGCCGCGCCAGAAATGCAGGTCCTGGTCGTACGGGGCCAGCTTCAATGCTTCGTCGGTCTCCTCGAGCGCCTGTCGGACGTAGCCAAGCGTTGCCAGCCGGTAGGAGTACCAGCCGCGGCACAGGGCGTCGGCGGGGGCCAGCTTGATCGCGAGCCGCGACAACCGCATGCAGTCGTTCCACTGCTGCACCCGGCATGCCCGCGCGGCGAGGACGGCGTGCGCCTCGGGCTGTTGCGGATCGAGGCGCAACGCGTTTGCCGCCGCCTGTTCGGCCTGTGCACGCAGCTCGTCGCGACCGGGCTGCGCGCCCAGCGAACGCGCCCACAGGACCACGGCCAGACCGCCCTGGGCCCGGGCGTAGTCGGGATGCTCGCGGGTCAGCTCACGCAGGGCGGCTTCGGCGGCCTCTGAGCGGCCCTCGCCAACGCGCGGGGCGGCATTGCGCGCCAGCAGGTAGCGCCGGTACAGGGCGGGATCTTCGCTGCCGATTGATTCGGCGGCGGACAGGCCCAGTTGCAGCTCCAGCGTATTGGCAATCGCGTAGGCAATGTTCCGTTGCAGGACGAAGATGTCGCGCAGCTCACGGTCGAAACTCTGCGACCAGACGGTGCGATCGCCGTCGGCCTCGACCAGATGCAGGCTGATGCGCAGCCGCTCGCCGTCCTGTCGCACGCTGCCTTCGAGCATGTGCGTCGCCTGCAACCGCCGGGCGACCTCGGATGCCGGCAGTCGGGCGTCGCGGAACTTGAACGAAGCGGTGTGCGAGATCACCCGCAGTCCGTCGATATGCGCCAGCAGGCCGATCATCTCCTCGGTCAGCCCATCGGCGAAGGCCTGGCCGCGCGGGTCGTTGCCGACCGCGCGCATCGGCAGGACCGCCAGTACGGGCGATGGGGTGGTTGCCGCATCACCACGCAGGGAGGGTGATCGCCACAACCACCACGCCAGCGAGAGGGCGACCACGACCATCGCGGCCGCCGCAACGTGGAGCCATCGCCGCGGCGGCACCGGGGCAGGCAGCGGGCTGGCGGGCATCGCGGCGCCGACCGGGGCATTCACCGGCGCGTCGTCCAACCGCACGCGGTCCGACAGCCCGCCGTCCTGGCGCGGGCTCTCGTCGGGCGGGCCTTCGGTCACGTCGACCGGCGTTAGCGCCACTGCCACCGTCGTGTGGGTCTCCTCCGCGGCCGCCGGCAGGTCGAACCGGTAGCCATAGCCATGCACCGTGTGCAGGTAGCGAGAGGTCTGGGCGTCCTCGCCCAGGGCATGGCGGACGAGGGTGATGACGCGGTTGAGTACGCCCGGGGTGACATGGCGGTGGCCCCAGACCTCGTCGAGGATCTCCTCGCGCGAAAACACCTGATCGGGGGCGCCGGCAAGCAGCTCGAGCACGGCGAACGCCTTGGGCTCAAGCGGCTGTGGCTGGCCCGCGCGCAGCAGGCGCCGGCCGGGAAGGTCCAGGACGATGTCATCGAAGCGGAGCACAGGGGGAGTAGGGCGGGTCATCGCGGCACATGGGAAAACACCCAATTACGGATACGCGGGCCGAAGGAGCACACGGCCTAAGCATTCCCCAAGGATTGGACCGCGACCTGCTGCAAGCCTGTGCTGGACCTCACTGCGGCCTCAAGACCTGCAGCCGCAGCGGGGGCGAGGCTGGTGACGCCGGAAACTCGCCGGCCAAGCCTGGAGCCGCCCATGAACGCCGTCCTCGTCCTCGTCCTGGCAGTCGCCGTCCCCGGTGCCGCCGTCGCCCAGTCAGTCACCGATGCGGTGGCCCCGGTCATCACCATCGATTGCCAGCGCCCGCTCCTGCCGAGCCAGCAGGCCATCGCCCGGCTGACCGGCCTCGATAACCCCGGCCAGGCCTACGCCGCGCGTACCCGTCTGATGATCGACACCCAGCGGGCCTGCCAGGGCAACGCTGTAATCGTCCAGCTGGTGCTCGCCAGGCCGCCGTCCACGCAGAGGCTGGCCCGGCGCTGAGCCCGCCCGCCCGCCAGGCTCAGCCGGGCAGGCGGAAGAACTCGCGTGCCGTGGCCGTGCTGTTGGCGGCCGACGTGGCGACGTCCTCGTCGCGATCGCGGGCAAGTTCTTCGACGATGTGGGCCAGGTACATCGGCTCGTTGCGGCGATGCGGCGGTGCCGGCCGGATCGTCCGCGGCAGAAGGTATGGCGCGTCGGTCTCGATCATCAGGCGGTTGGCCGGGATCGACTTCACCAGCTCGCGCAGGTGCTGGCCGCGGCGCTCGTCGCACAGCCAGCCGGTGATGCCGATGTGCCAGTCGCGGTCGAGGTAGTCGAACAGCTCCGCGCGGGTGCCGGTGAAGCAATGCACGACCGCCGGGCCGATGCGGCCGTCGAAATTGTTCATCATCGCCATGAAGTCGGCGTGGGCATCGCGCTGGTGCAGGAACAAAGGCTTGCCGGTGTCGACGGCGATCTGCAGCTGCTGCTCGAACGCGCGCCGCTGCGCCGGTCGCGGCGAGAAATCGCGGAAGTAGTCGAGCCCGCATTCGCCGACGGCGACGACCTCGGCGTGTGAATGCAGCTCGCGCAATTCCTGGTCGCACTCGCTGGTGTACTCGCTGGCATGGTGCGGATGCACGCCGGCGGTGGCGAACAGCTCGCCGGGAAACTTCCTGGCCAGCTTCAGCGCCAGCGGCGAATGCTCGCGACTGGCGCCGGTGACGACCATCTGCGCCACTCCGGCTTCGCGCGCACGCGCCAGCACGGCCTCGAGATCGGGGACGAACGATTCGTGGGTGAGATTGGCGCCGATGTCGACCAGTTGCATGGGCAGTTGGGGCATTGCAGGGCGTGGCAGTCTAGCAACCCGTCGATCCGGCCCCGCGCATGCGCGCTGGCCGCGTGCTCGCGCTTATCCTTGCGCGGTGAACGAGCAAGCCCGGCAAGCCCCCCCATTCCCCATCGACGAGCTGCTGCCGCGCATCCGCGCCAGCCTGGTCGAGCACCCGCGCCTGGTCCTGGAGGCGCCGCCGGGCGCGGGCAAGACCACGCAGGTGCCACCGGCCCTGCTCGACGCGCCGTGGCTGGGCGGGCAGAAGATCGTGATGCTGGAACCGCGCCGGGTGGCCGCGCGCGCCGCCGCGGGCTTCATGGCCCGGCAACGCGGCGAGCCTGTCGGCGAAACCGTGGGTTATCGCATCCGCTTCGAGAACAAGGTCTCGGCACGCACGCGGATCGAGGTTGTCACCGAAGGCATCCTGACGCGGATGCTGCAGGACGATCCGATGCTTGAAGGTGTCGGCGCGCTGCTGTTCGATGAATTCCACGAGCGCCACCTCGCCGCTGACCTCGGCCTGGCACTGGCGCTGGACGTGCAGTCGGGCCTGCGCGACGACCTGCGCATCGTGGTGATGTCGGCCACGCTGGACGGCGAGCGCCTCGCTACCTTCCTTGACGCGCCGCGGCTGAGCAGCGCCGGCCGCAGCTACCCCGTCTCGGTCGGGCACTTCCCGGCACGGCGCGATGAGGCCCTGGAGCACCAGTCGCGTCGCGCGATCGAGCACGCACTGACGCAGCATCCGGGCGACGTGCTGGTGTTCCTGCCCGGGCAGCGCGAGATCGCGCGCGTGCAGGCCGCGCTCGACGCGAGCCTGCCGGCCATGGGCGGCCAGGGCGCCGACGTGCTGACCCTGCACGGCGAACTCCCGGTCGAGCAGCAGTCGCGCGTGCTGCAACCCGATCCCGACGGCCACCGTCGCATCGTGCTTGCCACCAACGTCGCCGAGTCCAGCGTCACCCTGCCCAGTGTGCGCGTGGTGATCGACAGCGGATTGGCGCGGGAACCGCGCTACGACCCCAACAGCGGCTTCGCGCGACTGGACGTGGTCAACATCGCACAGGCCTCCGCCGACCAGCGCGCAGGCCGCGCCGGTCGCGTCGCCGAAGGCTGGGCGTACCGGTTGTGGCCCGAGTCTCAACGTCTTGAGCCGCAGCGTCGGCCGGAGATCGGCCAGGTCGAACTGGCCGGTCTCGCACTTGAGCTGGCCGCGTGGGGCGATGCCAACCTGCGCTTCGTGGACCCGTCGCCGGGCGGCGCCCTGGCGGCAGCGCGGGAACTGCTGCAACGGCTGGGTGCACTCGACGGCGGCGCGATCACGGCACTGGGCCGGCGCATGCTCGCACTCGGCACGCATCCGCGACTGGCCGCAATGCTGCTGGCGCCATCGCAGGCCGCCGATCAGGCACTGGCCTGTGACCTGGCGGCACTGATCGAAGCGCGCGATCCACTGCGCTCACGCAGCGATGCCGTGGCCGAGCGCTGGCAGGCGCTGGCCGCGTTCCGCGCCGGCCGCGTCGGCGCCGACGCCTCGCGCGCCGGCCTTGCCGCGATCGACCAGGCCGCAAAGCAGTGGCGCCGGCGCCTGCGCATCGACGCTGTGCCTCCAACATCCGCGCCACCGCATCTGCTCGGCGACCTGATGCTGCATGCCTTCCCCGATCGCATCGCGCGCCAGCATCCGACGGACCCGTACCGCTACCAGCTCGCCAATGGCCGCAGCGCGAAGCTGTTCGATGACAGCGCGTTGTATGGCGAACCCTGGATCGTCATCAGCGAGCTGCGCGACGACCCGCGCGATGCGCGGGTGATGCGAGCCGCCCCGCTCGATGAGCAGCGACTGCGCACGGATTTTCCCAAGCGCTTTGTCAGCGAAGACCGCGTGGTCTGGGACAGCGCCCTGCGCGGGATTGCCGCGGTTCGCGAGCAGCGCTTCGATCGTATCGTCATCGACTGCCGGCCGCTGGCCAAACCCGACCCGTCGCGCTATGCCGATGCACTGGTCGACGCCGTGCGCCAGCTCGGGTTGCAGGCATTGCCCTGGACGCCGTCGTTGTCGCAATGGCGTGCACGGGTGCGCTGCCTGCGCGCGTGGTTGCCCGAACTCGCACTGCCTGACCTCTGCGATGACTCACTGCTTGCAACGGCCGACGACTGGCTCAAGCCGGCGCTCAGCGGCAAGACCCGCCTCGACGCACTGGCAGAGAACGAACTCGGTGAAGCGCTGCGCTCACGGCTCGACTGGTCGCTGCGACAGAAGATCGATGCCCTCGCACCGACACGGATGGCGGTGCCGTCGGGGATGGAGCGCTCCATCGAATACGCCTTCGACGATGCCACCGATGCGCCCGTCGCGCCCGTGCTGGCGGTGAAGCTGCAGGAACTGTTCGGCCTGGCCGACACGCCGCGCATTGCCGAAGGCCGCGTGCCGCTGACGCTGCACCTGCTCTCGCCGGGCGGCAAGCCGCTGCAGATCACCCAGGACCTGCGCGGCTTCTGGGACCGCACCTACCCGGAAGTGAAGAAAGAGATGAAGGGCCGCTATCCCAGGCACCCCTGGCCGGACGACCCGTGGACCGCAGCCGCCACGCATCGCGCCAAGCCCCGCGGCACCTGAGCGCTCAAGCGATCACGCAGGCCTTGTAGGAGCCAGCTTGCTGGCGACCTCCCGTCGCGCCGGCGTGCACGTCGCCAGCAAGCTGGCTCCTACAAGGGCACGCAGCGGTGTCCGATACCGGGTCGAGCCGCGCCGGACGACCGTGGGGCATGACAAGCCTTCTCCGACCCGGACACCAGGCACTGCGAACCGGCAGGGCCTCTGTCCCTGTCAGATCTATCTGGTCACGGTAGTCACAGACCACCGCGCTGTGCGATTCCGCGACTGCGCGCCGGCATGGGCCGTCAGTGCCGTGTTGCACGACAATGCCAGCTGGCGCGATGCGAGCGACCTCGCGTGGGTGCTGATGCCGGATCACTGGCATGCGCTGGTCCAGCTGGGGGAGTCATCGACCCTCTCCACGGTCATGCAGCGGGCCAAGTCGATCTCTGCGCGGGCGGCCAACCGCGCGAGCGGCAGAAGTGGACAGGTCTGGCAGCCAGCGTTTCACGACCATGCGTTGCGCAGTGAAGAAGACCTGCTGGCCTTCGCTCGTTACCTGGTAGCAAATCCTGTGCGCGCAGGACTCGTCCGCAGCGTACGAAACTATCCCTTCTGGAACGCGGTATGGCTGTAGGAGCCAGCTTGCTGGCGATCAGGCCGACACGATATCGGCGGGTCGCCAGCAAGCTGGCTCCTACGGGGCCGCTATACACTGGACCGATGACATCACTGCTCGACGATCCGCGCTACCTGCCGTTCAAACTCGACCTGGTCGGGCGGCGGGTGCTGTGGCTGCGACTGGATGCGGCGCAGCGACACGATGCGGCGTTCCTCGACGATCGCGCGATCCCCGCCAACGCCGAAGGCGGCTGGTTGCCGATCGATGCCATGCTCAACCGCGAGGACGAAGCCGCCATACCGGCCGATGCGATCTTCCATATCGGTCATTGCGGCTCGACCCTGCTCAGCCGCCTGCTCGACGGCTGGCCGCAGGTGCAGGGCCTGCGTGAACCGCTGCCGCTGCGCACGCTGGCCGAGGCCTGGCCCGAACGCGATCAACCGCAGTCGCGGCTGTCGCCGGTGCAGGCATCGCAACTGCTGCGCGCGCTGTGGTCGCGCTGGTCGCAACCGTTGCCGCCGCAGTCGCGCAGCGTGGTCAAGGCCACCAGCAGCTGCAATGGATTGATCACTGCGCTGCTGGACCAGAACCCGGCCATGCGCGCGGTCCTGCTGGACATGCCGTTGCAGCCATACCTGGCAACATTGCTGAAGTCGCCGGCCTCGGTGCTCGATGCGGCCAACGCCGCGGGCGAGCGCCTGCGCGACCTGCATGAGCGCGGCTTCGCCGACGGCGTCGCCCTGCATGCGCTCACCCCGGCGCAGCAATGCGCCATGGGCTGGCTGGCCGAACGGGTCCGCTTCGACGCGGCCGCAAACGGCGAGCATCGCGGGCGCGTGCTGCGCGTGGATTTCGAAGCGCTGCTGGCGCAACCGCGCGAACAACTGCTGCGCATGGCCGGGCATCTGTCGCTGGATCCGTCCAGCCTGGACGCGGTCATGGAATCACCGGTCTGGAGCCGCTACTCCAAGGCGCAGTCACACGGCTACAGCCGCGACGATCGCGGCCACGACCTGGCGCTGGCGATGCAGCGGCACGGCGCGGAGATCGCCGAGGGCGAGGCGTGGGTCGAAGACCGCATGCAACGACATCCGCAATTGCGGGTCATCGCCGGCCGCTAGCGCCGGACCTGCCCGGCATGCGACTCAGGTGTCGGCCCACATCCGGAACAGGTTGGTCCGCAGCGATTCCAGCAACACCTGCAGGCGCTGGCGATCGGCGCCGCTGACGACCAGCGTGCGTGCTTCTTCCAGCTGGACCAGCAATTCGCGCTGGCCGATGTCGGCCACCCAGCTCTGCAACCAGGTGATGGCCGCAAGGCGCACGCCACGGGTGACCGGCGTGACCCGGTGGATGGTCGTCGACGGATACAGGATCGCGCTGCCAGGCTCGAGCTTGTAGCTCAGCTCCTGAGCGCCGAGCTGGATCGTCAGTTCGCCACCGTCGTAGTCGGCAGGGTCGTTGAGGAACACCGTGCACGACAGGTCGCTGCGCATCGGCGGCGTCGACGGGAACAACGCCTCGTCGACATGCCAGCCGTAGTTCATGCCCGGTTCGTAGCGCACCACCGTGGTCCGCGCCATGGTCCGCGGTTGCGCGAACACGCGCAGCTCCGGGAACCGCATCAGCGCATCACGTGCGATCTGGGCGATGCGGGCGTTGGCGGGGTCTTCCTGTGGCGCCTGCAGGTTCTGCTTCACCGACGAGTCGGGATTGGTCACCCGGCCGTCGCCAAAGCGCACCTGCGGCAACAGCTCACGCACCGCTTGCAGCTCGGCGTTCGAAAGCACGTTGGACAAGACTCGGATCATGGCGGACCGCGCGGGAGCGAGCGTAGGCAGCAGCCATGATCGGCATTCAGCCGCGAGCCGGCAACCTCGCGCATCGCTCACGCCGCTTCAACGAACCGGCGTGGACACTGCAGCCCTGCCCACGCCTCAACAGGTTACCCACGATGAGCAAGTTCACCGACCTGCCCGAACGCGCTTTGGAGCTGGCTACCGCGGTCGGCGACAACATTCGCCATGCGGTGCCCAGCGTCACCCAGCGCGCCGGAAAATGGCTCGAAACCGGTGCCAAGCTGGGTGTGGTCAAGGGCGGCGTGCAGGTGGCCGGCAAGTTCGCCCGGCGCAACCCGGTGCTGGTGGCCGCCGCCGTCGCTGGCGCCGGCCTGCTCTGGTACGCGGCCAAGCGCCGTGCCCGCCGCGCCGAAAACGGCAGTGGCGAGGCGATCGAAGGCAGCGCTCGCCGGGTCGAGGCAAAACGCCCGCCCAGCCAGCGTCGGACCGCGCCGCGCCGCACCCGCCAGGCCCAGACCGAATAGCCCGCGGGCCTAGTCGATCGTGATCGGGCCGGCCTCGGGCAGCTCTATGATGAAGCGCGCCCCGCCGTTGCGCCGCGGCTCATACCAGAGCTGGCCGCCGGCGTTGGCGATGATGCGTTTGGCCAGCGACAGGCCCAGTCCGTTCGACAGCCCGTTCGGATCGGCGCCTTCGTGCAGGCGCACGAATGGCTTGAACAGCTCGCGCTGGCGATGGGTCGGAATGCCCGGCCCACGGTCGGCCACGATCAGTTGCCAGTAGCCCGGTGCACCGCTGCGGGCAGTGAGCAGCAACTCGCAGTCGGGAGCGTACTTCATGGCATTGGTCACCAGGTTCTCGCTGACCTGGCGCAGCACGCGCGGGTGGATGGCGACCTGCGCCGGTCCGGAAGGCGGACGCAGGTCGACCCGGATGCCGCGTGCTTCCAGCTGTATTTCGTAGCGCTGGAGCAGCCATTGCAGGGTCTCGCCGAGGTCGGCGCGCTCTGCCGGGATCTCCTGGGCCAACCGCCCCGCCTGGCTTTCCAGATAGTGGCGGATGTACCCCAGCGCGTCGTCCGCGCTCTCGTGGATCATCTGCAGGTAGCGAGGCACGCGCTCGGGCTTGCAGGCGCCGCTGCGCAGCAGTTCACCGGCGAACAGCACGCTGCTGAGCGGATTCTTCAGATCGTGGGCAACCAGGTTGACCAGCTCCTCGCGCTCGCGGGCAACCCGCTCGAGGCGGTCGCGCGCCAGCTTCAGGCCGACATGGGCGTTGACCCGTGCCAGCAGTTCCTCGGGGAGGAAGGGCTTGGTGACGTAATCGACGACGCCGGCATCGAAGGCCCGCAGCAGCAGGTCGCGATCGTGGGCGGCGGTGACGAACACCACCGGCACCTGCAGCGGACCGAGCTCATGCAGGGACGCCAGCACGTCGAACCCGTCCATGCCGGGCATCATCATGTCGAGCAGGATCAGGTCGGGTGGCGATTCGACATAGCGCTGGAGCGCTTCCTCGCCGCTGCCGGCCGTGATCACCTCGTAGCCCTGGCGGACAAGGAGGGTTCCGACCACGCGCAGGTTCACGTTCTGGTCGTCAACGACCAGAATTCGGCCCGAATTGCTTGTAGCTATGGCCATGCGTCCGTGTCCCCGTGGCGGCGACGTCCCCTTTCGCGCCGCGGCAGCATCGGGCCAGACGTTAGCAGAAACCTGCCGGATTGCGTGCATTTGACCTCCTTCGCCCGCAATCACGTGCCGGCATCGGTCGACATCCGGTCATGATCCGCAACACGGCGTTGCGGGATGCGTCTGCCCCACCGACCACAACGCGTCGCATCATGTAACACCCTACTCCCGCCCCGACCCCCATGAGCCGGTCCGCCGCCCCATCCGCCCGACTGCCGGGCTGCTCGCCGCTGCAGGTTGCGCCGTCCGTCCGCGCTGCCGCCCACCGGACCCCGCAGGCCGGGGCCTGCGGCGCCTTTGCCCGGCGTACGGGACAGCGCGTCGGCCCCTGCGCGCCATGAGCCGCATCGCCGCCGCCGTTCCAGGCCACGACCCTGCGGCGCGCCAGGCCCGGCGGACCGGCTTCATCCTGGCCGCGACCGGTGCCGTGCTGTTCTCGGCCAAGGCGATCCTCGCCAAGTTCCAGTACCGCTACGGCATCGACGCGCTCGACGTGCTGGCGCTGCGCATGCTGATGTCGCTTCCGTTGTTCGTGGCCCTCGGCATCCATGAGTCGCGACGCGCGGGCCGGACACGGATGAGTCGACGCGATTTCGGCCTGATCGTGATCCTCGGCGTGCTCGGCTATTACCTGTCGAGCCTGTTCGACTTCTGGGGCCTGGAGTACGTCCCGGTGTCGCTGGAGCGGCTGATCCTGTTCCTCAATCCGACCTTCGTGCTGCTGATCGGCGTATTCGCGTTCGGTCGCAAGGTCGCGCGCAAGGAATGGATCGCGCTGGCGGTGAGCTATGCCGGCGTCGCGCTGGTGTTCGTCGAGAACCTGCGCGTGCAGGGCGAGCATGTGTTGTTCGGCAGCGCACTGGTGCTGCTTGCGGCGCTGAGCTACGCGCTGTACCTGGCCATGTCGGGACAGCTGATCCAGCGAATCGGCTCGCTGCGGCTGGTGGCGTATGCGATGTGCGTGTCGACCGCCGCGACGGTGATCCACTACCTGCTGCTGCGCGATCCCGTCCACCTGCTTCAGCTGCCGACACAGGTGTACTGGCTGGCGCTGGTCAACGCGATTTTCTGCACGTTCCTGCCGGTGACCTTCACGATGGGCGCGGTGGCGCGCCTGGGCGCGGGATCGGCGGCGCAGATGTCGGTGATCGGGCCGGTGTCGCTGGTGTTCCTGGGCGCCTGGTTGCTCGGCGAACCCATCACCGTGGTGCAACTGGTGGGTACCGCCGTGGTGCTCAGCGGCGTGCTGCTGTTGACCCGACCGGGCGCGAACTCGGTGCCGGTGGCCAACGTGTCGGGCGACATGGATCCGCGCGAAGAGACGCGAGGTTGATGCCCGGGCCCCGCGGCGATGCCCTCAGTCGCAGTGGCGCCATTGGCCCAGTGCGAGATCACCAAGGCGGTACGGGCCGATCGCCACCCGCACCAGGCGCAACGTCGGCAGTCCCACCGCGGCGGTCATGCGCCGCACCTGGCGATTGCGGCCCTCGCTGATTGTGATCTCGAGCCAGGCATCGGGCACGGTCTTGCGAAAGCGCACCGGTGGATCGCGTGGCCACAACGAGGGCGCCTCGATGCGACGTGCCTGTGCCGGTCGCGTCGGTCCGTCGTTGAGAACCACACCGAGCGCGAGCGAGGAGACCTGCTCGTCACCGGGATCGCCTTCCACCTGAACCCAGTAGGTCTTGGGCTGCTTGTGACGCGGATCGGTCAGGCGGTGGGCGAGCGCGCCGTCATCGGTGAGCAGCAGCAGGCCCTCGCTGTCGTGATCGAGGCGGCCGGCGGCGTACACGTCCGCTGGCAGGCCGAAACCGGCCAGCGTCGGCCGCGGCGGCGTGCTGCGATCGGTGAACTGGCACAGCACGCCGTAAGGTTTGTTGAGCGCGATGAGCATGCGTGCGCGACACGGGAAGCGGGATGGCCGCTTCCCGTGCCGGGTTCCATCATTTCGCCTTGCGGAAGCGCAGCGTCATCCGGTCGCTTTCGCCGATCGCCTTGTACTTGGCGTCATCGGCGGCGTCGTGGCGGTTCACCGGCGGCAATGTCCAGACACCGTTCGGGTGGTCGGTGCTGTCCATCGGGTTGGCGTTGACCTCGCTCTTTTCCTCGAGCACGAAGCCGGCGCCCTTGGCGTACTGGATGACCAGCGCCTCGGTCAGGTAGCCGGACTTCTTCTGCGCTTCGAGGTCGGCACCTGGCTTGGCGCGGTGATCGACGACACCGAGCGTGCCGCCCGGCTTGAGCACGTCATGGAATGCCTTGAAGTAAGCCTCGGCATTGCCGTCGCTGACCCAGTTGTGGGCATTGCGGAAGGTCAGCACGGTGTCGGCCGAACCGGCCGGGCCGAAGTTCGGCGCCTTCGGATCGAACCCGCGCAGTTCCGGCGTCCCGTACACCGCCGGGTTGCCGGCGAACTTGCCGCGCAGGGTCTTGTTGGCCTCGTAGCGGTACTTGGGCTGGCCTGGGATCGCGTCGTCCGGGACCGCGGCAACGTAGTGGCCATTCTTCAGGTACGGCGCCAGGATCTCCGAGTACCAGCCGTTGCCCGGGGTGATCTCGATGACGGTCTGCTGCGGCGTCACGCCGAAGAATGTGAGCGTCTCGCGCGGATGGCGGTACGTGTCACGGGCGACGTTGCGTGGATCGCGCGTGCTGCCGGCGATGGCGGCGTCGAGTGCGGCGGCGTTCTTGGCGGCCGGCGCACTCGCGCTCGCGGCATTCGTGGCGGCGGTGGCGTCAAGTGCGCCGACGATCGCAACGGAAATCAGGCTGGACAGCAAGGCGACGGAAAGCGTGCGTTTCATGCGGTGGGCTCCAGGCCATGGCTCGGTACGGGGCGCCAGCCTAACCCCTGGCGTCGGCCGCAGCCATCACCCGGCCTTGCCGCGCTTGCTACGTGGCGCCGGCACGGCCGGCGGCCGCGCAGGTTTCGCACGTTGCGGTGGCACCGCTTCGGCGGCTTCGTAGACCTGCGCTTCCTCCAGCAACCAGTCGCGGAATACCGCCAGGCCGCCGTGCCCACGCGAGCGCGGCGGGAACACCAGGTAATGCGCGAACTCGGCCTTGAAGCGCTCGTCGAACAACGGCACCAGGCGACCGGCGTCGATCAGCGGACGCGCCAGCGTCATCCGTCCGAGCACGATGCCGAGCCCTTCGACCGCGGCGCGATGCAGGTTCTCCGAATCGTCGAGGATGGCGACGAACCGGTCCGGCGGCGTGCCGCCGAACTCCGCGAACCATTCGCTCCAGCGGCCACCGGGTGCGCCGAGCAGCGGGAAACTGCCCAGCGTTTGGAGAGTCGGATAACCCAGGCGCTCGAGCAGGGCTGGACTGGCGGTCGGCGTCACCCAGTCGTCGAACAGGTGCACCGCCTCCAGTCCCGGCCACTTGCCCGGACCGAAGCGGATGCCGGCGTCGATCGCGCTGTCGCGCGCGAAGTCGACCACGCCGACATTCGACTGCAGGCTGATCTCCAACTGCGGATGCGCGGCGAGGAAACGCGGCAGTCGCGGCATGAGCCAGCTCGATGCGAACGACGGCATCAGCGTGATGGTGAGTGAATCATCGCGACACACGCGCGGCTGCAATGCGCGTTCGATCGCGTCCAGGTGCGGAGCGATGCGTTCGTACAGCGCCTGGCCGTCATCGGTCAGGCGGACGCCGCGGGCACCGCGCACGAACAGGCGCCGCCCGAGACGCTCTTCGATGGCGCGGATCTGATGGCTGAGGGCGCTGACGGTGAGGTGCATCGACTCGGCCGCGCGGGTGAGGTTGCCGCTGCGCGCGGCGGCGGCGAAACCGATCAGTGCCTGCAGGGGCGGACGGCTCATGGCAAGGCTCCAGTGTCTGCGGTGCTGGCTGCACCTTGAATCGAATTCAAGGCTGGATTGCAAAAGTGTCGCTTTTTCTTCGCCTCTAGCGGGTCTATCTTGCAACCTGTTCAAGGAAGTTGTCCACGCCAGGCAGGCAACACCGCACCGGGAGTCCGTCATGAACATCTTCACCAACCTGTTGTTCCTGCACGACCGTCTCGCCGAGCCGCATCCCTTCGATGAGGACGACGACCGCTATTCGCACAGCTACGGCAACGCTGCCGCATCGGAAAAGTTCTTTGCCCCGCTGGGCCACGCGAATGCAGCGCGCAAGCGCCGGGAGGCAGCGCTCGCGCCAGACCTGGATCGGTGCTGCGCCGTGGGTGGTTGCGCCTGAACACGAACCCGGCACCGCGCCTGACGCGTGCGCCGCGTGCTTGAACGGAACACAACGGCAATGTCGGCGAAGGCGCCCTGTCACCGGCGGCGCCTAGCCTGAGATCGAATCGAGGTGGTGCCAGGGAAGGCGCCACGGCCCGGTCACTCCCTTCCCCCACGGAGCCATGCCATGGAACTGTTCAAGAACGAGTCACTGCGCGATACCGGTGCTGTCGGCCATGACCTGGCCTTCGGCGTTCCGATGTTCGGACAGCGCTATGCGCGCCGCCCGTTCGAGCCGCGCGCCTTCGCCCTGTCGAGCGCGGGCCTGCACGGTGACGACGTCGACGATGGGGTCCTCAACCTGACCTCGCAGCCTGTCTATCCGCCACTGCATCTGGGTCGCTACTGACCCGACCAGCGAGGCTGCGTGGCATCATCGGCGCATGCAGGGTGTCCCCGTACAGTTCGAGCATCCCCGGGACGTGGCGCAGTTCCGGCGGCCGGCGCACCGATGCGGCATCGAGCTGTACCGCGCGCACATCGTCCGCCACGCGTTCGACCCACACACGCACGAAGCCTTCGGCCTGGGCGCGATCGAGTCCGGCGTCGAGCGCTTCCGCTATTGCGGCAGCGAGCATCTCGCGCCGCCGGATTCGCTGGTGCTGATGAATCCCGATGCACTGCACACCGGACGCGCCGAGACCGAAGGTGGCTGGCGCTACCGCATGGCCTATATCGACCCGGATGTGGTCGAAGAGGTCACGGGCGAGCGCGGCTGGTGGTTCGCAGATGCCGTCGCCCATGATCCGGCGAGCGCGCGACAGGCGACCGCGCTGCTCGACAAGCTCTGGCACGCAAGCGAACCGCTGGAGTTCGACAGCCTGCTGTTGCAGCTGCTCGACGCATTCGGTCGCCAGGCACGGCGCCCGCCCGCGGCGACGCAGGCTGCCCCGCGCTTCACTTGCGTCATCGACTACCTGCGCGCACACCTGGACCGCTCGCTGACCCTGGACGAACTGGCGACGGTGGCCGGGCTTAGTCCATTCCATTTCCTGCGCAGCTTCCGCGCCGTCCACCACGCCACGCCGCAACAGATGCTGATGGCACTGCGGCTGTTCGAAGCCAAGCGCCTGCTCGCCGACGGCGAAGCGCCCGCGCGCGTGGCCGCTGCCGTGGGCCTGAGCGATCAGGCGCACCTGACCCGCGCCTTCGCCCGCCGCTACGGGGTCACGCCCGCGCGTTACCGCACGCAGATCCGGCCTGCCGGTCAGACACGCCCGGCCCGGTAGCGACAGGCCTCAACCCGCGCGGTCCCGTTGGGTGCGCCGCAGGCGCGGTACCTGCCACCCCAGGTTCATGCCGGCTGCCGCGACCAGGATTGCCAGGCCACCGATGATCTGCAGCAGTTCGAGGTGGCGGTCGAACGCGATCCGGTCAACGACGATGGCCACCACCGGATAGACGAACGACAGCGATGCCTGCAGGTGGGTCGGCAGCTTCTGGATGGCGCTGTACAACAGGATGTACACCAGCCCGGTGTGCACGACCCCCACGACCGCCAGCAGACTCCAGGTGCGGGCCCCGGCGGGAAACCCGATCGCGAACTGGAACGGCGCCAGCATCGCCGTGCCCACGAGCACATGGATCAACGCGATCAGGTGTGGCGGCGTGCCGGTGAGCTTCTTTGCCAGGATCGCCGCGACCGCCCAGAAGAATGCCGCGGCCAGCGCCATGGCAATGCCCGACAGGTACTGCCCATCCACCACGTCGGCGCCGGGCGTGGCCTGCACGACCAGGAGCAGTCCGCCGAACGCCACCATGAGCCACACGACCTTGGTCGCGGTCAGGCGCTCCGACAGGAACAGCGCCCCGAACAGCACCAACATGAAAGGCTGGGTGTTGTAGACCGCCGTGGCCATCGAGATCGACGCCCGCGAATACGACGCGAACAGCAGCAGCCAGTTGAGGACGATTGCGACACCGCCGAGCGCCGCCAGCATCAACACGCGGCGCGACGGAAGCGAGCGCAGGTGCCCAAGCCCGAGGCAGATGACCAGCAGCGTGATCGCGCCCAGCGCGCAGCGCCAGAACACCACGCCCAGCGCGGGCACGCCCGACGCCACGACGAACCAGCCAATGGTGCCGAGGATGGCCATCGCGGCCGTCATTTCGGTGGTGCCCTGCCACTTGCGTTCCATCGTTCTGCTTCCTGCGGAGGAAAGCAGAGAATGGCGCGGTGATGTCGGCAAAACGATGGCTTGGCGAAGGTCGATCCGCGCGTTCGCCTGATAATCGAAAGCGAAACGCGAATTCCGCCTTGGCGCCCTGAAGAGGCCTTACGGACCGAAGGGAGGCGGACGGCGCTTGATGGTCTGGGCCTTCACGATCGCCGTGCTGGTTTCGGCCTTGTCGGCGATCCGGTCGAGGACCTGGTCGAGCGCTTCGATATTTCGCACGAACAGGCGCGCGATGTAGCAGTCATCGCCGGTGACCTTGTCGCACTCGACGAACTCCGGGATCTGCGTGATGAGTTCCTGGACAAGGTGCAGCTTGCCCGGCATCGGACGGATACGGACGATCGCCTGCAACCCGTAACCCATCGCCACCGGATCGAGCTCAACCGTGAACGCGCGGACCACGCCGCGTTCTTCCAGCCGGCGCACCCTGTCGGCGGCAGCTGGCGCCGACAGGCCAATCTCACCGGCCAGATCCTTCATGGAGATCCGGGCGTTCTCACACAGGATGGTAAGGATCTGCTTGTCGACCGAGTCCAGTGCATTCATGGGGGATGCGCCGCCGTGCCCAGAGTCCGGCGCGTTCGCCGTCGGCGACAGGTTACCAGCGGCGCTTGCGCGCATGCAGGCCGGGCGGGCGGGCGCAATCTGGTTCAAGACAATGCCGCGGACACCGCGCAAGCTGCGCGAATGTGGATCGGAACCCTTTACGCACTCGCCGCCGGCCTGATGTGGGGCCTGGTGTTTGTCGGCCCGCTGCTGCTGCCCGAGTACCCCGCGGCATTGCAGTCGGTGGGACGCTACCTCGCCTTCGGCCTGATCGCGCTGCCGCTGGCGTGGATGGATCGCGCCGCGCTGCGGCGCCTCACCCGCGGCGACTGGATCGAAGCGGTGAAGCTGGCCGTCATCGGCAACCTTCTTTATTACCTGTGCCTGGCCAGCGCCATCCAACGTGCCGGCGCGCCGTTGCCGACGATGATCATCGGCACCTTGCCGGTGGTGATCGCGATCAGCGCCAACCTGCGCGATCACCGTCGCGACGGACGCCTGCCGTGGCTCAGGCTGTTGCCGTCGCTGTTGCTGATCGCCACCGGCATCGGCTGCGTCAATCACGTCGAGCTGCAGGCCATGCGCGCCGACCCCAACGCAGATTCCCTGCGCTACGCCCAGGGCGCCCTGCTCGCCGTCGTCGCCGTCGCCTGCTGGACCTGGTACCCCTTGCGAAATGCCGACTGGTTGCGCGCCAACCCCGACCGCAGCCCGCGCACCTGGGCGACCGCGCAGGGCGTGGCCACACTGCCCCTGGCGGCGGCAGGCTATGGCCTGCTGTGGCTGGGCATGGCGCTGGCCGGCGCCGAATTCCCGATGCCCTTCGGTCCGCGCCCCTGGTTCTTCGTCGGTTTGATGGCGGCCATTGGCCTGTTTGCTTCCTGGCTCGGCACCACCTGCTGGAACGAAGCCAGCCAGCGACTGCCGACGGCCCTGGCCGGGCAGCTGATCGTGTTCGAGACACTCGCGGCACTCGCCTATGCCTTCGCGCTGCGAGGCGCGATGCCGGGCGCGCTGACCTTGCTGGGCATCGCCCTGCTGATCGCAGGCGTGCTGTGGGCGGTGCGGATACGCCCGGAGGCGACGGCCGCGCAGGGCCACGCCACCTGAACGAGACGGCGGTTCCGTCGCGACCGCCAAGCCGTTACGATCCTGCCGTGGCGCTGTGGTTTGCCACGCCTGTGAAGCGCAACGGGGAAGCGCATGTCGCCTAGAGTTCTCATCGTCACCTTGTCGTTGGCCCTGGGTGCGGTCAGCGGCGCCTTTGGCTATTCGCTCGTTGTAGGCAAGCGCGAGGCCGCGAAGATCGAAGCCGCGCGCGCGCAAGGCCGCGCAGAAGGCCGTGCGGAGGCCGAAAAGGCCGTGTCCGACGAGCTGGCCGCGCTCAAGCCGGTGGTATTCGGCAAGGCCGCCGACGCCGAATCGAAGGTCGGCGGCGTGCAGTTCGGCTACGAATACGTGAAGCCCAAGAATCCGGCGCTGGAGGAGTTCTACAAGCTCGCCCACGACGGCGACATGCTGCACAAGCTGCCGGAAGTGCACGCCATCGACGGCATGCTGATGCTGCCGCGGCAGATCAACTACCTCACCGCCGAGTGCGGCGAGCCCAACGCCTTCTACTCGCCCGAACGCGGCGAAGTGGTCATGTGCTACGAGACGATGAAGGTGCTGCTCGAGCGCGGCCGCGAGATGGCCGCGCAGAACAAGCTCGGCGAGGGCTACGCGCAGCGTTACCTGGAGGCCAACGTGCGTTTCATCCTCCTGCACGAGACCGGCCATGCGCTGATCAACATGCTGCAGATCCCGATCACCGGGCGCGAAGAGGATGCGGTGGACCAGCTGGCGACCACGCTGATGCTGCGCTTCGCCGGCCTGGACGAATCCACCAGCGTGGTCACCGAGAACCTGCGCATGGCGTCGAACTGGTTCCTCGCACGCAGTACCGGCGAATACAACCTTGACGCCTATGCCGACGAGCATGCGCTCGGCGAGCAGCGCTACTTCAACCTGCAGTGCCTGTTGTATGGCAGCGATCCGGCGCGCTACCTGAGCATCGTCACCGATGGCGACTTACCGCAGGCGCGTGCGAAGAGCTGTCCGGAAGAGGCGCGACGCATCAGCAGTTCATGGCTGCGCCTGCTGCTTCCGTACGTGGCGCCGAAGTTCGAGATGACCGAAGAAAAGGCGAACCGGTTGTTCCAGCAGCGCGAGCAGGAGCGCGATCGCAACGCGTCGTTGCCGTACGTTCGCTGAGGTGAGGCTGTAGCGGCTTCGCCGCTTCCCCTCTTCCGGCCCCTCAGGCCACCTTCTCCCACGAGGGGAGAAGGAAGAGCACACAACCCGTCACTTCCCGGCAGCACAGATCCCTCTCCCCTTGTGGGAGAGGGACAGGCGCGAAGCGCCGAGGGAGAGGGGGAAGCGCCTTACAGCGCCGCCACCGCCGCATTGAACGTAGCGCTCGGCCGCATCGCCTTGGCCGTCAACGCGAGATCCGGGTGGTAGTAGCCGCCGATCTCCACCGGCTTGCCCTGCACCGCACCGAGCTCTTCGACGATCTTCGCCTCATTGGCTTCCAGCGTGCTGGCAAGCTTGGCGAAGCGCGCCTTCAGGCCGGCATCGGCGTCCTGCGCGGCCAGGGCCTGCGCCCAGTACATCGCCAGGTAGAAGTGGCTGCCGCGGTTGTCGATGCCACCGACCTTGCGCGAGGGCGACTTGTCGTTGTCGAGGAACTTGCCGTTGGCGGCATCGAGCGCGTCGGCCAGCACGCGCACGCGTGCGTCGCCGTAACGGTCGGCCATGTGCTCGATCGAGGCAGCCAGCGCCAGGAATTCGCCGAGCGAATCCCAGCGCAGGTAGTCCTCTTCGACGAACTGCTGCACGTGCTTGGGTGCCGAGCCGCCGGCGCCGGTCTCGAACAGGCCGCCGCCGGCCATCAGCGGCACGATCGACAGCATCTTGGCGCTGGTGCCCAGCTCCATGATCGGGAACAGGTCGGTCAGGTAGTCGCGCAACACGTTGCCGGTCACCGAGATGGTGTCCTGGCCCTTGCGGATGCGCTCGAGCGACAGCTTCATCGCATCGACCGGCGCGAGGATGCGGATGTCCAGGCCAGTGGTGTCGTGGTCCTTGAGGTAACGCTCGACCTTGGCGATGACGTTGGCATCGTGCGCGCGCTGCGGGTCCAGCCAGAACACCGCCGGGGTGTGGCTCAGGCGCGCGCGGTTGACGGCGAGCTTGACCCAGTCCTGGATCGGCGCGTCCTTGGTCTGGCACATGCGCCAGATGTCGCCCGCTTCCACCGCGTGCTCCATCAGCACGTTGCCGGCCTCGTCGAGCACGCGCACGGTGCCGTCGGCGGGGATCTGGAAGGTCTTGTCGTGCGAGCCGTACTCTTCGGCCTTCTGCGCCATCAGGCCGACATTGGGCACGCTGCCCATCGTCGCCGGGTCGAACGCGCCGTTGGCCTTGCAGTCGTCGACCACCGCCTGGTAGATGCCGGCGTAGCAGCGGTCCGGGATCACCGCCTTGGTGTCCTGCAGCTTGCCGTCGGTGTTCCACATGCAGCCCGAGTCGCGGATCATCGCCGGCATCGACGCGTCGACGATCACGTCGCTGGGCACGTGCAGGTTGGTGATGCCCTTGTCGGAGTTGACCATCGCCAGCGCCGGACGGCGCGTGTACTCGGTGACGATATCGGTCTCGATCGCGGCGGCCACGTCGGCCGGCATCGACGACAGGCGCGAGTACAGGTCGCCCAGGCCATTGTTGGCATCGAAGCCGGCCTGGTCGAGTTCCTTGCCGTGCTTTGCCAGCACGTCACGGAAGAAGCGCTTGACCACGATGCCGAACATGATCGGGTCGGAGACCTTCATCATCGTCGCCTTCAGGTGCAGCGAGAACAGCACGCCCTGTGCCTTGGCATCTTCGATCTGCGCGTCGACGAAGCTCGACAGCGCGCTTGCGCTCATCACCGAGGCGTCGATCAGCTCGCCGGCCTTCACCTTGATGTTGGTCTTGAGCATGTTGCGGCGGCCGTCCTTGCCGACCAGATCGATCGAGACCGTACCGGCCTGCTCGATCAGGCGCGACTGCTCGCTGCCGTAGAAGTCACCGCCGTCCATGTGCGCCACGTGCGACTTCGACGCGCTGTTCCATGCGCCCATGCGGTGCGGGTGCTTGCGTGCGTACTGCTTCACCGACGCCGGCGCGCGGCGGTCGGAGTTGCCTTCACGCAGCACCGGGTTGACCGCGCTGCCCTTGACCTTGTCGTAGCGGGTCTTGATGTCGTTCTCGCGCTCGCCCTGCGGCTCTTCCGGGTAGTCCGGCAGCGCGTAGCCCTGCTGCTGCAGCTCGACGATGGCCGCCTTGAGCTGCGGCACCGAGGCGCTGATGTTGGGCAGCTTGATGATGTTGGCGTCCGGCGTGGTGGCCAGTTCGCCCAGCTCGGCGAGGTGGTCGCCGATCTTCTGGTCATCCTTCAGGAAGTCCGGGAAGTGCGACAGGATGCGGCCGGCCAGCGAGATGTCGCGCGTCTCCACCGCAATACCCGCGGTGGCGGTGTACGCCGCGACGATCGGCAGCAACGACTGCGTGGCCAGGTACGGCGCTTCGTCGGTCAGCGTGTAGATGATCTTGGGGGTCATGGTGGCTTGGGGCATGTCGGCGTGACTCGCTTGCAGATGCAGTGTGGTCGGGAGGCCTGGTCGGGCCGGGCAATACCGGCGGTGCCGGTGAGTGCCGATGGCGACGCGCGCCCGCGGGCGCGCAACCGTCGCATTGTCGCGGTTTCGGCGGGGCCTTCAAAGCGGCGGACTGCAACGGTGTGTGCGTTGCCGGCCACCATACGCGGGGGTGTTGGCTCTTCGGCCCCTCCCTGGCCGCTGACGGTCAGGGAGGCGTGTGGCTACTTCAGGCCGCGCCGCAGCACTTCTTGTACTTCTTGCCGCTGCCGCACGGGCACGGCTCGTTGGGGCCGGGCGTGGCTTCCTTGCGGATCGGCTCGCGCGGCGTCAGTGCCTCGATGCGCTGGTGGTGCAGGTCGGCGAGCATGCCCGGCAGGCTTGCGATGATCTCCAGGCGCTCGCGGTAGCTCACCGGCGTGCCCGGCTGCTCCGGATCCTCGCCGATGATCTCGCCACTGGCGAGGCGGTCGAAGCGCAGGAAGATCTCGTCGATCCACTCGTGCTCGTCCAGCCAGGCATCCCACGGAATCTCGCTCAGCTCGACGCCACGGAAGAAGCCGAAGGCCCAGTCGCGGCCGACATCAAGCTCGTCTTCCTGCTCCTCTTCCGGGTCCTCGGGCAGCCACAGCAGCGGCGCGAGATGGTCGGGCAGATCGTCGTCGCCGAAGCGCACGCGCTGGCTGACCATGTTCCAGTGGCCCTGCAGCAGTGCTTCCACCTGTTCGCGCTCCTCGTCGTCCTTCCAGCGCGGCTGCGAGCCCCAGACCGGGCCTTGCCACTGCTCGAACGGAATCGTCTCCGGGCCGACCGCAAGCGCGGACAGGTAGCCATCAAGTGCTTCCAGGTTGAAGCCCTTGAAGGGCACGGCGCGCTGCTCCAGCAGTTCGGCCAGCTGTTCGATCTGGGTGTCGTCGAGATAGGCGGGGACTTTCATCGGGGGACTCGGATCGCAGAAACGCGACATGGTAGTCGCATGC